>NZ_JNNN01000050.1:0-65398 GCF_000735635.1 Massilia sp. LC238 | reverse complement strand
CTTCGACGTCATGTTCTGTACGCGAAAAGTCGCAGAAATCGACCTCAGGATTAAGGCGTAGAATGGTTCGACATGTGTCACCTATGTCTCTAGACATGTGTAACCCATGTCCCTGTGCCATACAGGGGAACCCGCCCACCCTACAAAACCGACGTTATGGGCAAATCACGACTTTGCCGGTGACCTTCCTGTCCGCCATGTCGTTCAAGGCCTGCGCCGTCTCTTCCAGCCGGTAGCGCGCCGACACCAGCGGCTTGAGTTTCCCTTCCGCCATCCACCCCAGCATCTGCCGCATCGCCGCCAGGTTCGCCGCCGGCTCCTTGCGCACGAAATCGCCCCAGAACACGCCCACCACCGACGCGCCTTTCAGCAGCATCAGGTTCCAGGGCAGCTTCGGAATCTCGCCCGCCGCGAAGCCCACCACCAGGTGGCGCCCGCGCCAGGCGATCGAGCGCAGCGCCGGCTCGCTGTACTTGCCGCCCACCGGGTCGTAGATCACGTCCGGCCCGCGGCCATTGGTGGCGGCCTTCAGCGCCTCGCGCAGGTCTTCCTTCTCATAATTGATCACGGCATCCGCACCGTGTGCGCGGCAGACCGCCAGTTTCTCTTCGCTCGAGGCGGCCGCGATCACGCGTGCCCCCAGGGCCTTGCCGATCTCGATCGCCGCCAGCCCGACGCCGCCGGCCGCGCCCAGCACCAGCATGGTTTCGCCCGGCTGCAGGGCGGCGCGGTCGACCACCGCGTGGTGCGAGGTGCCATAGGTGAGGGTGATGGCGGCGGCGGTGTCGAAGTCCATGCCGGGCGGTATCGGCATCAGGGCATCCACCGGCGCCAGCGCCTGCTCGGCGAACGCGCCGGTACGGGTGAAACCGATCACCCGCTGGCCCGGGGCGACGCCGGTGACGCCTGCGCCGACGGTGCGGACGGTGCCGGCGAATTCGTTCCCCGGCGTGAAGGGGAGGGGCGGGCGCACCTGGTACTTGCCCTGCACGGTCAGCACGTCGGGGAAGTTGACGCCGGCCGCCTTCACGTCGACCACGACCTCTCCCGCGCCCGGCACCAGGTCGGGCAGGTCCTCGATCATGAGCTGGTCGATCGGACCCCAATCCTTGCAAACTACGGCTTTCATATCCTGTCCCTTTACTTCGAATACCTGTCCATTAATCGGCGGCATTATGCCTGAAGGTGCATTCCACGCTACTTTCCAACGATGCTGCCGAGTCCGCCAGCACGCTTGTGCGCACGCAAAGTGGCCGGGGTCCGTGTCGCTAGAGTCAAAGGAATCCAGCCTTAGCGCATTGGAATGGGGGATAGGCAATGGCGATCCGTTACGGGTGTTTTTTCAGCTACGCACACGGCAGGCACGACCTGATGAAACGGTTCAAGACCGCCCTTGCCGACGCGTTGCGCTGCTATCTCGAACCTCACTTCGACAACGAAGACGAACTGTTCATCGACACCGAACAGCTGGGCGGTGGCGACGACCTCGACCGCAAGATCGCGTGCGCGATGTGCGAGAGCGTGTGCATGATCCTCATCTACACACCCAAGTACGAGGCCCATGCCTACACCCGGCGCGAGTACGCGGCCATGCGCCTGCTCGAGCACGAGCGATCAAGCTGGTACGAGCTGCCGAGCCGCCTGATCATCCCGGTGATCATGACGCGGCACCCCGAATCGCTGCCGCCGGAGATCACCGAGAACACGTACTACGTCGATTTCTCGCACTTCACGATGGCCACGAGCGACCTGAAATCCAACCCGGACTTCCTGCCCGATATCGACAAGATGGTCCAGCGTATCTCCACGCACTATCACCAGCAAAAAAAGCATACGCCGCCTGGACATGACTGCAACCAATTCGTGCTCCCCGATGTCCCACCAGAATGGCGCGCGATGCCAAGCCTGACTTTCCCAAAAAAATAACGAGGAGTCACATGGAACAGAATCGCTCTACGCTCCAGGCACTGGACAGTCCCGGCCAGGGTACCACCCTGTATGCCTACGAAGGCGGCCCGGTCCGCAACGGCCTGCTGGCGGCCATGGCGCTGCAGCTGGCCGGCGACACCGACGCGGCGCCGGTCCTGGTGATCGACTGGGACCTCGCCTCTCCTTCGCTGAACGGCTACTTCGGCCCGCCGCCGGACGGCGCCGACGACGACTGTCCGCCCGGCCTGGTCGACTATGCCGGCGCGCTGCTCGGAGAGCTGCGGCGGCGCCGCATCGCCCGCGACGATGGCGGCGACGGGGTTGCGGATGCCTTGCTCGACGCCGTCGACTGGCGCCCCTACGTGCAGCGCGTGGATGGCCGCCGCCCGCTGTACCTGATGCGGGCCGGCCGTTTCGACGACGATTATGTCGAGCGCGCCGGGCGCCTCGACTGGGTGGCCTTGTTCGATGCCTGTCCGGCGCTGCTGCGCCGCTTCGCCGCGCGCCTGGCGGGGCACTTCCGCCACGTGCTGGTGGCCAGCGGCGCCGGCCGCTCGTCGAGCGTCAGTGCCTGCACCGTTCTCGTCCCCGACCGGCTGGTCGGCCTGTTCACGCCGGCGCCGGGCAGCATCGAGGGCCTCGAGGGGGTCGTACGGCGCGCCATCGACTACCGCTGCACCCACGAGGACGAGCAGCGCCCGCTGCTGGTCTATCCGATCGCCTGCGCCGCCGACGGCGCCCGCAGCGACACCGGCCAGCGCTGGCGCCGCGGCGATCCGGCCCAGGGCCTGGCCGGCTACCAGCCGCGCCTCGAAGCCCTGCTGCGCAGCAGCTACGGCGTCGGCTGGCTGCGCCTGGAAAGCTGGTTCGACGAGGTCCAGCTACCGGTGTCCGAGGCGGTGGCCATCGCCGGTCCGGGACGCGCCGCGCTGGCGCATCCGGCGTCCTGCCTGATGACATGGTTCGCCCAGGGCAGCTTCCCCTGGCAGCCGCTGGCCGAGGTGCGCCTGCGCAGCGCGCTGGCACGCGCCCGCGCACAGGAAGGCTGGGCCGCGGCCGTGCTGCAGGCCAGCTGCCTGGCGCGGCTCGCCGAACTGTGCCAGCAGGAAGGGCGCGGCAACGAAGCGCGCGAGCTGCTGCGCGAGAGCCTGCTGCTGCGCTGCGCCGAGTTGGGCGAAGACCACCCGGATACACGCGCCGCGCATGCCGCGCTGGCCGCGCTCGACCTCGCCGGAGGCAGGCTCGACGATGCACGCCAGCGCTACGAGCTGCTGGCCCAGCGCGGCATGAGCACCCTGGGGGGTGAGCATCCGGAGACGCTGGCCGCACGTTCCGGCCTGGCGTCCGTGCTTGGCCGGAAAGGGGAGAGGGAACGGGCGCTGGCGCTGCACGAGCAGGTGGTGGCCACCTGCGAGCGCCTGTGGGGAGATGCGCACCCGGCCACGCTCGACAGCCTCGAAGGGCTCGCCGCCACCCTGGACAGCCAGCACGAGAAAGACAGGACGCGGGTGCTGTTCGAGCGGGTGCTCGGCGGCCGCCGCCAGTTGCAGGGCGCCGAGCATGAAGACACCCTGCGCTGCGGCCAGCGGCTCGGCCAGCTGCTCGGTGAAATGGGCGAGCTCGGCAATGCGCGGCGGCTCCTGGAAGCCGTGCTGCGCGTGCGCGAGCGCTACGACGGCGCCTATGCCCTGCCGACGCTGAGCGCGCGAGACGCACTGGCCCAGATCCTCGCGGCCCAGGGCGACATGGCTGCCGTGCGCAGCCTGCGCAGCGCACCGGCGCCGGTCCGCGAGGCCGAGGCTGGCGCCGGCCACACGGACGAGCACCACGCGATCGACAGCCTGCAGCAACAGTGCGCGCAGCTGAAAGCCCTGATCGACCAGGACAGCCGGCTGGAGGCGCGCGCGCTGGCCGACAGCATGCGCCGCTCGGTGCAATGGCTGAGTGTGGCACTTCCGCTACGCCAGCGGGTGGCGGCCATGATCGAGCAGGTCTACCTTCGGGAGGGGGACAAGGACGCGGCGCTGGCGCTCAACAAGGACCTGGTCTCCTCGCTGGAGGGGGCCCTGGTACGTGCCAGGCGCGAGGAGTTGTCGGTATTGCGATAGCGGCAAATATCAGTGCATTAGCGACAAAAACACTTGGCAAGCTGCTCATTCCTTGACAAGAAGAATCGCCATGAGGAAACAAAAAAGGCCTTGCTGACGAGCGATCCGGGCGTTGCTTCAGGTAAAATCGCTGACATGCGAATTCTTATCAGTAACGACGACGGCTACTTGGCGCCTGGTATCAGCGCGCTGGCCGATGCCTTGTCCGCGATCGCGGACATCGTGGTGGTCGCACCCGACAGCAACCGCTCGGGTGCGTCGAATTCGTTGACGCTCGACCGCCCGCTGACGGTCACGAAAGCCGCCAACGGTTTCCATTTTGTTAATGGAACGCCGACCGATTGCGTCCACATCGCCCTGACCGCGATGGGTGATGCGCCGCCCGACCTGGTCGTTTCCGGCATCAACAATGGCCAGAACATGGGCGACGACACCCTGTATTCCGGTACCGTCGCGGCGGCCACCGAGGCCTACCTGTTCGGCATCCCGGCGATCGCCTTTTCGCAGGTGAATCCGGGCTGGGCCCACGTCGATGCGGCCGCCCGGGTCGCGCGCGAGATCGTCGAGCGCCGCTTCGACAAGCTCGAGCTGCCCTTCCTGTTCAACGTGAACATCCCGAACCTGCCGTACGAAGAGATCGGTCCCTTGACGCCTTCGCGCCTCGGCCGCCGCCACCAGGCCGAGCCGGTCATCCGCTCGCAGGATCCGCGCGGCCGCGAGATCTTCTGGATCGGCGCACCGGGCGCCTGCCGCGATGCGAGCGAGGGCACCGATTTCCATACGACCGCGCAGGGCCGCGTGTCGATCACGCCGCTGCAGGTCGACCTGACCCACAAGGCCCAGCTGGAACTGCTGCGAGGACTCGTATGAGCGGCGACGTGAACGATAAGCGCAGCACCTTTCCCTTGCCGCTGTCCTCGGTGACCGGCGGCGCCGTGCGCAAGCCGGGGCTGCCTACGCCGGTGGCCACGCCGCAGACCGCGACGCGTAACGCCAGCACGGCCGGGCGCGCCAGTTTCGCGCCGGCCGCGCCGGCGCCGTCGCCGCGTCCGCCCGGCTATGCCCAGGCACACGCGCCCGCCGCACCGGTCGCGCAGCGCTCCGAGCTGATGGCGTCGGAAGCGGTACGCCGGGCCATGGTGGCGCGCGTGGCGAAGCAGGGCGTCAAGGACGGCGTCGTGCTGGGCGCGATGGAAGCGGTGCCGCGCCACCTGTTCATCGAACCGGCCCTGTCCGCGCAGGCGTACATCGACGCCTCGCTGCCGATCGGGCACAACCAGACGATTTCGCAGCCCTACATCGTCGCGCGCATGATCGAAGCCATGCGTGCCTCGATAGGCGCCGGCGGCCAGCTGGGCCGGGTGCTCGAGATCGGCACCGGCTGCGGCTACCAGGCCGCCGTGCTGTCCTTCGTGGCGCGCGAGGTGTATTCGATCGAGCGCATCAAGCCGCTGCACGAGCTGGCCAAGACCAACCTGCGGCCGCTGAGGATTTCGAACCTGCGTTTGCAATACGGCGATGGTATGCTAGGCTTGCCGCAGGTAGCGCCTTTCGACGGCATCATCCTTGCAGCTGCGGGACTCGAAGTGCCGCAAGCCCTGCTCGAACAACTGGCCATCGGCGCGCATCTCGTCGCACCGGTTGGCGCCCAGGTCCAGCACCTGCAACGTATTACCCGCATCGGCAAAAGCGAGTGGGCCAGCGAAACGCTGGAAGCGTGCCACTTCGTGCCGCTGCGTCCCGGCACCATCTAGCATGGCCAGCGGGCGCGCCCAGGCGCGCCGCGCACGATGCTGCCTGTCCCGGCCTGCCGGGTCAACCCCGCCGGCCCGGCCGGCGTTGAAGAGCTTGGTCCAACCGGCACGACCACGGCTGATGATGTCCGCCGGCGCATGTCGCCCCTGGCGCTGCTGCAGGGACGCGCCGCCATAGAACATGAACAGAAAATAGAAAGACAATGAACCAAGCCTCCCATTTACCCCGCCTCGCACTGCTCACCCTCGCCCTCGGCCTGCTGGCCGGCTGTAACTCCCTGACGCGCCAGGCGCCGGTCGTCGAGCGCACCGGCGCCTCGGTGTCCGAGCGTCCGCGCCCGGCCCCGGCCGCGCGTGTCGAAGAACCGAAGGCCGAGAAGGGCATGTACACGGTACGCCGCGGCGACACCCTGCTGCGCATCGCACTGGACCACGGCGAAAACTACCGCGACATCGTCGCCTGGAACAACCTGCGCGATCCGGACGACATCAAGGTCGGCCAGACCCTGCGCGTTGCGGCGCCGGAGCGTGGCGAACGCACCGCCAACATCCAGACCCAGCCGGTGCCGGCGCCGCCGGCGGCCACGCCGCCGCGCAAGACCGAACCGCGCGCCGACAAGCAGCCCTACACCGAGAACGTCGCCGCCCGGCCGGAATCGGGCGCGCGCACCGAGCCGGTGCGCCCGGCTGCACCGGCGCCGGCGGCCCCGGCCCCGGCGATCGCCGCCGGCAGCACCGTGACCGCGAACGACGACGACAGGCTGAGCTGGATGTGGCCGGCGGACGGCCGCATCGTCGCCACCTTCGACGAAGGCCGCAACAAGGGGATCGACATCGCCGGCCGTCCGGGCCAGCAGGTGGTGGCTGCGGGCGCCGGCAAGGTAATGTACGCTGGCAGTGGCATCCGGGGTTATGGTAACCTCGTCATCGTCAAGCACAACAACAGCTTGCTGTCGGCATACGCGCACAACCGCAAGATCGTCGTCAAGGAAGGCGACAACGTGGCCAAGGGCCAGATGATCGCGGAAATGGGCGATTCGGACGCCGACTCGGTGAAGTTGCATTTCGAGATACGCCAGCAGGGCAAACCCGTTGATCCGGCGAGGTTCCTGCCGGGTCGATAGAGGATGTAATGGTATGACGCAGCCGCCGCACTCGCTGGACCAGCAGGAATCAGACGAGTTTCCGGACGAACCGGAACGCGGGGGCGCCGCTGCGACCGACGGGGAGGACATCCTCCCCGGCCCCGAAGTCGACACGGTGGACGAACTGCGCAAGGTCTTGCAGGCCGAGCTCGCGACCGACACCACCCAGCACTACCTCAACCAGATCGGCACCCGCCCGCTCCTGACGGCGAGCGAGGAAGTCCAGGTCGCCACACAGGCCAAGGCGGGCGACTTCGCGGCGCGCCAGAAGATGATCGAGCATAACCTGCGCCTGGTCGTCTCGATCGCCAAGCACTACATCAACCGCGGCGTCGTGCTGCTCGACCTGATCGAAGAGGGCAACATCGGCCTGATGCGCGCGATCGACAAGTTCGAGCCCGAGCGCGGCTTCCGTTTCTCCACCTACGCCACCTGGTGGATCCGCCAGAGCATCGAGCGCGCCATCATGAACCAGGCGCGCACGGTGCGCCTCCCCGTGCACATGGTGCGCGAGCTGAATCAGGTGCTGCGCGCCAAGTACCACCTCGAGGCGCAGAAGCACGACGGCAAGGAAGCTTCCTGCGAAGACATCGCCAGCCTGGTCGGGCGGCCGGTGGAAGAGGTGCAGGACATCCTGGCGCTGTCCGAACACGCCGCCTCGCTCGACGCCCCGCTCGACAACGACCCGACCTCCAACCTGATGGACATGCTGCCCGACGACGGCGAGGCCAGCCCGGACGCGCGCGCCGAGCAGCACGAAATGACGACCCTGGTGCGCGACTGGCTCACGCGCCTGCCCGACAAGCAGCGCCTGGTAGTCACCCGGCGCTTCGGGCTGGACAATGACGATCCGGCCACGCTGGAGACCCTCGCCGAGGAGATGGGCGTGACGCGCGAGCGGGTGCGCCAGATCCAGCAGGAGGCGCTGGTCAAGCTGAAGCGGGCGATGGCGGCGCGCGGGGTGGTGCGCGACTCCTTGTTGTAACACTGCAGCCGCTTGCCATGCGCTGTACATCATCTCGCCCCGCCGCGCCGCGCCTCGGATCAGCAAAAAGCGTTCCACCAGGCAACTATAGTTGATAACATCGGCCTCTTATCGACTGCCTGCCCCTACCTCATGCGTACCCTGATCGCCCTCGCCGCATCCGTCCTGTTCGCCGGCGCCGCCTTGGCCGACGAACCCCAGGCTTGCTATGCCGCAAAAGATCCAAGCGGCGATTTCACGAGGGACAAGATGGTTCCCTTCGATGCCGATCCGGCCCTTGCGGTGGAAATGCGGCAACTGGAAGGCAAGTACCAGCGCGTCACCGACAAGTGCATCGACCGCTACGCGCGCCGCGAGGGCGGCCTGGTCAAGGGCGCGGTCGTGCTGTATGGCGGCCGTATCTCGCCCGAGGGCAAGATGACTCAGGTATCGGTACTGGGCGCGGAGAATGTGAACGACGCGATGTTCATGGCCTGCGTCGCGCGCAGCTTGTGCGAATGGGAAGTGAAGCCCAGTGCGGACCGGAAGGAACGCCTGGTCATGCTGCCGCCGGTGTGGCTGCGCTACATCCGGAACGCTGACGGCGTCCAGGGCAGCACGACGCCTGCTTTCCAGTAGTCGCGGCACGCCGGCCCGGCTCCGGCCGGGCATCTCTGGGCGCCTTCCACCCATGGCCCCCACCCCATTTCCTTGCTATCATTCTGCCCGGGCGTATTCCGCCCATTTTTTATTTGCGAACTCCCTGCACAGCCAGTCCTGTGCCCACTCCCTCTTTCTTTTTGACCAACATGCAAGAAATTTTCATCGACATCAAATCCCTGGATGCGGACGCGCGCGGCGTCGGCCACCTCGAGAACGAAGACGGCACCCCGGGCAAGGTGATCTTCGTCGAAGGCGCACTGCCGGGCGAACGCGTCAGCTTTGAAACCCTGCGCAAGAAGAAGAACTGGGAGTCGGGCCGCATGGTCACCCTGCAGCGCGCCTCGTCGATGCGGGTCGAGCCGAAGTGCCAGCACTTCGGCTACTGCGGCGGCTGCTCGATGCAGCACCTCGAGCCCTCGGCCCAGGTCGCGATGAAACAGCGCGTCCTCGAGGACAACCTGTGGCACCTGGGCAAAGTGAAAGCGGAGAACATCATGCGCCCGCTGTACGGCCCGACCTGGGACTACCGCTACCGCGCGCGCCTGTCGGTGCGCCACGTGGCCAAGAAGGGCGGGGTGCTGGTCGGTTTCCACGAGCGCGCTTCGTCCTATGTGGCCGACATCACCTATTGCGAGATCCTGCCGGACCACTTCGCCCACTTGATCGTGCCGCTGCGCGAGTTCGTCGGCCAGCTGTCGATCTACAACCAGATGCCGCAGATCGAAGTCGCGATCGGCGAAGAAGTGACCGTGCTGGTGCTGCGCATCATGGCCCCGCTCACCCCGGCGGACGAGGAACTGGCCAGGGCCTTCGCCGACAAATGGAACATCCAGTGGTGGCTGCAGCCGAAGGGCCCGGATACCGCCTACCCGTACTACCCGCTGGGCAAGGAGCTGTACTACACGCTGCCGGAATTCGGCATCCGCATGCCCTTCAAGCCGACCGATTTCACCCAGGTGAACCACCAGATCAACCGGGTGCTGGTCTCGAAGGCGCTGCGCCTGCTGGACGTGCAGCCGGGCGAGCGCGTGGCCGACCTGTTCTGCGGCCTTGGCAACTTCACGCTGCCGCTGGCGACCCAGGCGCGCGAGGTGGTGGGGATCGAAGGCAGCACCGCGCTCACCACCCGCGCGCTGGAGAATGCGCAGGCCAACGGCCTGGCCGCCAAAACCTCGTTCTCGACCCGCAACCTGTTCGAGGTGAACAAGGACGACCTGGTCGCGCTCGGCAAGTTCGACCGCATGCTGGTCGACCCGCCGCGCGACGGCGCCATGGCCCTGTCGCTGGCGCTGGCCGACCTGCGCGAGTCCCACGAGGAGCTGATGCCGCAGCGGATCGTGTACGTATCCTGCAGCCCCTCGACGCTGGCGCGCGACGCCGGCATCCTGGTGCACAAGGCGGGCTACGTGCTGAAGAAGGCGGGGGTGTGCAATATGTTCCCGCATACCTCGCACGTGGAGTCGATCGCGGTGTTCGAGCTGGGCGAGAAGCCGGCGGCAGCCGCCACCTACGAAGTGCCCGCCGAGGCCTAACGCACACAGATCGGGGTCAGGTCTGACATTCAGACACGGTCTCAAGCGTAAGTACGGAAGAGCTTGTGTCCGAATGTCAGACCTGACCCCAGTGGTATAAAAAAAGCCGACCTCGAGGTCGGCTTTTCATTTCGGCTGAAACCGCTTAGTCGCGGTCGCCGCCGGCGATGCCCAGCAGTTGCAGCAGGCTGGTGAAGATGTTGTACACGTCCAGGTAGATCGACAGGGTGGCGGTGATGTAGTTGGTTTCGCCGCCGTTGACGATGCGCTGCACGTCGAACAGGATGAAGGCCGAGAAGATACCGATCGCCAGCAGCGAGATCACGATGGTCAGGGCCGACATCTGCAGGAAGATGTTGGCCACGGCTGCCAGGATCAGCACGATCACGCCGGCCATCAGCCAGCTGCCCATGCCCGAGAAGTCGCGCTTGGTGGTGGTGGCGATGCTGGCCATCACAGCGAACACGCAGGCGGTGCCGCCGAAGGCGGTCATGATCAGGGTGCCGCCGTTCGAGTAGCCGAGGGTGTGCTGCAGCAGCGGGGTCAGCATCAGGCCCATCACGAAGGTGAAGGCCAGCAGCAGGCCCAGGCCGACGGCCGAGTCCTTGAACTTCTGGATCGCGAAGATGAAGCCGAAGGCGACCAGCATGAAGCCGATGAAGCCGATGCCGCCGATGCCGGCCATCAGGTCGAACGACACGCCGATGTAGGCGCCCAGCACGGTCGGGATCATCGACAGCGCCAGCAGCCAGTAGGTGTTGCGCAGGACTTTGTTGCGCGTGACGTCGACCCGGCCGGCTTTGGTCAGGTCGATCGTACTGCGGGGTTGCGAATTAGGGATCATGGTGCCTCCGGTTGGTGGATGAGCGTCACTGAAAACCATACAAGCAGATGCTTAGCAGAGCCTTAAGCCAGGACGATTTTGCCCTGCAACTCTACCACTTTGCTTGCCAGTGCCGCAATATCGGTTATATGAGGCAGCTGTGGTAAAATTAAAGGTTAATTGAGTTCCAAATTCAGTTGCAGGAGCCACTAAAGGTTCTTGATTCAAACCATTCTTTTCATTGGAGTTTTACATGGCAATCGAACGCACCCTGTCGATCATCAAACCGGACGCAGTTGCAAAAAATGTGATCGGCCAAATCTATAGCCGCTTCGAAGGCGCTGGCCTGAAAGTCGTCGCTGCACGCATGACCCAGCTGTCGCAAGCCGAAGCCGAAGGCTTCTACGCCGTGCACGCTGCGCGTCCGTTCTTCAAGGACCTGGTCAACTTCATGATCTCGGGCCCGGTCATGATCCAGGTGCTGGAAGGCGAAGGCGCGATCCTGAAGAACCGCGACCTGATGGGCGCGACCGATCCGAAGAAAGCTGAAGCCGGCACCATTCGCGCCGACTTCGCCGACTCGATCGACGCCAACGCCGTCCACGGTTCGGACGCCGCTGAAACCGCTGCCGTGGAAATCGCTTACTTCTTCCCGGCACTGAACGTCTACTCGCGTTAATTAGTAGGGGGAGCGCATCCGGGGCGCGCCCCGTAAATTTTCCCCCGGACTAATTTAAAAGAGTAAACCACTCGCCCGCGGCCCCGGGCCGGCGCGAGTGGTTTCAGGAAATAAAGGATTTTGCCATGACGACTCTCACCAACCTGCTGGACTTCGATCCCGCGCAACTCGTTGCGTACTGCGCCGAGCTGGGTGAGAAACCGTTCCGCGCCAAGCAGCTCCAGCGTTGGATCCACCAGTTCGGCGCTGCGAACTTCGACGACATGACCGACCTGGCCAAGTCGCTGCGCGAAAAGCTCAAGACCCGCGCCGAGATCCGTGCGCCGGGCATCATCAGCGACCATACCTCGCTTGATGGCACCCGCAAGTGGCTGGTCGACGTCGGCAATGGCAACGCCGTGGAAACCGTGTTCATCCCGGAAGAAAACCGCGGCACGCTGTGCATCTCGACCCAGGCCGGCTGCGCCGTCAACTGCCGCTTCTGCTCGACCGGCAAGCAGGGCTTCAACCGCAACCTCACCGTGGCCGAGATCATCGGCCAGCTGTGGATGGCCGAGTTCGAGCTGCGCCGTACCAAGGGCATCGAGCCGGGCCCGAAGGGCGAGCGCCAGATCACCAACGTGGTCATGATGGGCATGGGCGAGCCGCTGCTCAACTACGAGCCGACCGTCACCGCGCTGAAGATGATGCTGGACGATAACGCCTACGGCCTGTCGCGCCGCCGCGTGACCCTGTCGACCTCGGGCGTGGTCCCGAACATCGACAAGCTGTCCCAGGACGTGCCGGTGGCCCTGGCCGTGTCGCTGCACGCGTCGAACGACGCCTTGCGCGACATCCTGGTGCCGCTAAATAAAAAATACCCGCTGCGCGAGCTGCTGGCGGCCTGCAAGCGCTACCTGGAATTCGCCCCGCGCGACTTCATCACCTTCGAATACTGCATGCTCGACGGCTTCAACGACAGCGACGAGCATGCGCGCGAACTGATCGCCCTGGTGAACGACCCGGTGGTGGGTGTGAACTGCAAGTTCAACCTGATCCCGTTCAATCCGTTCCCGGAATCGGGCCTGACGCGCTCGAAGAACCCGCGCATCAAGGCCTTCGCCCAGGTGCTGATGGATGCCGGCATCGTCACCACCGTGCGCAAGACGCGCGGCGACGACATCGACGCCGCCTGCGGCCAGCTGGCCGGCGAAGTGCAGGACCGCACCCGCGTGGCCCAGCGCATGGAAAAGATGGCCGAGTACCAGAAGAAGTTCGGCGCCGACTTCGGGCGCATCGTGGAGATCCCTTCCTGATGGTTCGCGCAGCCGGTCGTGCAGCTCTCCTGTCAGCGTCTATCGCTGCGCTGGCTGTGCTCGCCGGCTGCGCCAGCAATGGCGCCGGCAGCGGCGAACTGAAGACCGCGTCCGACGTCACGGCGGCGGAAAAGCGCGCCTCGATCCGCCTGCAGCTGGCGGTCGGCTACTACCAGAACGGCCAGTACGAAATCGCCCTCGACGAGGTCAAGCAGGCGCTCGCGGCCGACCCGGGCAATGCCGAAGCCCACGGCCTGCGCGCGCTGATCTACACCGCGATGGGCCAGCTGGCCCTGGCCGACGACAACTACCAGACCGCCCTGCGCCTCAAGCCGGGCAACCCGGATTTGTCGAACAACTACGGCTCCTTCCTGTGCACCTCGCTGAACAAGCCGGCCCAGGCCATGCCGTACTTCGACGCGGCGCTGCGCAACCCGTCCTACCAGACCCCGGTGAGCGCGCTGGTGAATGCCGGACTGTGCAGCATCCGCAGCAAGAATTTCCAGGCCGCCGAGCGTTACCTGCTCGAGGCCCTGCGTTACAACCCCGACCTGCAGGCGAGCAACGCCGGCCTGGCGCGGACCTATTACGAGCGGCGCGAGTACCCGCGCGCCGGTTTTTTCATTAACCGCCTGATCGAGACTTCGAAACTCGACACGCTGTCGGCCGACGCGCTCTGGCTGGCTTTGCGCGTGCAGCGCAAGCTCGGCGACCGGACCCAGGAAGCCAGCCTGGCAGCCCAGCTGCGGCGGCGCTTCCCCGGCTCGCCGGAGTACGCGGCCTTCGAGCGCGGCGCATTCGATGAGTGAGACAAGATGATGAACGAGCATGCAGACCAGCCGGCGACGCCGGGCAACGACGCTGGCATTCCCGGCAAGACCCTGCAGTCCCAGCGCGAAGCGATGGGCTGGAGCGTGGAGCAGGTGGCCGACCAACTGAAACTGGCGCCGCGCCAGGTGGTGGCGCTGGAAGCCGGCGATTACGCCTCGCTCCCGAGCCCGGCCGTGACGCGCGGCTTCGTGCGCGCCTACGCCAAGCTGCTGAAGATCGACGCCGCCCCACTGGTCGCCAAGATCGAGATGAACATGCCGCCCGAAGCCCAAGCCGGCGCCACCGCCTCGATCCCGCGCCGCGAGCAGCGTCCGGCCTCGTTCTCGCAAAGCCGCTTCCCGATCGGCGGCAAGCGCAATAAGGTGCCGGTCGGCCTGATCGCCGGCGTGGCGGTACTGGTCGCCGCCGGCGCCGCGCTCTGGCACTTCGGCCTGCTCCCGGGCAGCCAGCAGCCGCAAGCGGACAATGGCGCCCTGCTCGAAACCCCGGTGGTGACCCCGCACGGCGGCGCGCCGGCCGCGCCGGCGCACCAGGACAGCCTGCAGAACCCGTCGGTGCCGCTGATCTCGGTGCCGGCGCCGGCAGGCGAGGGTGCGACCGCGCCGGCAGGCGCCACGCCGCCGGCCGCGGCGCCGGCGACCGCCCCGGGCGCAACGCCGCCGGCCGCCGCTGCGCCGGGCACCGCGCCCGCAGCTACGACCGGAGCGCCGGCCACGCTGGCAGCGCCCGTGACCGCCGTACCTGCCGCGCCGGCAGCCGCCGGCGGCAATGCGCTGGTGCTGAACGTGCGTGAAGATGCCTGGATCGGCGTGGTCGTCGGCGGCAAGCGCCTGCTGTGGCGCGAGGTCAAGGCCGGCTCGACCGAAACCTTCGACGTCACCGCGCCGGGCATGCTGACCGTCGGTAATCCGGCTGCCGTCAGCGCGACCCTGCGCGGTTCGCCTGTCAGCCTGGAACAGGCCCCGGGCAAGAAGTTTGCTCAAGTCTCTTTGAAGTAATGGAACGGAACATGATCGTGAACGAACCCTGCATTGGCGAACCGATCCCCTCGGGCCCGCTGCCGCGCCGCGCGCGCCGCAAGGTCGCGGTCTCGCATGGCAATCGCACCGTCTGGGTCGGCGGCGACGCGCCGGTGGTGGTGCAGTCGATGACCAACACCGATACCGCCGACGCGATCGGCACCGCGATCCAGGTGAAGGAACTGGCGCGCGCCGGCTCCGAGATCGTGCGCATCACCGTGGACACCCCGGCGGCGGCCGCCGCGGTGCCGGCGATCCGCGAACAGCTCGACCGCATGGAAATCGACACCCCGCTGGTGGGCGACTTCCACTACAACGGCCACCTGCTGCTGCGCGACTATCCGGAATGCGCGCAGGCGCTTTCCAAATACCGCATCAACCCGGGCAACGTGGGGCAGGGCGCCAAGCGCGACACCCAGTTCGCCCAGATGATCGAAATCGCGGCGAAGTACGACAAGCCGGTGCGCATCGGCGTCAACTGGGGCTCGCTGGATCAATCCCTGCTGGCCCGCATCATGGACGAGAATGCGGCGCGCGCCACCCCGTGGAGCGCGCAGGCCGTGATGTACGAAGCGCTCATCACGTCGGCGATCGAGAATGCCGTGCGCGCCGAGGAAGTGGGCCTGGCGCGCGACAAGATCATCCTGTCGTGCAAGGTCTCGGGCGTGCAGGACCTGATCGCGGTCTACCGCGAACTGGCGCGCCGCTGCGACTACCCGCTGCACCTGGGCCTGACCGAGGCCGGCATGGGCAGCAAGGGCATCGTCGCCTCGACCGCGGCGCTGTCGGTGCTGCTGCAGGAAGGCATCGGCGACACCATCCGCATCTCGCTGACCCCGGAACCGGGCGGCGACCGCACCAGGGAGGTGGTGGTCGGCCAGGAGATCCTGCAGACCATGGGCCTGCGCAAGTTCACCCCGATGGTGATCGCTTGCCCGGGCTGCGGCCGCACGACCTCGACCGTGTTCCAGGAACTGGCGGACAACATCCAGACCTTCCTGCGCGAGCAGATGCCGGAATGGAAGAAAACCTACCCGGGCGTGGAAGCGATGAACGTGGCCGTGATGGGCTGCATCGTGAACGGTCCGGGCGAATCGAAGCACGCCAACATCGGCATCAGCCTGCCGGGTACCGGCGAATCGCCGGCGGCGCCGGTGTTCGTGGACGGGCAGAAGGTGGCCACGCTGCGCGGCGAGCGCATCGTGGATGAGTTCAAGACCATCGTGCTGAACTACGTGCAGAAGAATTACGGCCGCCAAGAGGCGGTCGCACAATAAAATACACCACCGTCATCCCGGCGAAGGCCGGGATCCAAGTTGCACGAGCAGTCGAGATGCACGCAGAACTTGGGTACCGGCCTTCGCCGGTACGACGGTTTTAAGGCTAACGGTACTAACAATGTCCAAACCAGAAAAAATCGTCGCCGTCAAAGGCATGAACGACATCCTCCCGGCCGATGCGCCGATGTGGGAGCTGTTCGAGAACACCGCCGAAACGATCCTGAAGAGCTACGGCTACCAAAAGATCGTCACCCCGATCGTCGAGGATACCTCGCTGTTCGCACGCGCCATCGGCGCCGTGACCGACATCGTCGAGAAGGAGATGTACTCCTTCGAAGACTCGATGAACGGCGACCAGCTGACCCTGCGCCCGGAAGGCACCGCCGGCGCCGTGCGCGCCGTGATCGAGCACAACCTCGTGTACGACGGCCCCAAGCGCCTCTGGTACAAGGGCCCGATGTTCCGCCACGAGCGTCCGCAGCGCGGCCGCTACCGCCAGTTCTTCCAGTTCGGCGCCGAAGCCGTCGGCTTCTCGGGCCCGGACATCGACGCGGAACTGATCATGCTGTGCCGCCGTCTTTGGGACGACCTCGGCCTGCAGAACGTGCGCCTGGAGCTGAATTCGATCGGCAATGCCGACGAGCGCCTGCGACACCGCGCCGACCTGATCGCCTACTTCGAGAAACACGACGACATCCTCGATGCCGAAGCCAAGCGCCGCCTGCACAGCAACCCGCTGCGCATCCTGGACACCAAGAACCCGGCCATGCAGGAAATGGTCAACGGCGCGCCGAAGCTGCTCGACTACCTGGGCGAGGAGTCGCTCGCGCACCTGAACGGCCTGCGCAAGATCCTCGACCGCAATGCGGTGCAGTACACCATTAACCCACGCCTGGTGCGCGGCCTGGATTACTACAACCGCACCGTGTTCGAATGGGTCACCGACGAACTGGGCTCGCAGGGCACCATCTGCGCGGGCGGCCGCTACGATCCGCTGATCGAACAGTTCGGCGGCAAGGCCACCCCGGCGGTCGGCTTTGCGATGGGCATCGAGCGCATCATCGAACTGATGAAGGGCCTGGGCGAGACCCAGGCGCCGAGCCAGTGCGACGTCTACCTGGTGCACCAGGGCGAGGACGCCCAGCTGCAAGCCTTCATCCTGGGTGAGCGCCTGCGGGATGCCGGCCTGGATGTTGTGTTACATTGCGCAACGCCGGCAGGCGCGGGCAGCTTCAAGAGCCAGATGAAGAAGGCCGACGGCAGCGGCGCCTCGTTCGCCGTGATCATCGGCGAAGACGAGATCGCGAACCAGAAGGCCGCGGTCAAGTCCATGCGCGGCGAGGCCGGCGAGCAGCAGCAGGCCAGCGTGCCCTTCGAGGAAGTGGTCGACTACGTGGTCGACCAGATCGTCGGAGGCGGCGGCCACGACTGCGACGACGAGAATTGCAACGAGCACGGTCATCACCACCGTCCGTAACGGCACCGATTTACCATTCCAAATAACAAACAGACACTGAGCAGACCATGGCATACGACCTCGAAGAACAGGAACAGATAGCGACTTTCAAGGCCTTCTGGGCGCGTTTCGGCAACCTCATCATGGGCGTGCTGATCGTCGCGCTCCTCGCCTACGCCGGTTACAACTTCTGGCAGTCGCGCCAGCGCACCCAGGCCGTCGAGGCCTCGGCGCTGTACGACGAGCTGCAGGCTGCCCTGGTCGCCAGCGACAATGCCAAGTCCCAGCGCATCGCCGGCGACATCAAGCAGAAGTACGAAGGCACCGTGTACGCGCAGATGGCCAGCCTGGCCGCCGCCAAGACGGCCTTCGATGCGAACGACCTGAAGACCGCCAAGGCGCAGCTGCAGTGGGTGGTGGACAAGGGCAACGACGAGTACAAGGCGATCGCGAAACTGCGCCTGGCCGGCGTGCTGCTGGACGAGAAGTCCTTTGACGCCGCACTCAAGCTGCTGAACGACAAGTTCCCCGAGCAGTTCTCGGCCGAAGTGGCCGACCGCAAGGGTGACGTGCTGGTGGCGCAAAACAAGATCACCGAAGCGCGCCAGGCCTATGTGTCCGCACTGGCTGCGATGCACAAGGATAATCCGGGCCGCCAGCTGGTCCAGATCAAGCTCGAAGCCATCGGCGGCACCGTGCCGGAAGCGAAAGACGCCAAAGCCAACGCCGCGGCCGCGTAAACTCCAAGATTGACAGGCCCGCGCAGGCCGCGAAGGCATGCGCGGGCTTTGCGTCCTCTACAGCTCTACAGTCCAGGAACAAGGTTAAAGAATATGCGTATCAGCAGCAAACTTGTCGGTGTTGGTGTACTGGCCCTGGTGACGGGTTGCTCGAGCCTGAGCCCGTCCAGCATGGTCAACAAACTCAGCTCGCTCAATCCGTTCGCGTCGAAATCCAAGACCGACCAGCCGGCGCCGCTGGTGGAACTGAAGGCGACGATGGCCGTGCGCACCGCGTGGAAGCTCGACATCGGCAAGGCCGGTCCGTACACCTTCTCGCCTGCGCTGGCGGGCAACACCGTGGTCGTGGCCGGCGGCAACGGCGACATCGCCCGTGTCGAGGCTGAAAGCGGCAAGCAGCTGTGGCGCATCAAGGCCGGCAGCGAACTGTCGGCCGGCGTCGGCACCGACGGCAACCTGATCGTGGTCGGCGGTACCAAGGGCACCGTCCTCGCCTTCGACATGGATGGCAAGAAACTGTGGACTTCGCAGCTGTCGAGCGAACTCCTGTCCTCGCCGGTGGTGGGGCAGGGCATCGTCGTCGCCCGCAGCCTGGACAACCGCATCGTCGGCCTAGATGCCAAGACCGGCGAAAAGAAATGGACCGTGCAGCGCGTGACCCCGTCGCTGACCCTGCGCACCGCACCGGGCATGATCGTCAACGGCAGCGACGTCATCGTCGCCCAGCCGGCCGGCCGCCTGTCCTCCATGATCCTGGCCACCGGCGCGCCGCGCTGGGACCAGGAAGTGGGCGTGGCGCGCGGCGCCACCGAACTGGAACGCGTGACCGACATCGGCGGCGCCCCGGTGCTGTTCGAGGGCGAGGTCTGCGCCGCGTCCTACCAGGGCCGGGTCGCCTGCTTCGATGCCAGCGCCGGTTCGCCCAAGTGGACCCGCGACCTGTCGTCGGAAGTCGGCGTCGCCGTCGACCAGCGCTTCGTGTTCGCGGCGGACGACAAGGGCGCGCTGTACGCCTTCAACCGCGACACCGGTTCGAGCGCCTGGAAGAACGACAAGCTGGCTTTCCGCCGCCTGTCGACTCCGGTCTCGTTCGGCCGTGCGGTGGCGGTGGGCGACTACCAGGGCATCGTGCACTTCCTGTCGCGCGAGGATGGCAGCTTCCTCGCACGCGCCGCTACCGACGGCAGCGCCGTCATCGGCACTCCTCTGGTGGCTGGATCGCACCTGATTTTTCAAACACAAAATGGAACTGTGGCCGCCATCGCGGTCGAATAGAATAACTACATGAAGCCGGTAATTGCACTCGTTGGTCGCCCGAACGTCGGGAAGTCGACCCTATTCAACCGCCTGACCCGCTCGCGGGACGCGCTGGTGGCCGACCTTCCTGGCCTGACCCGCGACCGCCACTATGGCGAAGGCCGGATCGGCGAACGGCCGTTCCTGGTCATCGACACCGGCGGTTTCGAACCGGTGGCCAAAGAGGGCATCATGTTCGAGATGGCGCTGCAGACGCGCCAGGCGGTGGCGGAAGCCGACGTCGTCGTGTTCATCGTCGACGGCCGCCAGGGCCTGACCCCGCACGACAAGACCATCACCGATTACCTGCGCAAGTCGGGTCGCAAGGTCATGCTCGTGGTCAACAAGTCCGAGGGCATGAAGTACACCTCGGTCACTGCTGACTTCTACGAACTCGGCATGGGCGACCCGTACGTGATCTCCGCCGCCCACGGCGACGGCGTGCACGACCTGGTGAACGAGGCGCTCGACTTCGCCTTCGCCAACCGTCCGGATGAAGAAGACGAAGCGGAACATCCCGACCACGGCATCAAGATCGCCATCGTCGGCCGACCCAACGTGGGTAAATCGACGCTGATCAATACCCTGGTCGGCGAGCAGCGCGTGATCGCCTTCGACATGCCGGGCACCACCCGCGACTCGATCGAAGTGCCCTTCGAGCGCGAGGGCAAGAAGTACACCCTGATCGACACCGCCGGTATCCGCCGCCGCGGCAAGATCTTCGAGGCCATCGAGAAATTCTCGGTGATCAAGACGATGCAGTCGATCTCGGACGCCAACGTCATCATCCTGCTGCTCGACGCCCAGCAAGATATTTCCGAGCAGGACGCCCACATCGCCGGCTTCATCCTGGAATCGGGCAGGGCGCTGGTGGTGGCCGTCAACAAGTGGGACGGCCTGCAGTCGGACCAGCGCGACCAGGTCAAGATGGACCTCGACCGCAAGCTCGACTTCCTGTCCTTCGCCAAGACCCACTTCGTCTCGGCCCTGAAGGGCACCGGCATCAGCCAGCTGATGAAGTCGGTGGACTCGGCCTATGCCGCTGCCACCGCCAACCTGTCGACCCCGCGCCTGACGCGCGCGCTGCAGGAAGCGATCGAGAAGCAGGAGCCGAAGCGCAAGGGCAGCACCCGTCCCAAGATGCGCTACGCCCACCAGGGCGGCCAGAATCCGCCCATCATCGTCATCCACGGCAATGCGCTCGAAGCCGTCAGCGACCCGTACAAGCGCTATCTGGAAAAACATTTCCGCGATACCTTCAACCTGGTCGGCACCCCAGTGCGCATCGAATTCAAATCCGGTAAGAATCCTTTTGCCAAGGAGCAGAATTAAATCAGTGCTGGGGCATAGCAGTACGACAAAGAGTGGCGAAACAGGTTACAGTAGCTCAGGGCTTTCATTCGCCACAGCTGAATGCGGCTCAGGCACTTGAAATTTGGCAAACCGCCACTATTTTTAAACTACAACAACATTACGGAGCTGTTATGAGCAACAAAGGGCAACTGTTACAAGACCCATTCCTGAACGCTTTGCGCAAGGAGCACGTCCCCGTCTCCATCTACCTGGTCAACGGCATCAAGCTGCAAGGCCACATCGAATCCTTCGACCAGTACGTCGTCCTGCTTCGTAATACCGTGACCCAGATGGTCTACAAGCATGCCATTTCCACCGTTGTCCCGGCTCGCGCCGTCAACCTTAACCTCGACTCCGAAGCCGAGTAAGGCCGATGGCTGACGCCCCCGGCAACACCTCCATGCGCGCAGCGCTGGTCGGCATCGATTTCGGTAGCGGTGATTTCACCGCCAGCCTGGAAGAGCTGTCGCTGCTTGCGCGCTCCGCCGGCGCCGAACCGATCACCACGATCACGGCCAAGCGCAGCAGTCCCGATCCCGCCCATTTCGTCGGCAGCGGCAAGGCCGACGAAATCAAGATGGCCTGCAAGGCCGAGGGCATCGAGCTCGTCATCTTCAACCATGCCCTGTCGCCTGCCCAGCAGCGTAACCTCGAGCGCAGGCTCGAGGTGCGCGTGGTCGACCGTACCAGCCTGATCCTCGACATCTTCGCCCAGCGCGCCCAGAGCCACGAGGGCAAGTTGCAGGTGGAACTGGCCCAGCTGCAGCACCTGGCCACGCGCCTGATCCGCGGCTGGACCCACCTGGAGCGCCAGAAGGGCGGTATCGGCCTGCGCGGCCCGGGTGAAACCCAGCTCGAGACCGACCGCCGCCTCATCGGCGAGCGCGTCAAGATGCTGCGTACCCGGCTCACCAAGCTGCGCAAGCAGCACGAGACCCAGCGCCGCCAGCGCGGGCGCAACCAGACCTTCTCGGTCTCCCTCGTCGGTTATACCAACGCCGGCAAGTCGACCCTGTTCAATACGCTGACCAAGGCCGGGGTGTATGTTGCGAACCAGCTGTTCGCGACGCTCGACACCACCAGCCGCCGCCTGTACCTGGGCGACGAAGTGGGCAACGTGGTGATTTCCGATACCGTCGGCTTCGTGCGCGAACTGCCGCACCAGCTGGTGGCGGCCTTCCGCGCCACGCTGGAAGAAACCATCCACGCCGACCTGCTGCTGCACGTGGTCGACGGCAACTCGCCGGTGCGCATGGAACAGATCGAGCAGGTGAACGAAGTCTTGCGCGAGATCGGCGCCGATCATGTGCCCCAAATCCTGGTCTGGAACAAGATCGATGCGGCCGGGCTCGAGCCCGGGGTCGAGCGTGATGAATATGATAAGATCAGCCGCGTTTTCATCAGCGCCCACAGCGGGGCCGGCCTGGACCTGCTGCGAGATGCCATCGTCGAGGCGGCGTTGGCGGCACGCGCAGAACAGGAACAGTCGCGCAATGGGGAAGAACCGGCGGTGGGCGGCTCCCTGGCCAATTCTGCAGAGAACAATATGACAACCTCCACCCATCTCGGGCCACACTAGCCTATGCTCGTTTCTTTACTAAAACGTTGCGGCATCAAACTGTCGCTGAACGACCCACGTTGGGGTCATAAACCCGACGGTGACCACAAGGCCCAGGAGGGCCGCCGGCCGGGTGAAGGCCCGCCCGACCTCGATCAACTCTGGCGCGATTTCAATGCGCGCCTGAACCGCATCTTTGGCGGCCGCAACAACGGCGGCGACGGCGGCGGCGGCCCGGGCGGCCGCGGCGAGATGCGCGGCGCCGGCATCGGCGCCGGCGTGGTGGCGACCATCGTCGGCCTGATCTGGCTGGCGAGCGGCGCCTTCATCGTGCAGGAAGGCCAGACCGGCGTCGTCACCACTTTCGGCAAGCTCAGCCATACCACCGGCGCCGGCTTCAACTGGCGCTGGCCGTACCCGATCCAGGCCCACGAGACCGTCAACGTCTCGACCATCCGCACCGCCGAGATCGGCTATCGCGCCAACGTGCGCAACAAGCAGCCGCAAGAGTCGCTGATGCTGACCGACGACGAGAACATCATCGACATCCAGTTCGCGGTCCAGTACACGCTGAAGGACCCGGTCCAGTGGCTGTTCAACAACCGCGAGAACGACGAGACCGTGCGCCAGGTGGCCGAGACCGCCATCCGCGAAGTGGTCGGCAAGAGCAAGATGGACTTCGTCCTGTACGAAGGCCGCGAGAAGGTCGCTGCCGACGTGCACCAGATGATGCAGCAGATCCTCGACCGCTACGCGCTGGGCGCTCTGGTCACCAATGTGACCATGCAGGGCGTGCAGCCGCCGGAGCAGGTGCAGGAAGCCTTCGACGACGCCGTCAAGGCCGGCCAGGACCGCGCCCGTGCCCGCAACGAGGGCGAGGCCTACGCCAACCAGGTGATCCCGCAGGCACGCGGCCAGGCCTTCCGCCTGCAGCAGGACGCCGAGGCCTACCGTTCGATGGTGGTCGAGAACGCGACCGGTAACGCCTCGCGCTTCGACCAGGTGGTGGCCGCCTACGCCAAGGCCCCGGCCGTCACCCGCGACCGCATGTACATCGATACCATGCAGCAGATCTTCTCCAGCACCAGCAAGGTGATGGTGGATTCGCGCGCGGGCAATCCGATGATCTACCTGCCGCTGGACAAGCTGATCCAGCAAGGCGCCGGCAACGAAAGTGTCGGCGCCCGTTCGGGTCCGGTGCAGGTGCCGCAGTCGGCGCCGCCGTCGGACGTCATGCAAGCCATGGATTCGGTGCGCCAGCGCGACAGCCGCAGCCGCGATTCCTCACGTGACAGGGAGAGCCGTTAATGAACCGCCTCGTAACTTTATTTGTGGCGGGCTTCATTGCCCTGATGCTGCTGTCGTCCACCGTGTTCGTGGTCGACCAGCGCCGCTTCGCCATCGTGTTCGCCCTGGGCCAGGTGCGCGACGTGATCACCGAGCCGGGCCTGCACTTCAAGCTGCCGCCGCCGTTCCAGAACGTGATCTACCTGGACAAGCGCATCCTGACGCTCGACACGCCTGACGCCGACCGTTTCATCACGGCCGAGAAGAAGAACATCCTGGTGGATGCCTTCATGAAGTGGCGCATCACCGACCCGCGCCTGTACTACGTCAGCTTCGGCGGCGACGAGGCCCGTGCCCGCGACCGCCTGTCGCAGATCATCAAGGCAGCCCTGAACGACGAGATCACCAAGCGCACCGTGCGCGAAGTGATTTCCGGCGAGCGCGGCGCCGTGATGAACGCGGTGAAGGAAAAGGTCGTGGCCGAAGCCAAGGAGATCGGCGTGGGCGTGGTGGACGTGCGCCTCAAGCGCGTCGACTACATCGAGCAGATCAACAACTCGGTGTACGAACGCATGAAGGCCGAGCGCGTGCGCGTGGCCAACGAGCTGCGCTCCACCGGCGCCGCCGAATCCGAACAGATCCGCGCCGACGCCGACCGCCAGCGCACCGTGATCATCGCCGAAGCCTTCCGCGAGGCCGAGAAGATCAAGGGTGACGGCGATGCCAAGGCATCGGTGATCTACGCCGAGTCCTTCGGCAAGAACCCGGAATTCGCCAAGTTCTACCGTTCGCTGGAAGCCTACCGCGCGACCTTCAAGAACCGTGGCGACGTGATGGTGGTGGATCCGAATTCGGAGTTCTTCAAGTACTTCAAGCAGCCGGGCGGGAAGTAAGCCAGGTCGCTTTTGTAGGGTGGGCGGGTTCCCCGCCCACGCGGTCGAGTAGCGGTGGATTTGCCCGAGCGGCTATTCACACCTCAGCTATTACCGCGTGGGCGGGAGACCCGCCCACCCTACGTTTACTCTGCCGGTTTTAGTCTATACAAGCGTTGCAACATGGCACTATGGCAAGCCGCCAGACCTGTCAAACCAACATCCCCCGCCTACGCCTTATCATTTTCGGGTAAAATTGCCGATTCGGCGCTCGCACCGTGCGCCAGCACGCCCGTGCCCTTTGTACCGCTCTTGTCAAACAACCCGTTAGCTCCGCCCATGCCGAACTGGCTTCTGCCTGAAAATATCGCCGATGTCTTGCCGTCCGAAGCGCGCAAGATCGAGGATCTGCGCCGCAAGATGCTCGATACCTTCCGCCTGTACGGCTACGAACTGGTGATGCCGCCGCTGCTCGAGTACGTCGAGTCGCTGCTGGCCGGAGCTGGGCAGGACACCGAACTGCGCACCTTCAAGGTGGTCGACCAGCTGTCCGGCCGCCTGCTCGGCCTGCGCGCCGACATGACCACGCAAGTAGCGCGCATCGACGCGCACCTGTTGAATCGGGAAACCGTCACCCGCCTGTGCTACGCCGGCAGCGTGCTGCATACCCGTCCGTCGGGCCTGCACGCCACCCGCGAGCCGATCCAGATCGGCGCCGAGATCTACGGCCACGCCGGCCTGGAAGCCGACGCCGAGATCCAGGAGCTGGCGCTCGGTGCGCTGGCGCTGGCCGGCTTCGACAGCGTTCGCCTCGACCTGTGCCACGTCGGCATCCTGCGCGCCATCCTCAGCGACGATCCGGCCGCGCGCCGCGACGAAGCCCAGCTCATCGCCATGCTGCGCGCCAAGGATGTGCCGGGACTGGACGGGCTCACGCAAGATTATCTGCCCGCCACCCGCAAGGCCCTGCTGGCGCTGCCGCACCTGTACGGCGACGTCGAGGTGCTGGCGCGCGCCAGGGAAGAATTGCCGGCCCTGCCGGGCATCACCCGCGCGCTTGCCGAACTGGCCGCGCTCGCCGCGAGCGCCATCGGCCGCGCCGAGGTGGCGATCGACCTGGCCGACCTGCGCGGCTACCAGTACGAAAGCGGCGCCATGTTCGCGCTCTACGTGCCGGGCCTGCCGAACGCGGTGGCGCGCGGCGGCCGCTACGACCATGTGGGCGAGGCCTTCGGACGTGCGCGTCCGGCGACCGGCTTCTCGCTCGACCTGCGCGAACTGGCGCGGCTGCTGCCGACTGCCGAGCGCAAGCATTCGATCCGCGCGCCCTGGGGCAATGCGCCGGAGCTGAAGGAAAAAATCGCTGACCTGCGCAAGGCAGGCGAAGTCGTGATCCAGTCCATGCCGGGTCACGACAATGTTCAGGACGAGTTCGAGTGCGACCGCGTGCTCGTCCTCGAAAACGGAAATTGGATTCTCAAAAACTTAGGTTAAGTGATGTCAAATACTAACGTGGCAAAGAACGTCGTTGTCATCGGCACCCAGTGGGGCGATGAAGGTAAAGGCAAGATCGTCGACTGGCTGACCGACCATGCGGCCGGCGTCGTCCGTTTCCAGGGCGGCCATAACGCGGGTCACACCCTCGTGATCAAGGGCCAGAAGACCGCGCTGCAGCTGATCCCGTCGGGCATCATGCGCGAAGGCGTGGCCTGCTACATCGGCAACGGCGTGGTCGTCTCGGTCCCGGACGTGATGCGCGAAATCGACAAGCTGCAGGCCGCCGGCATCGAAGTGGTGTCGCGCCTGAAGATCTCGGAAGCCTGCCCGGTCATCCTGCCTTACCACGTCGCCATCGACAAGGCACGTGAAGCCAAGCGCGGCGAGAACAAGATCGGCACCACCGGCAAGGGCATCGGCCCGGCCTACGAAGACAAGGTCGCCCGCCGTGCGATCCGCATCGCCGACCTGCTCAACGAAGAGCGCTTCGCCGAGAAGCTCAAGGAAAACCTCGAGTACCACAACCACGTGCTGGTCAACTACCTGGGCGCCGATCCGATCGACTTCCAGACGACCTACGACGACGCCATGGCCCTGGTCCCGCGCCTGCGCCCGATGGTGGGCGACGTCTCGTCGCAGCTGTACGCCGCCCACAAGGCAGGCGGCAGCCTGCTGTTCGAAGGCGCGCAAGGCTCGCTGCTCGACGTCGACCACGGCACCTACCCGTTCGTGACCTCGTCGAACTGCGTGGCCGGCAATGCGGCCGCCGGCGCCGGCGTCGGTCCGGGCATGCTGCACTACATCCTCGGCATCACCAAGGCCTACACGACCCGCGTGGGTTCGGGCCCGTTCCCGGCCGAACTGCCGACCGACGCCGGCGTGGGCGAGCACCTGTCGCGCATCGGCCACGAGTTCGGCACCGTGACCGGCCGTGCCCGCCGCTGCGGCTGGTTCGACGCCGCGCTGCTGCGCCGCTCGGTGCAGATCAACGGCGTGTCGGGCATGTGCCTGACCAAGCTGGACGTGCTGGACGGCATCGAGTCGCTGAAGCTGTGCACCGGCTACAAGATCGACGGCCGCGAGGTCGACATCTTCCCGGTCGGCGCAGAAGAAGCGGCGCTGTGCGAGCCGGTCTACGAAGAGATGCCGGGCTGGACCGAATCGACCGTCGGCGCCAAGTCGATGGAAGAGCTGCCGGCCAATGCCCGCGCCTACATCAAGCGCATCGAAGAACTGGTGGGCGTGCCGATCGACATGGTGTCGACCGGCCCGGACCGCGAAGAAACCATCGTGCTGCGCCATCCGTTCGCAGCTTAATAACAATAGGAATGACCTGAAATGAACACCCCTGCATCGACCGACAAGGACCTCTGGGTTTCGTGGGACGAGTACAACCGCCTGGTCGAGCGCCTCGCGCTGCAAGTGTATGAATCGAACTGGAAGTTCGACATGGTGCTGTGCCTGGCGCGCGGCGGCGTGCGTCCCGGCGACGTGATCTCGCGCATCTTCGACGTGCCGCTGGCGATCCTGTCGACCAGCTCCTACCGCGAAGAAGCCGGCACCAAGCAGGGCAACCTGGACATCGCCAAGTACATGACGATGACCAAGGGCCCGCTGGCCGGCCGCATCCTGCTGGTCGATGACCTGGCCGATTCGGGCGTGACCCTGCAGAAGGTGCGCGAGCACCTGCAGACCAACTATCCGGACGTCTCGGAAGTGCGCTCGGCCGTCATCTGGGTGAAAGGTACTTCGGCCTTCAAGCCGGACTACCACCTGGAAGACCTGCCGCACAACCCGTGGATCCACCAGCCGTTCGAAGACTACGACGGCCTGCGTCCGCACCAGCTGGCGGCGTGGATGAAGAAGTTCGAGAAGTAATCGACCGGGCCTGCAAGGGCAAGGCGAACGGGCGGGGAAGGCGCAAGCCTTTCCTGCCCGTTTCATTTGCTAAGCCGCTCTCTTGAAGCGGCGCCCGCAGCGCGCGATGCAACTCCGTTCGTGGCGGAGGTTCAGGACGGCGCGGAATGTCTCGATGAAGTACCCCTCCATCGTAGAGGCAGGAGCCAAAAAGGTGCTTTCGTTGTTTCCCCGTTTTAAGGAGAATATGGGAGAATCTCCTGTGTATATGTAAAACATCAGGAGTTTCTTCTCATGGAAGCCGACAGCAAGCCCAAAAAGGACGTCCTCGACGACATCGACCGGAAGATCCTGCGCATCCTGCGCGTCGATGGCCGCATCACCAACCAGAAGCTGGCCGAGAGCGTCCACCTCTCGCCCACGCCCTGCTGGAACCGGGTCCGCGCGCTGGAAGAACAGGGTTATATCGAAGGCTATGCCGCCATCCTGTCCCAGCGTGCGCTGGGCCTGCCGGACACCGTCATCATCGAGGTCACGCTGGAACGCCACGACGACGACATGCTGATCCGCTTTGGCGAAGAACTGGCGAAACTGCCCGAGGTAATGGAGGCGAGTTTGCTGACCGGCGACTACGACTACCTGATCAAGGTGGCGGTGGCCGGCACCGAGGGCTATGAGCGCTTCCTGCGCCAGCGCCTGTACAAGATTCCGGGTATTCGCCACAGCCGCTCGACCTTCGTGCTGCGCACCCTCAAGCGCACCCATTCGGTCGAGCCTTGAACGTAATACTCTGCTAAGATGCGTCGCGGCCATCCGCACATATTTAACAATAAAAAACCTAAAAATCGATGACCCAAAGTTTTTTCCAGACCTTCATCCTGCTGATCCTCGTCACTGATCCTTTCGGCAACGTTCCCCTGTTCGCCGCCGCCCTCAAGGAAGTCCCGGTCCAGCGCCGCCCCCGCATCGTGGTGCGCGAATGCGCCATCGCCTTCCTGCTCCTGCTGGTGTTCATGTTCTTCGGCCAGCACTTCCTGGAAGCGCTGCACCTGTCGCCGGTGGCCCTGCGTATCGGTGGCGCGGTTATCCTGCTCATCATCGCCATTCGCATGATCTTCCCGCATCCGGACGGCGTGCTCGGCCGCAGTGAGGGAGGCGAGCCCTTCATCGTGCCGCTGGCCATTCCCGCGCTGGCTGGGCCGTCGGCACTGGCCACCGTGCTGCTGTTCAGCTCCGGAAGCATCAACGAGACCATGGTCCATGTCGCTGCGCTGGCCGCGGTCGGCGTGGTCTGGCTGGCGGTCTTCCTGAGCGCGGAGAAGCTGCAGCAGCGCCTGGGTCCGCAGGTCATGACCGCCTTCGAGCGCCTGATGGGCCTGATCCTGACCGCCATGTCGGTCGAGATGCTGCTGGGCGGCATCCGCGAATTCGTCCAGACACTATGAGGGCAGCGGTGCGGGGGCAAACCTCGCCTTTCTGGCACACTTTTGGCATGCGCACCGCTGCGACCACATCCGTATTGACCTAGGCATGAAACCCGAACACAAGACTCCTTCCGAATGGCTGCCCTTCCTGAGCGGGGGCGGCCACATGGGGGCCATGATGCGGGCGCACGACTGGTCGCATTCCCCGCTCGGCCACCCGCGTACCTGGCCGCAGGCCCTGCGCACCACGGTCGGCCTGATGCTCAACTCGAAGTTCCCGATGTTCGTGGCCTGGGGACCGGAGCTCGGCTTCCTGTACAACGACTCCTACGCGATCATCCTCGGCGAGAAGCATCCCACGGCGCTGGGTGACCGCTTCCACGACATCTGGCGCGAGATCTGGGATGACATCCATCCGCTGATCGTCCGTGCGCTCAAGGGTGAATCCACCTACATGGACCGGCTGCCGCTGCGCATGAACCGCCACGGCTACGACGAGGACACCTGGTTCCGCTTCTCGTACTCGCCGGTGCGCGATGAGGACGGCACCGTGGCCGGCATGTACTGTGCCTGCGTCGAAATGACCGGCGAAGTGCTGGCGGAACGCTATCGCGAACAGGAGAACCAGCGCCTGATGGCGCTGTTCGAGCAGGCGCCCGGCATCTTCGCCGTGCTGCGCGGCCCGGACCACGTGTTCGAGATCGCCAACGAGTCCTACCTGCAGCTGATCGGCCGGCGCAAGCTGATCGGCATGCCGGCGCGCGCGGCCCTGCCCGAGGTCGCCGACCAGGGCTTCTTCGAGCTGCTCGACCAGGTCTACCAGTCGGGCCAGCCTTTCGTGGGCCACGCCGTGCCGGTGCGCGTTCAGCGCGAGGCCAGCGCGCCGCTGGAAGAGCGCTTCGTCGACTTCGTGTACCAGCCGATCCGCGGCCCGAAGGGCGACGTCGAGGGCATCTTCGTGGAGGGCAGCGACGTCACCATGCGCAAGCGCGTCGAGGACGAGCTGCGCGCCGCCAACCGCCAGAAGGACCAGTTCCTGGCGATGCTGGCGCACGAGCTGCGCAACCCGCTGGCGCCGATCACGACCGCCGCCCAGCTCTTGCAACGCGGCTCGCTCGACCCGCAGCGCGCGCGCCACGCCAGCGACATCATCGTGCGCCAGGCCGAGCACATGACCGACCTGGTGAACGACCTGCTGGACGTCTCGCGCGTCACCCGCGGCCTGGCCGAGATCGAGAAGGAAGACCTCGACGTCGCCGCGGTCGTCAACGGCGCCATCGAGCAGGTGCGTCCGCTGCTCGACATGAAGCGCCACGAGCTGCGGGTAGAGCAGTGGCAGGAGCCGCTGTACGTGTCGGGCGACCGTACGCGCCTGGTGCAGGTGGTCTCGAACATCCTGAATAACGCCGCCAAGTACACGCCGTCGGGCGGCCGGATCGCCCTGCGCGTGAGCAGCGAAGGCGGCGAAGCCGTGATCGCGGTGAGCGACAACGGGCAGGGCATCGAGCCGCAGGTGCTGCCCTACATCTTCGACCTGTTCACGCAGGCCGAGCGCACGCCGGACCGCTCGCAGGGCGGCCTGGGCATCGGCCTGGCGCTGGTCAAGAGCCTGGTGGCGCTGCATGGCGGGCGGGTGGCGGCCTTCAGCGAGGGCCCGAACAAGGGCAGCGAATTCGTGATCCGCCTGCCGCTGCTCTCCGGCGCCGAGGCGCAGGAGCCGCAGCAGCCGCTTGACCAGGCCAATGAGGGTGCGGTGCGGGTATTGGTGGTGGACGACAATGCCGACGCCGCGCAGATGCTCGCCACGCTGCTCGAGGCGCACGGCCACGTGGTGAGCGTTGAGTACGACGGCACGGGCGGCCTGGCACGCGCCCTGCGCGAACGGCCCGAAGTCATGCTGCTCGATATCGGCCTGCCCGACATGGACGGCCACGAGCTCGCGCGCCGCCTGCGCGCCTCGCCGGATACCGCCAACGCCATGCTGATCGCACTCACCGGCTACGGCCAGAGCGAAGACCGCGAACGCGCGCGCCAGGCCGGCTTCGACCGGCACCTGGTCAAGCCGGCCGACCTGTCGGAACTGCTGCGCATCCTGGCCGAGCTGCGCGAGCGGGTCGACTAAGAACCTATCCCAGTAGAGGCTGAGTCGTTGCTAGCGCGCCTGACGAGCGGGTGCTGCGTTGCTTGTCGTTGCATGGCTCGCCATGCGGCCTCCTCGCGCCTTGCCCCCGCTCGCCATGCATCGCTATCAACTTCCTCATCCCTACTGGAATAGGTTCTAAGAACCGTCCCATCCGTGCGCGGTCCGCGCCCCAGGCCGGTGTATGCTGGTTCCGGGACAATACGGGGACAAAGCTCGCATGAGAACCTGGAGGATTGCGGAAGAAGACGTGGCGCTGGACCGCAGCTGCGAAGGCGCGCGCAAGAGCGGCGGACACTGGCACGAAGAGGGCTGCGCCGCGCTGTACACCGCCATGACCGCGGAAATGGCGGTGCTGGAAAAATTCGTCCATACCGAGGGCAACGAACCCGGCCTGGTGCTGGTGGCGGTGGACTTGCCGGACGATCCCGAGCTGGGCATCGACGTGTCGCGCGAGGAGCTGCCGGAAGGCTGGGACGACCTCGACGACGGCGGCAGCGCAACGCAATTCGGCACCGCCTTCCTGCAGAAGTGCCACCACCTCTACATGCGGGTGCCGTCGGTGATCGTGGGGGAGGGCGTCAACCTGGTGATCAACCCGGAGCGTCCGGCCTATGCGGACGTGAAGCTGTCGATCGCCAGGTCATTCAGCTTCGACCCCAGGATGTTCAATCGGCCGGACTAATCCACCCCGATGGTAATGACCGTCTTGTCGCTGTTGACGAATGCCGGCTTCCACGGCGGATTGACGACCCGGATGTCGCGCACGCCGAGCTTGGCGAAGTCCGCGATCGAATAAGTCCACCCGACCGATTGTTCGGTCTCGGCCTGCGCATGCGCAGGCGATTGGCCCAGCGTCGTGATGCGTTGCTGTACCCCGATGAGAGCGAAGTAAAGCGCTTCTTCCGCGGCTTGCGGTGCGGCCGCCTCCCGCACGGCCTGTTCCAGCTTGGCGCGCAGCGCCTCGCGCTGCCCGGCGGGCAGTGTCTTGAGCATGGCTTCCTGTTCACGATCGAGCTGAAACGACATGCTACTGAGGCCGCCGTGATAGCCGACGACGGCAAAATTGCTCACCACCTTGCGCGGCGCCGCCGGGAAGACGTAGTTCGCACACGAAGAAAAGCAGTATTCCATCACCTTGACCGTCAGGCCCTGGGCATGCACCCAGCGGCCCAGTTCGATGCCGGCGCCGGTGACCCCGCCCTTGCTGCGAATCGACAGGATCGCAGGCCTGGGCTGCGCCTGGCTGAACAACGCGAAGGCGCGCTGGTTGGCGTCGGCCGTCAGGCTGCCCACGTAGTTCAATTCACCGTTGTCGATGAAGACCTGGGTGGACGAGGCGGCGGCCGTTGGAGGCAGTGCCAGCGCAGTCAGGCATGCCGCCGCCAATGTCAATCGCGGCTTCGGGTTCACGTCAGAAGCTGCCCACAACGATCGGGATGAAGACGACGATGAAGACGAGGATGCGGATCGCAAATGTCCCGCCGACCTGCACCGAGGGATGGCGCTTTTCCACGCGCAGGGACCAGACAAAGCCGGCCATGCCGACAACGAGCGCGAAGGCGACCAGGCCTCCCAGGTTCAGCAATCCTTCTCCCAGTGAGCTCATGCGATAAGGAGCGGGAGACACCATGGCGAGGAAGCGGTAAAAGCTGATCGGGACCAGCACGGCTCCCAGTAGCATGAGAGCGTTGGCAACTTTGAGTTTGGTATGAGGCGTCATGGACAGCAGTCTACACAGCCGGCCTTGATGAAAATGCACGAAATTCCACCGCAATAGAAAAAACCTGAGGCGAAAAAAAACCGTTCCCGCAGTAAGCCGGGAACGGTCTTGGGTACGGTGCAGGCTTACTTGCCCAGCATCGACACGACGTTGTCCGCCCCCGGCGCCCCGAAGGCCTGCTGCTTGAGCACATGCAGCTGGTCGCGCACCTGCGCCGCTTTCTCGAACTCGAGGTTCTTGGCGTGGTCCACCATGAGCTTCTCGAGGCGCTTGATCTCCTTGCTGATCTGCTTCTCGCTCATGGCCTCGACCTTGGCCGTCGCCTCTTCGTCGACCATGCCTTCGCCCATGGCCTTCTGCGCCGCGTTGCTGTAGACGCCGTCGATCATGTCCTTGATCTTCTTGTTCACGCCCTTCGGCACGATGCCATGCGCCTCGTTGAAGGCGATCTGCTTGGCGCGGCGGCGTTCGGTCTCGTCGATCGCCTTCTTCATCGAATCGGTCATCTGATCCGCATAGAGAATCGCCACGCCGTTCAGGTTACGCGCCGCGCGGCCGATGGTCTGGATCAGCGAACGTTCGGAACGCAGGAAGCCTTCCTTGTCCGCGTCCAGCACCGCCACCAGCGACACCTCCGGCAAGTCCAGGCCCTCGCGCAGCAAGTTGATGCCGACCACCACATCGAAGGTACCCAGGCGCAGGTCGCGCAGGATCTCCACGCGCTCCACCGTCTCGATGTCGCTGTGCAGGTAGCGCACCTTGATGCCGTGGTCGCTCAGGTATTCCGTCAGCTGCTCGGCCATGCGCTTGGTCAGCGTCGTTACCAGCACGCGCTCGTCCTTGGCGATGCGGTCGGTGATTTCGCTCATCAGGTCTTCGACCTGCGAGCGGGCCGGCTTGACGATGACCTTCGGGTCGACCAGGCCGGTGGGGCGCACCACCTGCTCGACCACGTTGTCGGCCTTGCCCTTTTCGTACTCGGCCGGCGTGGCCGAGACGAAGATCGTCTGGCGCATCTTGTTCTCGAACTCCTGGAACTTCAGCGGCCGGTTGTCCAGCGCCGACGGCAGGCGGAAGCCGTAGTCGACCAGGTTCACCTTGCGCGAACGGTCGCCGTTGTACATCGCGTTGAGCTGGCCGACCATCACGTGCGACTCGTCCATGAACATCAGCGCGTCCTTGGGCAGGTAGTCGATCAGGGTCGGCGGCGGCTCGCCCGGCATCGAGCCGGACAGGTGGCGCGAGTAGTTCTCGATGCCCTTGGTGAAGCCGATCTCGGCCAGCATCTCGAGGTCGAAACGGGTGCGCTGCTCGAGGCGTTGTTCCTCGATCAGCTTGTTCTCGTTGCGGAAGTATTCGAGGCGGTCGCGCAGCTCGGCCTTGATCGATTCCACCGCGCGCAGCACGGTCGAACGCGGCGTGACGTAGTGCGAGCCCGGGTACACGGTGAAGCGTGGGATCTTCTGGCGCACGCGCCCCGTGAGCGGGTCGAACAGCTGCAGCGACTCGATCTCGTCGTCGAACATCTCGACGCGGATCGCCAGCTCGGCGTGTTCCGCCGGGAAGATGTCGATGGTGTCGCCGCGCACGCGGAAGGAGCCGCGCGAGAAGTCCATCTCGTTGCGCGTGTACTGCATCTGGATCAGGCGCGCGATGATGTCGCGCTGCGCCACCTTGTCCTTGTGGCGCAGCGTCAGGATCATCTTGTGGTATTCGTTCGGGTTACCGATACCGTAGATGGCCGACACGGTGGCCACGATGACGACGTCGCGCCGCTCCATCAGCGACTTGGTGCACGACAGGCGCATCTGCTCGATGTGCTCGTTGATCGACGAGTCCTTTTCGATGAACAGGTCGCGCTGCGGCACATAGGCTTCCGGCTGGTAGTAGTCGTAGTAGGACACGAAATACTCGACCGCGTTCTGCGGGAAGAATTCGCGGAACTCCGCATACAGCTGGGCCGCCAGCGTCTTGTTGGGCGCGAAGACGATGGCCGGACGCCCCGCCTGCGCGATCACGTTCGCCATCGTGTAGGTTTTGCCGGAACCGGTCACCCCGAGCAGGGTCTGGTACATCAGGCCGTCATTGATGCCTTCGATCAGTCCGGCAATCGCGGTCGGCTGGTCGCCGGCCGGCGGGAAGGGCTGGTGCAGTTTGAAGGGCGATCCGGGGTAGGTGATGACGGTCGGTTCCGGGGCATTTGCGATGGATAAATCTGCCATACTTTCAGACCTTTGCTAGAATGGGAGTCCACATGACGCAGTGCAGCACTGACGTCTATGTCTATACAACCGCTGCGAACCCACCGACAACTCAGTTTATCACGATGACTTCCACAGCCTCCGCCAGCCTCTTCGGCGCCATCGAAATGGCGCCACGCGACCCGATCCTGGGCATCACCGAAGCATTCAACGCCGACACCAACCCGGCCAAGATCAACCTGGGGGTGGGCGTCTACTACGACGACAACGGCAAGGTTCCTTTGCTGCAGTGCGTGCAAAAGGCGGAAGCGAAGCTGATGGAACAGCCGGCGCCGCGTACCTACCTGCCGATCGAAGGGCTGGCAAGTTACGACAAGGCCGTGCAAGAGCTGGTATTTGGGGCCGACAGCGCCGTAATTCAAGAGAAGCGTGCGATCACCGTGCAGGCCCTGGGCGGCACCGGCGCACTCAAGCTGGGCGCCGACTTCCTCAAGCGCTTTGCCCCTGAATCGGACGTCTACATCAGCGACCCGAGCTGGGAAAATCACCGCGCGCTGTTCGAGAGCGCCGGCTTCGCCGTCAACAACTACACCTATTACGACCCGGCCACCCATGGCGTGAATTTCGAGGGCATGCTGGCCTCCCTGAAGGCCATGCCGCGCGGCTCGATCGTGGTGCTGCACGCCTGCTGCCACAACCCGACCGGCGCCGACCTGAGCCAGGATCAGTGGAGCCAGGTGATCGCGGCCGTGGTCGATAACGGCTTGGTGCCTTTCCTCGACATGGCCTACCAGGGCTTCGGCGCCGGTATCGCCGAAGACGGCGCCGTGGTGCGCCGCTTTGCCGAGACCGGCATCCCGCTGCTGGTGTCGAACTCGTTCTCGAAGTCCTTCTCGCTGTACGGCGAACGCGCCGGCGCGCTGTCGATCGTGGCCGCGAGCAGCGAAGAGTCGGCGCGCGTGCTGTCGCAACTGAAGCGCGTGATCCGCACCAACTACTCGAACCCGCCGACGCATACCGCCAAGGTGGTTGCGATGGTGCTGTCGACCCCGGAACTGCGCCAGCTGTGGGAAGAGGAGCTGGCCGGCATGCGCGTACGCATCCGCGAGATGCGCAACCTCATGGTCGAGAAGCTCAAGGAAAAAGCCCCGGGCCACGACTTCGAATTCGTGCGCGAGCAGGTCGGCATGTTCTCGTACTCGGGCCTGACGAAAGAGCAGGTCGGCAAGCTGCGCGAGCAGTCGATCTACGCGGTCGACACCGGCCGTATCTGCGTTGCCGCCCTGAACTCGACCAACCTCGACCGCGTCGTTGACGCCGTCGCGAAAGTTCTTTAAAATCGCGGCTCTTCGGAACTGACGAGAGTTGATTCCGAAGAGCAGCAAAAGTGGCTGCGCGACACGCGTCGAATTTGACACACTGTCGCCGCAAACATATAATGCTGTCATCAATTCCCTGATAGCTCAGTCGGTAGAGCGACGGACTGTTAATCCGCAGGTCCCTGGTTCGAGTCCAGGTCGGGGAGCCAGAATTTTCAGAAAAGCCACATCGCGAGATGTGGCTTTTTTGTTTTTGCGTGTGGATGCGTTTTGGTAGTTGCGTATTTACATGTGAAATGGGTAAGCTGGCAACATCAACTCATCAGGATCAAGCAAGTGAAGCATCTACCATCGAACAAGCGGATCGCCGTCGCGGGCCAGGTGCTGCGTTTTTCGCAATCGGGGCAGGGCAGCCCGACCATCGTCATGCTCGGCGGCGCCGGCAGCGCGCTCGAAACCTGGTTCAAGCTGTTTCCCGAGATCGAACGACTGGGCACGGTGATCACCTACGACCGCCCCGGCGTCGGCGGCAGCGCGCGCCCGCGCGAGGCGCAGATGGGCACTACGGTCATCCTGCAGTTGCGCGCGCTCTTGCGCGAAATCGAGGCCAGGCCGCCTTTCCTGCTGGTGGGGCATTCCTTCGGCGGCCTGCACGCGAACCTGTTTGCGCGCGTCTACCCGGAAGAAACCTGTGGCGTGCTGTTCCTCGAGGCGACCGCGCCCGACGACGTCCTCAACATGAAGCGCTACCGGTCGGCGCTGCAGCGTGCGGTCACGGGGCTGCTGGACCGTTTCTCGCCGCAGGATCCGAATGACGAGGTGAGCAACGAAGCCGAGACGGTGGCCGAGATTGCGGAAGCGCCGGCATTCCCGCCGATTCCCATCACCGTGCTGTCGGGCGGCAAGCGCCTGCCGCGCCTGATGGTGTCCGGCGCGGCGCAACGCGAGCGCGAGCGCAACCAGGAAGCGCTGGTGCATCTGTCGCCGCTGGGCGAGCGCGTGATCGCGAAGGGCAGTGCGCATTTCCCGCAGATGTCGGAGCCGCAGCTGGTGCTCGAGGCCTTGTCGAAGCTGATCCGCCGGACGCAGTGCTAGGAAATATTGCCTTTCGATAGCGCGATACTTCGCGAAATCGAAAAGCGCTGCTATAATACGGCCTCTAATCCCTGATAGCTCAGTCGGTAGAGCGACGGACTGTTAATCCGCAGGTCCCTGGTTCGAGTCCAGGTCGGGGAGCCAGAATACGAAGGGCTGCACGCAAGTGCAGCCCTTTTTGTTTTTGCTGCGGCGTGAGCGCGGCCTTCTGCGGCGAAGCCTGCTGCTGCCCGGCTGTCACCCTTCTGCGCTGGCGCCACCGTATCAACCCACTCCATGGCACGATGACCAGCGCTCGGGCCGTCGCCTGCCACTGCCATCGTGCGCGCTACCAGGCCGGGGAGATCACGGGGGCGAAGTCGCCGGAACGCCTTTCACCTCCACGATTGCCCATTCGAGTTCTGCATTTTCAGCGCCACCGACCGAAATTTGCAGCGCCCCCGTCGTCAGCGGGGCAATATACAGGTCGTCCACAAACTTCCTGACCCATCGTACCGTGCCATCTTTTTCCTTGGCGGTGATTTCCACCGTGATGTGACGAAGATTGTAATCGGAGCCGTTATAAATGGTGCCCCCGAACAGCGAGTTGTATTGGAGCCCAGCATTGCCGGTGACTTTTTCTGCCTGCTCGTAAGGCAGTGTGACCTGCGTATAACTCTGTCCGGCCGCCTCTGCCTTGGTGACGTATTGTTGATATGCGGGAATCGCAATCGCCGCAACGATCCCTAGGAGCATGACCATCAGGAAGATCGCACCAACGATCAGCAGAACTCTGCTGACGCCTCCGCTTTTCGCTACTGCCTGCAGTCGGCTGGCCTCATCTCCGAGCGCCAGGTTTGCCTTTGCCTCTGCAATCTTCTTCCTGCAGTGCCGATGGTAAAGGGCGTCGCCGTACAGGGGCGGGATCACGAACAGGACCGCCAAGACAAGGAAATATGTCATACCGACTACGCTTTCCCCGCCACCCATCAAGGTGCCGGCAAACACCACGGTGAAAATTATCACGTATGGCAGCACGAAGTAAATCAGGGCGTTCAACCACATTTTCCGGTAGATCAGCCAATAGAAGGTCAGGAAAAAAGCCCCCCAATTCCATGACCAGCTGGCACCTCCCTGATTGAAGCGCAAAAATTTGCTCAGGTAGTAGTCCTGGTTTTGCGGCCCGATCGCTGCTCTGTAAAACTGTTCGGGTGTCGGCGAGGCCGGCGCAACATGTTGGCCCTCGGTGTCGACCGCGTGATCGCCTTCTTGTGCAGCGATGGATTGTTCGTCTGGTGTTAAAGCATGCCCGCACTTGGAGCAAAACTTCGCCGTGATGTTATTGGGACTTCCGCAATTGGAGCAAAACATTTTTATTTATTGTAAAGATTGATCTTCCAGGACTGGCGCGCCAATGCATGGCCATGCACTGTCACGCGTTTCCTCAGGGTAGCGATTATTTTCGCCTGAAAGCTCACTCTTTATCACGCCCATTGGCCGCCGGGTCACGCGGTCTTAGCGGATCACGGGTTTCACGCGGGAAGCCGCTTCCAGGGCGCGTCGGCGCGCCGTTTGCACGTCGTCCGCCGTCGCCAGCGCCACGCCCATGCGGCGCCGTTCGAAGGACTCCGGCTTGCCGAACAGCCGCAGGTCCACGCCCGGCACGCGCAGGGCCTCGGCCACGCCTTCGAAGGCAATACCCGATGCTTCATGCTGGCCGTAGATCACGGCGGACGCACCGGGCGCACGCAGCGACGCATCCACCGGCAGGCCCAGCACGGCCTTGGCATGCAATTCGAACTCGCTCTGCACCTGGCTGGCCATGGTCACCATGCCGGTGTCGTGCGGGCGCGGGCTCACTTCCGAGAACCACACCATGTCGCCCTTGACGAACAGTTCGACGCCGAACACGCCGCAGCCGCCCAGGTCCGCCGTCACCTTGGCCGCGATGTCGCGCGCGCGTTCGAGTGCGGCAGGGTTCATCGGCTGCGGCTGCCAGGATTCGACGTAGTCGCCCTGCACCTGCTTGTGGCCGATCGGCTCGCAGAAGCTGGTCTCGACCTGCCCATCGGCGCCCAGCGAGCGCACCGTAAGCAGGGTGATCTCGTAGTCGAAGTCGATGAAGCCTTCCGCGATCACGCGGCCGGCATCGACGCGCCCGCCGCTGGCGGCGACTTCCCAGGCGTTCACCACGTCCGCGGCGCTGTCGAGTTTGGACTGGCCCTTGCCGGACGAGGACATCACCGGCTTGACCACGCAGGGGAAGCCGACCGCGGCGCAGGCCTGTTCCAGTTCTTCCAGGCTGCTGGCGAAGCGGTAGGGCGAGGTCGGCAGGCCGAGTTCCTCGGCGGCCAGGCGCCGGATGCCTTCGCGGTTCATGGTCAGCATGGCGGCGCGCGCGGTCGGGATGCAGGTGATCTTGCCGGCTTCTTCGAGGGCCAGCAGGGTCTCGGTGGCGATGGCTTCGATTTCCGGCACCACCAGGTCGGGCTTTTCCAGCGCGATCAGGGCGGACAGGGCGGCGCCATCAAGCATGTCGATCACGTGGGCACGGTGGGCGACCTGGTGGCCCGGGGCGTTCGGGTAGCGGTCGACGGCGATGGTCTCCACGCCCAGGCGCTGCAGGGCGATGATGGTTTCCTTGCCGAGTTCACCGGAGCCGAGCAGCATGACCTTGGTGGCGGAAGGGGAGAGCGGGGTACCGAAGAGACGTGGGGAAGTCATTGGAAATCGCGGTTGTGAAAAGTGCGACGACTATAACAAAGCAGCCTTGCGGCTGCTGGCGGCCTAACTGTTTATGCGCAGTACTAGGCAAACCGGAAACGGGCCGCTATAATGCGGCCTCCTTTCCCTGATAGCTCAGTCGGTAGAGCGACGGACTGTTAATCCGCAGGTCCCTGGTTCGAGTCCAGGTCGGGGAGCCAGAATACGAAGGGCCGCATGCGAATGCGGCCCTTTTTGTTTTCAGGCGTCAGAATGCGGCGCTATCGGATGAGTCGTCTCGCTATTTACTCGTCGTTCCGGCGCAGGCCGGAACCCAAGTTCTTTCGAAGACCACTGACGCGTCGCGAAGCGATAACACCGTTCTACGGAATTGGATCCCGGCCTTCGCCGGGATGACGTTGCTTGAGTTGAGGGATGGCTCAGGCAGGAGCGACTTCGGTAGCGCATGTTGACTGCGTTCCTTCCCGCGTCATTGCCGGCAACCGATCGAACCACGGCTGCGCCCCCTCGAGCTGATGCGCCAGCTGCAGCAGCACGTCCTCCCTCCCGAACGGCGCCACGAATTGCACCCCCAGAGGCAAGCCATCGCCCGTCCAATGCAAGGGCACCGACATCGACGGCGTCCCCGTCAGGTTCGACAGCTGGGTGAAGGGCACATAACGCAGGTTGTCGCGCGCGATCTGCTCGACGGTGCTGTCCAGCAGCCCGAGCCGCGCCAGCAGGCCGAGCATGCCGGTGCGCTGCAGGAAGCCCAGCAGCGCCTGCTGCGCCGCAGGCAAGTCGCCGGTGCCATGCTTGACGGGCGGATGTGCCAGCGTCGGCGTGAGCAGCAGGTCGTAGCGCTGGTGGAAGCGTCCCAATGCCCGCGCAAAGGTGTTCCACTGCGCCAGCTGCGTCGCCAGCGCCGGCGCCTTGAGCGCGCCGCCCAGCGTCACCAGGAGGCGCGTCATCAGCTCCGGCTCGCCGCCGCCGGCGCCGAGCGAGCGCATGCGCGCCACCAAAGAAGGCACTTGTCCGAAATAGATGTGCAGGTAACTGGTCGCCAGGGCCGCGCCGTCGATCTCCGGCGCCGCTTCCTCCACGTCGTGTCCCAGCCCGCACAGCAGCGTGGCCGCATGGTTCACCGCCGCCACCGCTTCCGGATGCACCTCGGTGCCGATCGGCGAGACGCTGGTGAAGCCGATGCGCAGCCGGCCCGGGTCACGCCGCATCAGTTCCGCGTAGGGCGCGGACGGAGGCGCGACGATGAACGGGTCGCCCGGCTCGGCGCCCTGCAGCACGTCGAGCGCCAGCGCGGAATCGCGCACGCTGCGCGAGAGCACGCCTTCGCTCGATGCGCCGAACCAGACTTCGCCCACGTCGGGTCCTGCGGAGACGCGCCCGCGCGAAGGCCGCAGCCCGAACAGGCCGCAGCAGGCGGCCGGGATGCGGATCGAGCCGCCGCCGTCGTTCCCGGCCGCCATCGGCACGATGCCGCTGGCCACGGCCGCCGCCGCCCCGCCGCTCGAGCCGCCCGGCGTGTGCGCCAGGTTCCACGGGTTGCTGGTCCGGCCGAAGAGTTCAGGGTCGGTCACGCCCTTCAGGGCGAACTCGGGCAGGTTGGTCTTGCCGAACACGACCAGGCCGGCGCCAAGATAGCGCCGCACCACGGCGGCATGCTCCCCGGGCACATACGCACGTGTCGTGCGGCTGGCGTTGGTGGTGGGCAGGCCGGCATAGTCCTGCAGCGTATCCTTGAGCAGGAAGGGCACGCCGGCGAAGGGCCCGCGCAGCGGACCCTGCAGCTGGCGGCGTGCTTCGTTCTCCATCAGCCGCACCACCGCGTTGACGCGGCCATGGACCTGGTGGTGGCGCGCCAGCGCCAGCTCGAGCAGCTGGTGCGGCGTCACCTCGCCTCCCGCGACGAGGGCGGCGAGGGCGGTGGCGTCATGGCGGGAATAGTCGTCGAAATCCATGGGCAAGCCGGTTGTTGGACATGCATCCCATGAAATGCGCTGCGCCCGCGCTTGTCAAGCAAAAGCCTGCTCAGCGCCTCTTTTCAAGCAGCTCGAACAAGGCCATGCCCGCCACCATCGCGCCCACGAACAGCAGCGGCTCCAGGCCGCCCCAGGCGAGCGACACCAGCGCCGGGCCGGGGCAGTAGCCGGCCAGTCCCCAGCCGGCGCCGAACACCAGGCTACCGAGCACCAGCCGGCGGTCGATGCGCCCCTTGGCGGGAAGGTGCAGCGGGGCGCCGTCCAGGGTGCGTCCGCGCCGCGCAAGCCAGGCAAAGGCCGGCGCCGCCACCAGGAGGGCGCCACCCATCACGAACAGCAGCGAAGGATCCCAGTTGCCGCCCAGGTCGAGGAAGGCAAGCACCTTGGACGGGTCGGCCAGCCCCGACAGCAGCAGTCCGATGCCGAACACGAAGCCGGCAAGGAGGGCATAGGCGATCGTCATGCGGCCCCCAGCACGTGGCGCAGCAGCCAGACGGTGATGAAACCGGCGCCCATGAAGGCGGCGGTGGCGGCGATCGAGCGCGGCGAGCGGCGCGACAGGCCGCAGATGCCGTGGCCGCTGGTGCAGCCGGAGCCGTAGCGGGTGCCGACGCCGACCAGCAGGCCGGCCAGCAGCAGCACGGGCACCCCGGCATCGACCCGGACCTCGGGCAGCGGCACGAACAGCGCGTACGCGAAGGGCGCGCCGACCAGGCCCGCCAGGAAGGCGATGCGCCAGCCGGTCTCGCCGGGCTTGGGACGCAGCAGGCCGCCGACGATGCCGCTGATGCCGGCGATGCGGCCCGCCAGCAGGGCGAACAGGGCGACCCCGGTACCGATCAGGAGGCCGCCCGCCAGCGACATCCAGGGCGTGAAATTGGCCATGTCAATGTTCATCGCGTGGCTCCTCGTCGCTTGGACAGTAGAGGGAATACAGGAGTTGCAGCACGGCGAGGGCCTTGGCGCTCGCGATGCGGTAGAACACCTGCTTGCCGGCGCGGCGGGTCGCCACCAGGCCTTCCTCGCGCAGGACCGTCAGTTGCTGCGACAGGGTGGGCTGGCGGATCCCGGTCAGGGCTTCGAGCTGGCCGACCGAGCGCTCCTCCTGCGTCATCTGGCACAGCAGCAGGAGCCGGTCGCGGTTCGACAAGGCCTTGAGCAACTGGCTCGCTTCGCCCGCTGCCGCTTCCAGCGCGGGCAGGTCCGCGGGACTGTTCATGAAGTTACCTCACACAGGACATCAATATATAAAATTATATATTGATGTCGCGATGCCTGCACGGTTCAGCGCAATTTCTTCTTGTTCGAGGTGTAGGTGCGTGTATAGAAATCCGGCGGCTTCCTTGCCACCCAGTCGACGAAGGCGCGGATGTCTTCGTGTCCGCGCAGCGCTTCCCAGGTGTGATAGGTCTGCAGCAGTTCGCGTTCCGTGAAGGCCGAATGGATCTTGCGGTGGCAGATTTTATGGATGGGGAACTGATCCTTGCCCTTGAAGGTCTTGGGGATCAGGTGATGGCGGTCGATGTTGACCGTACCGAGCACGCGGCCGCACAAGGGGCAGTGCGCATCGGCGAGGGGCGCTGCTTCGATCGGTTCTGGCCGGCGTTTAGGCATGCCGCATAGATGGCGGCGCGACCGCCCACTTGCAAGATGCCTCCTCAAATCCGTCAATCGTGCGCGCCATTTGTAAAATATAGTAGAATTAATGCTTACCTTTATGCAAGATCGTGTCGTATCAACGAGCCCGCCGCAATGATTGACGATCGTCCCGAATGCTCCGTTCTCCTCATCGACGATGAGCCTTTTGCGCAAGACATCATTGCGCACGGCCTGCAGGGATGCACCAGCCACACCTTGTGCTACGAGTCGAGTCCGGCGCGGGCGGTCGAGGTGGCGCGCGAGGTGCGTGCCACGGTGGTGCTGGTCGACCTGCGCATGCCGGACCTGGACGGCTTCGACGTCACCGCCAGCCTGCGCGCCCATCCCGATACCGAAGACCTTCCCGTCATCGTCCTGTCTTCCGAAGACGACCCGGAGATCAAGGCGCGGGCCTTCGCGGTAGGCGCCAACGACTACATGGTCAAGTGGCCCGACCCGCGCGAGCTGGTGGCGCGCGTGCGCTACCACAGCGGCGCCTGCATCGCGCGGCGCCAGCGCGATGCCGCCTTTGCCTCGCTGCGCGTGAGCCAGGAACAACTGGCCGCCAGCCAGTCGGCGCTGCACCAGGCCCAGAAGATGGAAGCCATCGGCCAGCTCACCGGCGGCGTGGCCCACGACTTCAACAACGTCCTGCAGATCATCGGCGGCAACCTGCAGCTGCTCAAGCTGGTGGGCAACCTGAACGACAACGCGAGAAGCCGCGTCGACATGGCCCTGGGCGGGGTCGAGCGCGGCGCCAAGCTGGCCGCGCACCTGCTGGCCTTCGCGCGGCGCCAGCCGCTGCAATCGGTGGTGGTCGATCCCGGCCACCTGCTGCGCGACATGGACGACATGATGCGCCGCGTGCTGGGGCCGAGCGCGCGCGTCGTCACCGATATCGCCCCTGGCCTGGGCAGCACCATGGTCGACCCGAACCAGCTCAACAACGTGCTGCTGAACCTGGCCATCAATGCGCGCGACGCCATGGCCGGCAGCGGCACCCTGACCATCCGCGCCTGCAACGTCGCTCCGGACGACGAGCGTCCCCCCGAGGTCCCGCAGGGCAGCTTCATCATGATCGAGGTGGCCGACACCGGCAAGGGCATGCCGCAGGAAGTCCTGCTGCGCGCCTTCGAGCCCTTCTTCACCACCAAGCCGACCGGGCAGGGCACCGGCCTGGGCCTGTCGATGGCCTATGGCTTCGTCAAGCAGTCGGGCGGCGAACTGGTGATGCGCAGCGAAGTGGGACGGGGCACCAGCGTGCGCATCTACCTGCCGCGCAGCGACGCCGCGCCCGCGGCCATCGAGCCCGTGCACAGCGCGCCGCTGGCGGGCGGGCTGGAGACGATCCTGGTGGTCGAGGACGAGCTTGACGTACGCAGCTCGACCTGCGGCATCCTGTCGGCGCTGGGCTACGAGGTGCTGGAAGCGGAAGACGCGCAAAGCGCGCTCGAGATCATCGACAGCGGCCGCCACATCGACCTGGTGTTCACCGACGTGATCATGCCGGGACCGGTCAGCAGCCTGCAGCTGGGCGAGATCGTGCGCCGCCGCCTCCCGCACGCGCAGGTGCTGTACACCTCGGGCTATGCGGAAGGCGTGCTCGCGCACGAGGGCAAGCTGGACGCGTCGGTGCACCTGTTGCAGAAACCCTACCATCCGGACGCGCTGAGCGCGCGCATCCGCCACCTGCTGCGCCGCGCGAAGCGCGACCAGAAGGCCGGCGTGTCACCCCCGCAGCGGGCGGCGCAGAATCACTTGGGCTTGACGTAGCGGCGCGAGCCCGGCGGCGGTTCGTTCAGGACCGCCCAGAAGATGCCCAGGTCGGCGATGGCGCGCACGAACTCGGTGAAGTCCACCGGCTTGACCACGTAGGCGTTCACGCCCAGCTCGTAACTGCGCACCACGTCCTGTTCTTCCTTCGACGAGGTCAGCATGCAGACTGGGATGCTCTTGAGCGTTTCGGTTTCGCGGATTTCCTTCAGCACTTCCAGGCCGTCCACCTTGGGCAGCTTCAGGTCGAGCAGGATCACGGCCGGGTTGCCGATGGCGCGCTCCTTGAACTCGCCGCGGCGGTTGAGGTAGTCGAGCGCTTCCGCGCCGTCGCGCACAATCACGACCTCGTTGGCCAGTTGGCTCTTCGACAGCGCGATCAGCGTCAGTTCCAGGTCGTGCGGATTATCTTCGACGAGAAGTATGGGCTTGAGCATTGTCTGCCTCGGTAGGATTGTGTTTCGGAATACTGAAGGAGAAGATTGCGCCTTGTCCCTGTACGGAGGTGGCCCAGACGCGGCCGTTGTGGCGCTCGACGATGCGGCGCACGTTGGCCAGGCCGATGCCGGTGCCCTGGAAGTCTTCCATGCGGTGCAAGCGCTGGAACACGCCGAACAGCTTGTGCACGTATTCCATGTTGAAGCCGGCGCCGTTGTCGGCCACATGGAAGACGATGAAGTCGGCGTCTTCCTCGGAGCTGATGGTGATGACCGCCGGGTCGCGCTGGCCGGTGAACTTCACCGCGTTCGACAGCAGGTTGGTCACCGCCAGGTGCAGGAAGGTCGGGTCGGCCCACACCGTGGGCAGCGGCTCGATGTGCCAGTCGACGTTGCGGCCCTGCATTTCCATGCCGAGCTTGTCGATGCAGGCCGACACCAGGTCGTTCATGTCCACCGTGGTCGGGCGCAGGGCGGCGCGGCCCATCTGCGAGAACGACAGCAGGTCGTCCACCAGCTTGCCGGCCAGGCGGGCCGACTCCTTGATGTTCTTCAGGAAGCGCTGGCGCCGCTCCGGGTCTTCCGACCCGGCCGATTCGATCAGGAGGTCGGAGAATCCGACGATGTGGCGCAGCGGCGCGCGCAGATCGTGCGAGACCGAATACGAGAAGGCTTCCAGCTCCTTGTTGGCGCGCCCGAGTTCCTCGGCCAGTTCTGCCATCTGCTCGGCGCGCTCGAGCGCGATGCCCAGCAGGGCGCTGCGGAATTCGATCGTCAGCTCGATCTCGGCGCCATGCCAGGGCAGGCTGCGGCCATGGATGGTCTCGCGCCAGGCATCGAAGCTCAGGCGCGGCGTGAGCTGGGTCGGGTCGTCGGGCGAAGCCTGCTTGCCGCGCGGGTTGCCGGCCCATTCGATGGTCTGCACCACCTCCGGGCGGAACCACAGCAGGTAATGCTGGTGGATGCGCGAGATCGGCAGGGCCAGCAGGCCGCTGGCATTGCGCACCATGTCTTCACCCGGAGGATAGACCTCTTTCAGATGATCGGTGTGGAACACCTCGGTGTGCCCGTGCAGGGACAGCCAGTCGGCCAGCGCGCGGATCTGCGGCTCGCTTGGGGTGTCGCCATAGGTCAGCACGCGGTCGTCCACCACGATGGCGACCCCGCCGGCGCGCCCGAAGCGCAGCAGTTCGGGGAACACGCCGCTCATGTTTTCCAGGAAGTCGGCGCCCTTGGTCAGGTGCCCCAGCATCTCGACCATGATGCGGCGTACGTCGAGGCGGAACTGCAGTTCGGCCGCGTCCTCGCGCGACTCGATGACCAGCGCCAGGATCTGACCCAGCTGCTCGCAGGCGGTGCGTTTCTCGACCGAGACCGGACGGGGCTCGGCGTTGTGGCAGGAGATCAGGCCCCACAGCTTGCCCTTGACGATGAGCGACACCGACATCGAGGCCAGCGTGCCCATGTTGCGCATGTACTGCAGGTGTACCGGCGAGACGCTGCGCAGCGAGGCGAAGGACAGGTCGTTGCGCGCCCCGGTCGCCGGATTCAGGCCGGGCACCAGCGGCGCCGGCACGTAGTTGGCGTCCTGGATCACGCGGATCGGCGACAGCGTGTACAGGGCGCGCGCCTGGGCCGGCACGTCGCTGGCCGGGAAATGCTGCCCCAGGTAGGAGTCGTAGCCGTCTTCCTTCGATTCGGCCAGCACCTGGCCGTGGCCGTCGGTGTCGAACTGGTACACCATGACCCGGCCGTAGCCGGTCACTTCGCGCACCCGGCGCGCCGCCAGTTCGGACATCTCGGGAATCGAGGCCGGCTGGTTGATCTTGACGAGGAAGTCGCCAATCAGGGGGTACAGGTGGCGGAAGTCGGCGGCGCGGCGGCGCTCGACCCCTTCGAATTCGAGGATCAGCAGGCTGTCCCAGGCATGGACGAGGACGTCGAAATGGGCGCCGTTGCCGGCCGTGATCGTGCCGATATAGGCTGGTCGCGACACCGCCGCGTTGGATTCGATCTCGGCGCCGATGCGCGCCGCGGCCGTCTCGCCCACGACCTCGGCGAGCGGCCGGCCGATGGCTTCCTGGGCCGGGGTGCCGATCCAGCTTTCGAGGTTGGCACTGGCTTGCTGCACCACGAGCGCTGCCGGCGACAGCGTCAGCATGAAGCCGTGCGGCTGGATGCTGCCGGGCGTGCGGATCGGTTCGTCCGCACAGCGGCTGAGGTCGAGGGTGTCGGTAGGTGCCTGGGTCATTGTCAAACGGAAGGCCTGCTGAGGATACAACTCGGTATTGTAACGTCAAATCCGGCAGATCACGCGGAGGGTGGCGCAATTTCCAATATTGATCTTGCGTATACAAGGCGAATGCGGGTCAATTGCGTGGCATCCTATTGCTGAGTATCGGTATGATAGGATATTTGCCGCTCCAGACATAGCAAGGTCCCGGTCATGAACACGCACCACCCGTCCAAGCCGCCGCTGACCGAGGAACAACGGTTCCAGTACCTCATCGCCGGCATCAGCGACTACGCCATCTACATGCTGGATCCCTCTGGCCACATCGCCAGCTGGAACGCCGGGGCGCAGCGCTTCAAGGGCTACCAGCCGCACGAGATCCTGCGCGAGCACTTCTCGCGCTTCTACACGCCGGAAGACCGCGAGGACGGCCTGCCGGCGCGCGCGCTGGCGCAGGCCCTGGAGAACGGTAAATACGAGGCCGAAGGCTGGCGCGTGCGCAAGGACGGCACCCGTTTCTGGGCCCACGTCGTCATCGACCCGATCTACGACGAAGAGCGCAACCTGCTGGGCTATGCCAAGATCACCCGCGACGTCACCCAGCGCAAGCTGGCCGAGGACGCACTGCGCGAGAGCGAGCAGCGCTTCCGCCTGCTGGTGCAGGGCGTCACCGACTATGCGATCTACATGCTCTCGCCCGAAGGCCTGGTGACCAACTGGAACGTCGGTGCCGAACGCATCAAGGGCTATAGCCTGGAGGAGATCCTCGGCAGTCATTTCTCGCGCTTCTACACCGATGAAGACCGCGCGGGCGGCATGCCGCAGCGCGCGCTCGGCACCGCCGCGCGCGAGGGCCGCTACGAGGCCGAAGGCTGGCGCCAGCGCAAGGACGGCACCCGTTTCTGGGCCCACGTCATCATCGACGCCATTCGCGACGACGACGGCAAGATCCTGGGCTTCGCCAAGATCACGCGCGACCTCACCGAGAAGAAGCGCACCGAGGAAGCGCTGGAGCAGGCCCAGCTCGCCCTGTTCCAGTCGCAGAAGATGGAATCGATCGGCCAGCTCACCGGCGGCGTGGCGCACGACTTCAACAACCTGCTGTCGGTGCTGGCCAGCGGCCTCGAGGTGCTGAGCATGAACCGCCAGGGCGGCGGCGACGCCAAGACCCTGGACAGCATGCGCCGCGCGATCGATCGCGGCGCCACGCTCACCCAGCAGCTGCTCGCCTTTGCGCGCCAGCAGCCGCTGCAGCCGGAAACGCGCAGCATCAACCGCCTGATTTCCGGCTTCGAGTCGGTGCTGCGCCGCGCCGGACATTCCGGCATCGAGTTCGAATTCAATCTCGACCCCCAGGCCGGCAGCGCGGTGGTGGATGCAGCCCGGTTCGAATCGGCCCTGCTCAACCTGGTCGTGAATGCGCGCGACGCCATGCCCGACGGCGGCCGGCTGACGCTCGACACCGCCCAGCTGACGCTGCAGGAAGGCGAGGTGCCGGGATTGGCGCCAGGGCCTTACGTGTGCACCTCGGTGACCGACACCGGCACCGGCATGTCGCCCGAGACGGTGCAGCGCGCCTTCGAACCCTTCTACACCACCAAGGAGACCGGCAAGGGCACGGGCCTGGGCCTGTCGCAGGTGTACGGCTTCATCAAGCAGTCGGGCGGCGAGGTGGTCATCCAGAGCACGCTCGGCGAGGGCACCACGATCGCGATCTACCTGCCGGCCGTGACTTCGCAGGACGGCGAGCTGTCGCGCGGCGACTCGGAAACCGTGCTGATCGTCGAAGACGAGCCGGACCTGCTGGACGTGGCCTCGGCGCTGTTCATGAGCATGGGCTACGAGGTCACCACCGCGGCCAGCGGCCAGGAAGCCATGAACGTGCTGGCCACCCGTGACGTGGACATCCTGTTCACCGACATCGTCATGCCGAACGGCGTCAACGGCATCGAGCTGGCCGAGTACACCCGCGAGAACTACCCGGGCATCAAGGTGATGCTGGCTTCGGGCTATCCGCAGCCGGCGCTCAAGCTGGACCAGTACCGGCTGGGAGACTTCACCTTCGTGAGCAAGCCCTACCGGCTGTCGGATCTGGCGCGGGGGCTGCGCAGCGTGCATTGAACGCTGGCCGGGTCGTTTACGAAATCAGGTTGGTGTCGCTTCCCGCGTAGATCTTCCGGTAGCGCAGGTAGCCGGCTTTCGACATCAGGCCGTATGAGCGGTCCCATGGCTCCCGGCCTCCAACCTGGAAGCGGGGAATCTTGTTCGTTCGGGCATACTCGTCTGCTAGGCGCTGCTCCTCCTGCGTCAGTGTCGACCTGTGGTCGGACTTGCCGACGACGACAGCCAGTGACTCCTTGCGCTGCTGTACGCATCGGCGCAGATATGCGTGCATTTCTTCTTCATTGGCTGGCCCGTTCAGTTTGAAAGAAGCTCGCGAGTCATGAACGTAATTGTCGAACAGGTCGAGGCTCGCTTCGCACGGATGTGCGAGTGCGTGCCAGTAGGTCGCGATTTCTTCCCACTCCGCATCATGCAAGTCGCCGAACCCCGGGCGTTGGAATGCAGGCTTGAAATGCGCTCCTCGCAACTGCAGCCATGCACTGAATGCCCTGATCTCGTCATCGAATTCCAGCGCTGCGCTGTGCAGGTCGTTCTGATGAAACGTGGCGGCCCGTAGAAAGCTCCCGCTGTCTTGCAGTGGCGCTTTCCCGGTCACCCTGCGGTGGACGCGCCACTCGATCTGCTTGCGTATATGCTCGCGCACGATGCGGTGCAGGGCCCCCTGCTTTTCCGTGCAGGTGTCGAGATAGGCATTGAAGGCCTGGATCGTCTCCCTGCTGACTGCGAACTTGGCCTTGGTGGCTTCCGTCGCCAGTTCGAGTTTCAGTGGTACGCCGCTCAGTCGAGCCTCCTTGTACATCATGATCAGGGGGATCCGCGACAGCATGTCCGCACCATTCGGATCGGAGCCTCGCCCTTGCTCACGCGGGCAATACCCACCACCGATGTCGGAGTGCACGCCGGGCACCACGACCTCCTTGCAACCGGCGGGAACGGCGCCGTTCACCGAGATCGAATCGAGGGGAAAGCTGCGCCTGAGTTCGTGCGCGGCGACCAGGTGGAGGCATTTCATGCCAGTGGGGACGCGCAGGCTGTCTTCCGCATCAGCCCAGGCGCCATGGCCGTTCTGACCGGCCACCGTGTTGCCCGCTCCGACAGAGGCAACCGTATCGAAGATACCGAGGAAATCGAACTCCACCGGAAAGCCGCCGAGCGACATCCGTTTCGCGCCGCAAAGCTGCGCATCTAGTCGGCACAGGGTGTGGAGCCAGTTTGCAAAGACCCGTGCCTGGGTCGCACCGCGGGAGAAACCGAATATCGAGATGTAAATCGTCTTGACGAGGCCTGGATCTTTCTTTGCCGGCTTACCAGTACGTTTGTCGATCCAGTGGGGCGCGACCGCCCTGTGCAGCCGAGTCAGCATTCCGCTCAACAGGAATTTCGCCAGCGTACCTACTGCGGAGTCGACGACGTCGGCATCGTCGTCCTGTCGCCCGTCCACCGCCCGCCTGGTGTTTTTCGTGAGCGACAAGGTCGAGAGCAGGCTCTCGATTTCAGGCGGCGGGAACAGCGGGGAACCGAGAAAAAAGCGATGCACATTGTTGATCGCCTGCGCCAGCGCCCAGATGATGCGACGCTCGCCCCAGCGGCCGGTACCGCCTCCCAGGACCCTGTCGCTCCCGGCGCCGCTATCCTTGACCAGCGAGAATTCCGTACCGACGCCAGGAACGTAGACCCGGAAGAAGTGCTTGTGCTCCGTGGGCTTGTATTCCCAGTCGGTGGACTTTGGGAGCACGCCAGGAACGCTCATTCCCGGGAAGCAGTCGTACAGGCGGGCGATGTTCGAATGGTCTTTTGTTTTTTCGGCGGCGGTGTAGTTGTTGCCTGTGCCGTCGAAAAAGAAGCCGAAGAATAAGTTAGTTTCGCATGAGGATCTTGGTGAGCAAATTGGTACGGTTTCCCTATTGTTAAACTGTTTAAGTTCCATTTTTTGTGCCTTGTCAAAAAAGGCGTCAGGTATGGAGGATTTTTCAAATTCAGGGCCGACTCGTGTAGAAAGAAATGCATTCATGGTTTGGCTTTCATGATTTCTTCAAGATCGCTTCTGCTTCGCTTGAGCCCTTCAATGTAGGTTTTCTTCAGGTGTCTGATATAACGCGGATCATTAGGGCCTGTAAATCCTGTTATTTCCGAGGAGCTGTATTCAGTGTCGTGTTTCCACATCTTTATTACATGATTGTCTGGATCTTGCTCCAGCTCTTTTAATAAGGATTCGAAAGCATCAACATAGGATCTCTCGACGTCGCGATAGATCTCCCATCTTTCACGCTGGTACTGAACAGATGGGACCGGCCAACCTTTTATCTCGCCGGGCCAAGCAAGATGATCCGGCTGAACATTGCTGGAAACTACGCTGATCTTTCCTTCACCATTTCTGATGACCCAAAGCTCACCAGCCTCGGCATACTCTGGCACTTCGACCTCGTGTTCTTCGGTCACCTCTGGCAGGCTCCCGTCAGGCAGCTTCTTCAGCCAGTGAGTCGTCGTGAGTCGTACTTTGGTGCCCGGTTTCCACTTCCATGGGAGCACGGCACAGCAGGTTGTACCACCGCCTGCGAAAGGGGCAATATGTTCGCCCCCGATAGTTTTTTGCGGGTTCTCGGGATCGGAAATGAAATAGCTGAATTCGCGGTCGCTGTAGTTCACACCGTGCAGACTAACGCTTGCATGCGAGCTCCGGTATTGCGAAAGAGCGACGCCAACCACGCCTGCAACACTCAGTACGCCAACGAGAATCTTATGTTTCAGTTGCATCAGCCGCCTCCATCAAGAGCGCGTGTGACTCCCACGCCGTGAACAATCGCGCGATGTCCGGTTCATCGTCCCGTTTACCGTGCGCCAGCAGCCAGCCACACCAGCCGACGATGTCACCGTCGCCTAAGCCGGCTTCGAGAGCCGGCGCAAGTGCGGAGGAAACCAGTGCATGGGCCTGCGACGGGCGGTACGCACTACGATGGGGATGATCGGCGAGCCGCGCCAGCACCTCGTCGGCGCGGCTGTCTTCCACCAGCAGCGCGAACCGGGCATCTTCGAGTCGCGGAGCGGTAGCGATGGGCTCGCCCGATCCTTCGAGCGCAAGCGTCTTCCAGTTGCCGTCTCTTCCGATGTAGCTCCAGCTCACGGCAGACCCGGTGAGCTGTCCGCGCTGCGCGCGCTCGAGCGTCTTCACGATGACGGGAAGACGCCGGGTATCGGCGAAACGGAAATTGAAACGCTGACCGTCGGCTTCGACGATGCACCATGCCGCCAGCCGTGCCGCCAGGTCCGGCCATGGTTCCGGCGATTCGATCACGCTGACCATGGGCCAGCCCTGGCACTTGCGCAGCACGGCCCTGAGCGCACGGTCTTCGGGATCGAAAGGAACAATGAAGGGCGACACGTCCAGCGTGCTCGGCCCGCTCGCCGGCAGGCCCTCGAACAGAAGCGCCTTGCGGTCGACGCCAATACGTCGGTGCAGGCCCGGTACGAAGGCGCCATCGACCAGCACATGCAGTGCGTGAGCAGCGGGACGGTCGCGAAAGCGCTGGTGCAGTATGTCGAGCCAGTCTTCGGCAAATGGATCGGTCAGCATCTCACTCCACCATGGAAAAGGCCGAGCCCGCTGCAAGGGCGCGCTTGAGACATTCGACGCACACGCTGCGGGGTAGGGCAGGCATCGGATAGTTCAGTTGCTGCGGGTCCGTCAGGCTCTTCTTGTTCGCATGGACGCTGAGTTTGCCGGGACATTGCACACTGATGTTCCCGCCATCGATCGTCAGGCTAGCGCCGCCGGCGGTCGACAGCACGATCCGCTGCGCCGCAGCCCAGTCGATGTGCGCGCTGGCGCTGACCAGCTTTACGTCATCGCGTGCCTGTACGGAGAACGCGTCCGCCTGCGCCTGCAGGCCGATCTCGTCCTGGGCGGCGATCAGTTGCAGGCCGGCGCTGCCCGCGCCGGAGTCGGTGGCGCCTGCCAGCGCGCCGATGGCCTGGCCGGTGTGCAGCCGAAGCCCTGCGCTGCCGGCCAGCTGGGTGTTCTGTACGCTTACCAAGGTGACGGTCTCGCCGTTCGCCAGTTGCAGGCTTCGCCCGGCGCTGGCGCCGAAGACGTCCTTTGCGGATACCGTAACGAGGGCAGCGCCGCTCTCCGTCTGCGGCGCCGACACGGCATTCGACATCGCCGTGACTGATCCGCACTTGCCGTCCAGGACGCTTGCGTTGGCCTTGACGCTGCCGGCGTGAGCCGCCAGTCCCACGGTCTGATGAATCGTCGCTGCGGGGTGCAGCGTGCCAGCCGTGGCAGCTGCCTGCCGGATCAGGCTGGCGCCAGTCGCATTCTCACCGGCGACATCGCGCGAGGCTGCATCGTGCCTGAGCTGCCAGCTCGATACCAGCAGCCCCGATCCGCCGCGCGCCGCGCCATACCTGTCGGAACGCAGCTCGGCGCCGCGCCCTCGCGAGCTGCCACGGTAGTTGTCGGCGGCGTGGAGCAGATGTCCAAGATTCAGCTCGGTCGCCGACTGGGTAGTCCTGAGCTGGGCGCGGCCTTGCCCATCGCTGTCGTCGATCAGCAGCTGGTTATAGCCGCTCCCGCCAATCCCGGCCGCGCGCAGACCCCATTGGGCAGCCCCGTTGCGGTGACCGTCGGTGTCGCTCGACGCACCATGCCATGCCGGGCTGTTGCCGCCAGCGAGGTTGGCCTGTGCCGAGTACGCATGGTCGTGCGCACGCCGGAAGCATTCCCGATCCTCCGGCGCGCCGGCCTGGCCGCCCGGCGTGGGCGCAATGCCGCCTTCACCCCGGCCGTTGTACACTGCCCCAACCACGACCGGCCGATCGATATCATTTTCGAGGAACTGCACCAGTACTTCCTGTCCGACCCGGGGAAGGAACTGGCACCCCATGCCGCTACCAGCCAGGCGCTGCGCGACCCGTACCCAGCAGCTCGCATGTCCGCTGTCCTGCCAATGGAAACGGATGCGAATGCGTCCCAGGCGATCGCAGTAAGCGTCGTCAGCCTTGTCTGGGCGGTCGTTGCCATCGGCGCCGATGACAATCGCAGTTTGTGCGCCATGTGCGGTCGGCCTTGTCTTGATGTGGTCCTCTCCCTGGTGCAACTGCAGACGCCATGGAACCCCTGCCGGAATTGCATCGAAGCAGTTGGCATAGCCGGTTTTCTGGGCCTGCTCGATGACCTGGGCCAGGCCGTCCTGCCGGGCGCGGACAGCCTCTTCCAGCAGTTCTGGAAGCGGGCCGAACAGTTCGGCAAGGGCGAGCTGCGCGGGCGGTGGCATGTTGTTCACGCCAATGCTCGTGACGTGATGGATGGTGAACCCGGCAGCATCGCCGAGCCGCCCCAGTGGCATGCCGGTGACGGTCAGCCGCGTTCCCGCGCGCATGGTACGAACGGTGGAGCGCCCTTGCCACAGCTGCCCCCTTGCTTCGGCAGCTTGCATCTGCAGATCGGCATGGCGCCGCGCCGACGCCGCGTCGGTGAATGCGTACTGCCCGGGAGCGTCGTAGCATTCGAGTTCGGGCGGCGATTTGGCCTTCGTGACGGAAAGAGATGCCGCGCCGACCAGTTGCTTGGCTTTGTAGTCAGCGCTTTGGAGGGTCGTCAGCGAGGCGTGCAGGCGCTTGTGCTCCACCAGCGCCTGCACGGTATCGTGGTGTTCTACAGAACTTGCGTTGTGATAGCGGACGCCGGCATCATCGCGGCAGCTTCGGTCATCCGGTACTGCATCGAGCGAGGTGCTGTCGGTAAACAACACCAGGCCAGGACCGTCTTCCGTTTGCTCGGTTCGCCAGCCAAGGCCTTCTTCGGCCAGGAGTCGGCGCACGAAATCGAGGTCCCGTTCGCGGTATTGGCAGCAGTAGCTGCGTGACGGCACAGTAGCCATATACGACGCGGTATCGGCGCTCCAGCGCCAGCGCGCTGCGGGCCGGTAGGCGGCGAATACCTCATCCACGATCTCCACGATCGTCTTGTCCTGCCACACACGACTGTTACGGACATGTTCCAGCCGCCATATCCAGGGAGAGATACGGAGTCGGTATCGTGCCAGCCCGCCATCGCTGCCAAGAATGGATACGGCGCAGATTTCGCCGCCGATGCTTTCCTGTTCTCCGTCCGCGAGGGTAATCTGCAGCGAGGCCGGTTGGCCCAGCAGGGGCTCCGCTTCCAGATAGGCGTCGGTGGATAGCGCAACGACGTCGCATACCGGAATGTCGAGCAAAGCGTCCTCGGCAGCGAAAGCCTCGACAAGAAGTGTGGAACACGGGGCGTCACCGATTTTGAACTCGAACAGCCTGGTCGCGCTCGAGAACTCCGCAAGCGTAGCAGTGATTTGATCGGTCAAGTCGCTGCTCATGGCAGACGCTCCATTTTTCAAATGAAACGTCAGCCACGATACGTTCGACTTAGGCGAAGGCTATTGCGTCAAGTCATCTTACAAGCTGAAGATGATGTCGCTGATCCGCTCATACACCGGATTTGCCGACGGCCCCGGATTCGGCCAGTTCAGGATGTCGAAGTGGTCATACCCCTTGTAGGTGCCGAGGAAGTTCCAGGTCCCCTTGACCGACTTGCCGTCGTAGTTCCGCACCGGATGCCCCGTCGGCGCCCGCATGCTGGCCGTGTTCACCACCCCGTCGTTGGGAAACCACTCGCTGTCGATCGCTACCCGCCCGGCGCCTGTCTGGGTATAGCCGCCCAGGCCGTTCTGGAGCACCGAGGGCACGATCCATTCTCCCGCCATGGCCTTGAAGGCCGGGATCATGTCGAGCCGCGGGTACTGGTAGAGCGTCGTCTGGATCGGCGCAATCACGCGGTCGGTCTCGTTGCAGCACCAGCTGCCGGCTTCGGTCGCCTGCGTGCCCACCGAGTAGTAATAGATGTGTGGCGAGGTGCGCGCCCACAAGTTGAATTCGCGCGCACCGTCCGGCGACAGCTCCCAGTTCGCCCAGCGGTGCTTGAGCAGGTCGCCGAGCGGTGACTGCAGCGGCGGCACCACGTTCAGCACGGCGTCGGCGAAAGTGGTGCCGTTGTGGGGCGTCGAGATGGTGGTGACGCTGCGTATCCAGCCCACCTTGCCGCCCTTGAACAGCTCGTGGCCGCCTTCGTCGTCTGGCGAGCCGTGTTCCAGCAGTTCGATCAGGGCGCGGATGGTCGTGCCGCCCTGGCTGTGGCCGATTAGGTGGACCGGATGCTCCGCATCCCAGGCCGGGTAGAGCGCGAGCGGGTAAGCCTCCGGGTTGTTCTTCGGATCGGCGGCCCAGCACTTGCCGGCAGGTTTCTGCTGCTGGCCCGGCAGGCCGTACTTGCGCACGTGCGCGGCGCCGTAGTCGACGCAGCCGCCCTTGATCTGGGCGTACAGGTCGGCCGCGCGGTCCCAGTTGGAGCTGATCGGGCCGACCACGGCCGCGAACACCGTGCGCGGGCCGCGGTAGACCTGCATGTGGGAGGCGATGTCGCCGTAGCCGCCCCAGTAGTTGAAACCGCTGTGTTCGAAGGTGTCCGGGCCGAAGCCGAGGAAGCCGTGGACCAGGATCACGGGGTGGTTGTTCGCGGCGCTGGCCGGGGCGCTGGCGCACAGCGCGGCCAGCGCCAGCAGGGCGTGGATGATGCGAAACATGCAATTCTCCGAAATGACGTCAGGGCCATTGTCGGAGCTGCGGGCGGGGCGCGGTTTGCGCTGGGTCGGACTCTTGGCGGCTGTCAGATTTTACGCACAGAAACAGTGCGTCGCAGGCTTGACAGCCGCCCAGCCCGCGACAAGCTAGTTGGTGGCCTTGTTGGAGCCGATCGACGTCGTCGGCGCCGACGCCGTCGGATCCACCGCCGGCTTCGGCACATCGATCACCGACGCCGTGACCGAGGTCTTCTCTGCCTGGTCGAGGTCGCCGGTCCAGACCACGTAGTCGTCCACCGAGTACAGGCGGCACGGTTCCTTGCTCTTGGCAGTGCAGGTGGCCAGTGCGCGGCCGTCCGGGTCTTCGCCTTCCTCGGCCCAGGTCCAGGCGCCGCTCGGCGACACCGCGAAAGCGCGCGGGGTCATCTTGCTCAGGTATTCCTGGTAGGCGCGGCGGCCGTTCTCGGACAGGAAGGGCACGGCCTCGACATCGTCCACCTGGGCATAGTCGGTACGCGCCGGGCTCGGCGGCGGCGGCACGTCGTGGATCACCTTGGTCGGCATGCCGACCTGGGCCAGGAAGCGCATGGTGTCGTCCAGCCATACCTTTTCGCCGTCGCGGCTGGCCAGCATGCCGTGCGAATCGCGCTTGAAGGCCGGGAACTCGACCAGGCGGCCGCGGCCGCCGGCCTGTTCGAACGCCGCGTGCATGCGCTGCGCCAGCTCGGGGCCGAACAGCGAGTCGTTCTGACCATACATCCACAGGGTCGGCAGTTTCGTCTTGGCGCCGTATTCGGAGAAGGCGGTCACCAGCGCCGAGCGCCAGGCGCAGCGGTCGCTGTCGTCGCGCAGGCCGCCGGCGAAGTTGATCAGGCCGCGCACGCCCGGCAGCTCCTTGGTGCCGAGGGCGATGGTCGCCAGGCCGCCATAGGACTGGCCGGCGATCACGATGCGGTTGGCGTCGATCCATTTCTGCTGGCGCGCGTAGGCGAGGGTGGCGGCAATGTCTTCCGCCTGGGCATAGCCGTTGGCGGTCATGTCGCAGCCGAAGTCGCGGTAGCGGCCGGTCGAATTGGCGAAACCCTGGCGCATCGGCACCATCACGGCGTAGCCGCGCTTCACGAAGGCGGAAGCCATGTGATAGAAGCGGTCGCGCGGCTGCAGGTTCGGGCGGCCCGGATCCTTGCCGTGGTTGATGATGATGAGCGGGAAGGGGCCCGGGCCGTTCGGCTGGAACACGGTGGTCTCGAGCATGGCGCGGCCCTGCGGGCCGGCAGGCACCTGCTCGATGTGCTCGTTCATGCGGTGATCAAGTTGCAACTCCTGCTGCACGGCGATCCCTGGGGTCAGTGCGGCGGCAGCCAGGGCGGCTGCCAGGATGTTGCGGAGCGTGAAGCGTGGAACCATGGTGACTCTGTCTCGACTGCGTACCGGGTGAAACAAACACGGAAGAATTTCCGCATGGCATAAATTGATTCTAGGTACGTAGAAAAGGCAGGGCAATACTCAATCTGGCAATTCCGAAGGTAAATTTTTGTGCCGTAACAAAGTGATCACGTGTTCCTTATCTTTATTGCGCCGTTCACGCCCCAGCCACCGTCCGACGTGGTTTTTCGTGAACGGTTATCATGCAAACCTGGCAACGAAAGGTAGAGGAATGATCGGATGAGCAAGTACGCGCCGCGCGAGTGGGCGCCCGACGAGAAGCCGATGCTCCCCGGCTCTCCGTCCACGCCCGCCCATCCGACACCGCTGCGTTTCGCCTACCTCATCGTCGGCATCCTGATCACCATCACGGGCGGCCTCGGCAATGCGCTGGTGGCCGTCAACCTGGTCAACCTGCAGGGCACGCTGGGCGCCTATTCCACCGAGACCGCCTGGCTGCCGGCCGTCTTCGTGATGGCCAATGCGTCCATGAACCTGCTGCTGGTGAAGTTCCGCCAGCAGTTCGGGCTACGCCTGTTCACCGAATTCTTCCTGGTGCTGTACGCGCTGGTGACCTTCGCCCACCTGTTCGTCAATGACCTCGGCTCGGCCATCGCGGTGCGCGCCGCCCACGGCATGCTGGCGGCGGCGGTGTCGCCGCTCGGCCTGTACTACGTGCTGCAGGCATTCAAGAAGGAGTGGCGCCTGCGCGGCGTGGCGCTGGCGCTCGGCTGCGCCCAGCTGGCGCTGCCGCTGGCCTACCTCTTCTCCAACGACCTGCTGCAGATCGCCGAGTGGCGCGGCCTATACATGTTCGAGCTGGGCCTGGCCATCGTCTCGCTCGGCGCGGTGCTGATGCTCAAATTGCCCCCGGGCGACCGCTTCCAGGCCTTCCGCCCGATGGACTTCGTCACCTTCGCGCTGTTCGCGCCCGGCATGGCGCTGCTGTGCGCGGCGGTGAGCTTCGGCCGGGTGCGCTGGTGGTTCGAAGCGCCCTGGATCGGCGTTGCGCTGGCGGTCTCGATCGTCCTGCTGGCGGCGGCGATCTGCGTGGAGCACAACCGCGCCAACCCCTTGCTGAACATCCGCTTCTTCACCAATGCGAACATCCTGCGCCTGGCGCTGTCGATGATCCTGGTGCGCATCGTGCTGTCCGAGCAGAGCGTCGGCGCGGTCGGCTTCCTGCGCCTGGTGGGCCTGGACAACGACCAGCTGCAGACCCTGTTCGCCATCGTGCTGTGCGCGACCATCGCCGGCGTGGTGGTCTCGGCGCTGACCATCAACGTGCAGCACCTGATGGCGCCGCAGGTGATTTCGCTCCTGATCATGGCGCTGGGCGCCTGGCTGGATGCCCACGCCACCAACCAGACCCGCCCGGAACAGATGTACCTGAGCCAGAGCCTGCTCGCCTTCGGCGGGACGCTCTTCCTCGGACCGCTGGTGATCTCCCTGATCGGCACCGTGATCGCCAATCCGGCCAACCTGATCAGCTTCTCGGTGCTGTTCGGCCTCACGCAGAACCTGGGCGGCCTGCTCGGTTCCGCCATCGTCGGCACCTTCCAGGTGCTGCGCGAGAAATACCATTCCTCGATCATCGCCGAACACCTCAGCAGCCTCGACCCGCTGGTGGCCGGCCGCATCCAGTCCGGCGCCGCCGCCGTCGGCCAGCTGGTGGCCGACCCGGCCGCGCGCACCCGCCAGGGCGTCGCCTCGCTGGCGGCCAGCGCCACGCGCGAAGCCAACATCCTGGCCTACAACGACGTGTTCCTCGTCCTTTCCATCCTGGCCGCCACGGCCGCCGTGTGGATCTTCGTGCACGCGGTCTGGCTGCATTATTTCCCCGCCCCGAAACCCGTGCCGGCAGTGCGGCCGCCCGGGGCGCCGCCGCCACCCGAACCGGTAACAGACTGATATGCCCGAACCATCGACAAGCCCCGTCAACAAACGTTCGCGCCGCATCCTGCTGAGCGCACTCGCCTTCGCCGCCATCGCCCTGGCCGGCGTGCTGATCGTGCTCTATGCCTGGCAGCTGCCGCCTTTCCGCACCACGCTGCAAAGCACCGAGAACGCACTGGTACGCGGGCAGGTGACCATCATCAGCCCGCAGCTGAGCGGCTACGTGGTGGAGGTGCTGGTGCAGGACTTCCAGCCGGTGCGCAAGGGCGAACTCCTGATGCGCATCGACGACCGCATCCCGACCCAGCGGCTGGAACAGGCGCGCGCCGAACTGGCCACCCGCCGCGCCGCGCTCGAGAATTACGCGCAGAGCAATCGCAGCGCGCAGGCGACGATCGCGCAGAACCAGGCGACGCTGGCATCGAGCGAGGCACAGGCGCGCCGCGCCGAGGCCGACCTGCGCCGGGTGGAGGAGCTGGCGGCCGACGGTTCGCTGTCGGCGCGCGAGCGCGATGCCGCACGCGCCACCCGCGCCCAGGCGGTGGCTGCGCGCGACCAGGCCAGGGCGGCGCTCGAGATCGCGCGCCAGAACCTGCGTTCGGTCGGCGTGAGCCGCGCTTCCCTGGAGGCCGCGGTGGCCAATGCCGAAGCCGCGGTGCGGCTGGCCGAGATCGACCTGTCCAATACCCACATCCTGGCGCCGCGCGACGGCCAGCTGGGGCAGGTGACGGTGCGCCAGGGCGCGTTCGTCAACGCCGGCGCCCAGCTCACCGCCCTGGTGCCGAACACGCTCTGGATCATCGCCAACATGAAGGAAACGCAGATGGCCAATGTGCGCCTGGGCCAGCCGGTGAGTTTCACGGTGGACGCGCTCAACAACGCAACCTTACGTGGCCACGTGGAGCGGATATCCCCGGCGACCGGCTCGGAGTTCTCGGTGATCACGCCGGACAATGCGACCGGCAACTTCGTCAAGATCGCGCAGCGCATCCCGGTTCGGATCAGCATCGACCCGAACCAGCCGCTGGCGCAGCGCCTGCGGCCCGGCATGTCGGTGGTGGCGACGATCGACACCGCCCAGGCGAACAAGGAAGCGCGATGAAGAGGGCGGCCTTGCTCGTGGCGCCGCTGGTGCTGGCCGGCTGTGCGATGGCGCCGCAGCCGGCGCCCGCGCCGACCCTGCAGGTGCCGGTTGCCTGGCGCACCGCGCCCGCCGCTGACGCAGCGGTCACGCGCGACTGGTGGAAGCATTTCGGCGACCCGCAACTGGACATGCTGGTGCGGCGCGCCCTCGACAACAACGGCGACCTGCGCATCGCCCGCGCGCGCCTGCAGGAATATGCGGCGCGCGTGCGCATTGCCGGCAGCGCGCAGCAGCCGTCCCTGAACTTCTCGTTTGCGCCGACGCGTGCGCGCGCCATCGGGCCGCTGGGGCAGCCGGTGGAAGTCACTTCTCTTGTAGGGGCCGTGCAGGCGGCCTATGAACTCGACCTGTTCGGGCGCCTGGCCAGTACCACGCAAGCGGCGCGCTTCGACGCCCTGTCGCAGGAAGCGGCCTTGGAAGCGGCCGCCCTGTCGGTGGCCGCGAATACCGCTTCCGGCTACCTCAATTTGCTAGGACTGGATGCCCAGCTGGCGTTGGCACGGCAGACACTGGCCTCGCGCGAGCGTTCGTTCGCGCTGGCGCGGCACCAGTTCGAAGTCGGCTACAGCTCGCGCCTGGAGATGTCGCAGGCCGAGGCCGAGCTGCACGCCACCGCCGGCGTGGTGCCGCAGCTGGAACGCGCGATCGCGCAGCAGGAACAGGCGCTGAACCTGCTGGCAGGCGGCAGCCCCGGGCCGGTGGCACGGGGCGTGCCGCTGCTTGCCCTGCGCATGCCCCTGCCGGCGCCCGGCCTGCCGTCCGAGCTGCTGCGGCGCCGGCCCGACATCGCCCAGGCCGAGCGCGCGGTAGCCGCCGCCGACGCCAGCCTGGCGGCGGCGCGCGACCAGCTGCTGCCCTCGATCCGGCTCACCGCATCCGCCGGGCTGGAGGGCGCCAGCGTGGCGCGCCTGCTGCGCTCCCCGGTGGAGCTGTGGAGCATCGGCGGCAGCGTGCTGGCGCCCCTGTTCGATGCGGGCCGCCTGCGCGCCCAGGCCGAGATTGCGGGAACGGTGCGCGACCGCGCCATCTACACCTACGAGAACGTGGTGCGCGGGGCTTTTGCCGAGACCGAGAACGCGCTGGCCGGCATCGACGGCCTGCGGCGCCAGCTGACCGAGGCCGAAGCGCGACGGACGGCGGCGAATGAGGTGCTGCGGGTGGCGCACAACCGCTATGCGAACGGCTATGCGTCCTACCTCGAAGAGCTGGACGCCCAGCGCAATGCCTTCGGCGCCGAGAACACCGTGCTGCAGCTGCGCGCCAGCCTGCTCGCGGCCCACGTCGACCTGTACCGTGCGCTGGGCGGCGGCTGGTCGCCTTCGCTATGAGCGGGGTATCCGTGAAACGTGCGCGCTGCGCCACCTGCCTGCGCGCGCAGTCGGCCTGCATCTGCCGCTGGATCACCCGCGTCGAGCCGCGTGCGGCGCTGCTGGTGCTGCAGCATCCGCTCGAAGTGGCCAATGCCAAGAACAGCGCGCGCCTGCTGCACCTGAGCGTGGCCGGAAGCAGGCTGGCGGTGGGCGAGCAATTCGACAGCGCCGAACTGGATGCGCTGCTGCACGCGGATGGGCGGGTGCCGGTGCTGCTGTACCCGGACACGCCGGGCGACGCCAGCCTGCCGGCGCCGCCGCCTTTCGAGGCGATGGCGGCGCAGCGCCTGCGCCTGGTGGTGCTGGACGCCACCTGGCGCAAGAGCCGCAAGATGTTGTACCTGAACCCGGCCCTGCAAGCCTTGCCGCGCCTGGCGCTGGTCGACGTCGCGCCCTCGAATTACCGGATCCGCAAGGCGCATGCGCCGCACCAGCTGTCTTCGCTGGAGGCGGCGGCGCTGGCGCTGGCCCAGCTGGAAGGGGACGATGCCGCCTTCCAGCCCTTGTTCGACGCATTCGACGGCTTCGTGCAACAGCAGGCCGCCTATGTGCCGCCTGGTGCGCCGGACTTGAAATCCCGCTGAGGGAGGCGTACCATACTGTATAAATATACAGTATGGAGCCGACGTGCCCGACCGCAACCAACCCAGCCAGCGCCAGCCCGTGGACGAGCAGCCCATGCTCGGCCCGCGTCCGCTCGCGGCGCGCAAGGGGCGGGGCGCGGTATCGAACCTGCAGGGTCGATACGAAGTCAATGGCCGCGAAGAATTCGACGACGGCTGGGAGCGTGAGGAGGACGAAGCCGCCGGCATCAAGACGGTCGTCACCGACGAGCACGCCAAGAGCATCCTCTCGCGTAATGCTTCGCCCGACATCCCCTTTAAGGTCTCGCTGAATCCGTATCGCGGCTGCGAGCACGTTAACAATGAAGCTCCGATGCGTGACTAGTAGTGGACCTTTCCACGCAGGCATGAGATTATGCACAGGAAATCTTGTGTAACTATCAACAGTGCAGGCAGGCGTGTCACGAAATCCCTTTAAAAAAAACCTTGTGGCCTCTAACGAGGGAAGCGAAACGAAGTTAGTAACAACACTTTCCAACGGCTTTGTTGAGCAAATCGAGTGAAGGCCGAGCTGACGCTGTTTGTAATCAGTTTTATAACACTGGGACCGTGACCGGGGTACCCAGCCGAGTGAAGCGGTTGAGCACGGCAGCGCGTATCTGCAAT
>NZ_JNNN01000049.1:0-3442 GCF_000735635.1 Massilia sp. LC238 | reverse complement strand
GAAGTCTTATGCAGCGCCGGCGCCGCCCGAGCTTCCCGACGAGCGGGCCACCGGCATCGCCCCGCCGGCCCTGCCGTCCATGCCCGCGATGCCCGCGATCCCGGCCCCGCCGGCGCCGCCCGCGCCGCCGCCCCTGCCCGAGGTGCCGGAAGCCGCCCACGCCGCCTGCGCCGGCAAGGCCGCGGGCACCCGCATGGAGCACGTGCTGCGCCAGGGCGAGACCATGACCGGGGTGTGCGTGCGGGAGAACGGCAGGAACGTGTTCGACCTGCGCGAATACCGGCTCCACGACCGAAGCTGAGGCGCCGCCGCAGGGACGGCTCGACTTGGGGGTCTAGATCAATTATTCTAGATCCATGAGCACTCCCGACGTTCCCGCCAAGCCGACCCCATCCGAACTGGAAATGCTGCGCCTGCTGTGGCAGCTCGGCCCCGCCACTGCCCGCCAGGTGCACGAGGCCGCGCTCGCGTCGCGGCCGGACATGGCCTATGCCAACGTGCTGCGGCTGCTGCAGATGATGCACGCCAAGGGCCTCCTCACCCGCGACGAGAGCGCGCGCGCCCACGTGTACGCGCCGGCCCAGCCGCAGGACCGGCACCAGGCCGGCCTGATCAAGGACCTGATCCACAAGGCCTTCTCCGGCTCGGGCAAGGAACTGGTGCTGGCCGCGCTGCGCGGCCACGTCAGCAAGAAGGAACGCGAGGAAATCCAGCAGATCCTGAACGGCGAGACCGGGCGCAAGGAATGAGCACGCCGTCGCCGCGTCCGGTTCCACCGGTGCAGCCCGAACTCGAGGACTGCTGCCGCAGCGGCTGCGTGCCCTGTGTCTTCGACCTCTACGAGGAAGCATTGATACGCTACGAGCGGGAACTTGCCGCCTGGGAAGCTGCCATGCAATCGCCGTCGCCGCCGGCCTCCTGAGCGGCCTGCGGTAGCGCACGCTTGAAAATCAAGACCTTGACGTTTTGATTACAATGAACCCATCGGTGTTGTGCATGGAGACGATATGTTCGACATGGACCTTCCTTGGTGGGAATTCATCGTACGCGGGCTTGCCGTGTACATCTTTCTGCTAATCATGGTGCGCCTGTCCGGCCGCCGCACGGTCGGCCAGTTCACCCCCTTCGACCTGCTGGTCATCATGCTGCTGTCCGAAGCCGTGTCCAACTCGCTGAATGCGGGCGACCAATCGCTGATCGGCGGCCTGATCGCGGCAGCCACCCTGGTCGCGATCAATTCCTCGGTCGCCCTGTTCAGCTCGCGCAGCCCGCGCTTTGAAAAATTGGTCGACGGTAGCGCCGTCCTGATCGGACGCGACGGGGTGTTCTTCGACAAGGTGGTGCGCAATTGCCGCCTGTCCGAATCCGACATCGAGGAAGCCCTGCGCGAGCACGACTGTCCGCGGCCGGAAATGAAATGCGCCTTCCTGGAAGCCGACGGCGAAATCACCATCCTGCGCAATCCCCACTGAACCAGGACCGCTGCCCTTTCTTTTGCGCTTCTGCCAGAGGTACTTTTATCCCCCGTACGGTGTGGACGGTGCGGAATTGATGCGCTACTTTTTTCAGCAGTACCCCCAGCCGGGTGTGCTGTTTGGATTCTTTCCTGATCAGGAGGACTGCCATGAAAAAAGTACTGAGCGCGCTTGCGCTCGCCGCGTCAACGCTGGCGCTCGCACCGGCGGCCCAGGCTGCCGACATCTACCGTGCCGTGTCCAGCGGCCCGGCCGAGTCGCCGCCCAACGGGTCGCCCGGTTCGAGCGTCGCGACCATTGAAATCGACGGCACGACCTTGCGAGCCGAAGTGCCGTTCCAGGACCTGCTGGCGAGCACGACCGCGGCCCACATCCACTGCTGCACGACGGAAGCCTTCACCGGTGTCGCCCCGGTGGCGATCCCGCTGGCCGGTTTCCCCTTGATGGTGACGGCCGGCTCATACAACGCTACCCTCGACCTGGGAGACCCGGCGGTATATGACCCAGCCTTCCTGGCGTCCTTCGGCGGCACCGCGTCGGGGGCCGGCTCAGCCCTGCTCGATGCGATGAACGCCAACCAGGCCTACCTCAACATCTACACGACCCGCTATCCGAACGGCGAAATCCGCGGCTTCGTGGTGGCGGCGCCGATTCCGGAACCGGCGACCTGGGGGATGCTGGGGATCGGCCTGGCCGGACTGGCGCTGATGGCGCGCCGCCGGCCCGGCTCGATCAGCCAAGCGCCGCGCCCTCGCGCGTAGCCAGCAACCGGCTCCAGGCCGGTATCGCCGCCTGCCAGAAGGCGTGCAGCGATGCCGGCCGCATCAAAGGCAAGCCGAGGAAACGCGCAGCTGCCAGGAGTGCCTCCACCGCCGCGGCTTCGTCGCCCGGCGCCACGGCCAGCGCGCCGGTCTGCTTCGACAGCTTCTCGCCGTTCTCGTTGCGCACCACCGGCACGTGCAGGTAACGCGGGGTCGGCACCCCGAGCACGCGCTGCAGGAAGATCTGGCGCGGCGTGGAGTCGAGCAGGTCGGCGCCGCGCACGACGTCGGTGACGCCCTGCTCGGCATCGTCCACCACCACCGCCAGCTGGTAGGCCCAGAAACCGTCGGCGCGCTTCAGGACGAAGTCGCCCGATTCCCCGCTGAGTCGCTGCGTGACCTCGCCCGCGAAACGGTCGGTGAAGCTGACGAGGTCGTAGCCCGGTTCCGGCACGCGCAGGCGCAGGCTGCGCATGCTGCGTCCCTCCGCCAGCCCGTAGCGGCAGGTGCCGGGATAGATCGCAGCGCCGTCGGGCGCGAAGCCGAGGCGCGAATCGGCAATCTCGCGCCGGTTGCAGCCGCAGGGGTAGGTGTGTAGGGCGATGCGCTCGGCGGCGGCCTGGTACAGGTGCTTGCGCCGGCTCTGCCAGACGACTTCGCCGTCGGCGTGCATACCCAGCAGCGCCAGCAAGGCCAGGATGCCCTCGGCCGCGCCGGGCACGCTGCGGCCCTCGTCGATATCCTCGATGCGCACCAGCCAGGTGCCGTGGTGGGCACGGGCGTCGAGGTAGCTGGCCAGGGCCGCAACCAGCGAACCGGCGTGCAGCGGGCCGGTGGGCGACGGGGCGAAACGGCCGATGTAGGATTCATTCACTTGCTTCATGCGGTAATGATACCCGTAGGGCGGGCGGCTTGTAATCCAAGCCACTGGCTTGGATTACCCCACGCGGTGAGCGTTACCGGCTCCGCGTTCGCGCCTGATGATCTTGCTGCTAACTATCACCGCGTGGGCGGGAAACCCTGTATGGCACAGGGACATAGGTAACAGTCGTCTAGAGACATAGGTAACACCTTTTATCATCAGCGCACGACCAATAACTGGAGCGTGCGATGCCTTGGAAGGAGTGTTCCCGGATGGCCTCTCGTCTCGAATTTGTGGTGCTGGCAAGCGCACCAGAAGCCAACGTCAGCGCCCTGTGCCAGGCA
>NZ_JNNN01000048.1:0-23909 GCF_000735635.1 Massilia sp. LC238 | reverse complement strand
CCGGAGATGGGTAAAAGAGACAGAGCCGGTCCAGTCGGCGGTGCGGCCGCCGCATGCTGCGCGCCGCCCGCACCGCCGACTGGACCGGCTACGCCCAGGCGCTGAGCCAGATGGCCGACCGCCATCTGCGCCGCAACACGCCGGTGATGGCCCTGGGCGACGAGGACCCCGATGCGCGCCAGCTGCGCGAGATGCTGGGCCGCTCGCTGGCCTATGCGCTGGCCACCCTGCTGGCCGGCAGCCCGCCGCTGGTCCAGGAGGCGGAAGCGCTGGGCGGGGCGGTCCGGCTGGCGCGCGGCGAGGAACTGGGCGAGCTGTCCGGCCGCCTCAAGCAGCTGTGCTACCAGATCGAACTGCGCAGCGGCGACAGCGCCGAGCAGCAGGAACTGCTGCTGCGCCTGTTCCGCCTGCTGCTCGACAACGTCAACGAACTCCTCGACGACGACAGCTGGATGCGCGGCCAGATCGCCGCCGTGCAGGACCTGATCGCCGGCCCGCTCGACGTGCGCTCGCTGGAAGACGCGACCCGCAGCCTGAAGGACGTCATCCTCAAGCAGGGCCAGCTGCGGCACAGCATCTCGGACGTGCGCGCGACGATGAAGAACATGATGATGACCTTCATCGACCGCCTCGGTTCGGTGGCGGCCTCGACCGGCGACCACCATGCCAGGCTGGCCGGCTATTCCGACCGGATCGGCCGCGCCGCCAACATCGACGAGCTGAACGAGGTGATGGAGGAAGTGCTGCGCGAGATGCGCGCCGCCCAGGACGAGGCGCTGGCTTCGCGCGACCGCATGGTGGCCGTGCACAAGGAAGTCCAGGAAGCCGAGGACCGCATCCGCACGCTGGAAGCGGAACTGCAGCACATGAGCGAACTGGTGCGCGAAGACCAGCTGACGGGCAGCCTGAACCGCCGCGGCCTGGACGATGTGTTCGAGCGCGAGAGCGCGCGCGCCGACCGCCGCAACACGCCGCTGTGCGTGGCCATCCTCGACCTCGACAATTTCAAGAAGCTCAACGACACCTACGGCCACCTGGCCGGCGACGGGGCCCTGAAGCACCTGGTGAAGGTGGTGCGCGACACCCTGCGCTCGATGGACGTGATCGCCCGCTTCGGCGGCGAGGAATTCGTGATCCTGATGCCGGAAACCCCGGTGGACGCCGCGGCGGCGGCGATGGTGCGCGTGCAGCGCGAGCTCACCCGCCACTTCTTCTTGCACGACAACGAGAAGATGCTGATCACCTTCTCCTGCGGCGTGGCCCTGCGCATCCCGAACGAGGACCAGGCCAGCCTGGTGGCCCGGGCCGACCGCGCCATGTACCAGGCCAAGCAGAGCGGGAAGAACCGGGTCGTGGTGGCCGACTGATCCCGTAGGGTGGCCGGCTCCGCCGGCCGCGCGTTCAGACAGATGTCGATCCGCCAAAGCATGCAAACGGAGCTTTGGCCTGCCTCGTATGATCATTCCGACAACGACATTCCATCTCCGGCCACGCATTTCCGGAGTCCTGAGCCCGGCTTTACAGAAAAAATAAATTATTTTTCGCCCTAAAGTTCCCGATTTCCCAGTCGTCTAGACGTGCCTGCCCAGCAAACTTGAGGGAAATAATCGCGAATTTATTTTCAGCTCCAGCCTCAAGTTCTTGCCGTAAAGCACGTTACCAGCATCAACAGCGGTGTGATCGTCACGGAACAGCGTGGCGCACCAAAGTGAACAGGGCACAGTGGCCCACCCCGAAATACAGTCTGGAGAAATACCATGGCATCCGTAATCAATACCAACGTTGCATCCCTGAACTCGCAGCGTAACCTGTCGACCTCGCAAGCTTCCCTGAACACCTCGATCCAGCGCCTGTCGTCGGGCCTGCGCATCAATAGCGCCAAGGACGACGCTGCCGGTCTGGCTATCTCGGACCGCATGAATTCGCAAATCAAGGGCATGAACCAGGCGACCCGCAACGCGAACGACGGCGTGTCGATGGCCCAGACCGCCGAAGGCGCCCTGTCGAGCTCGGGCGACATCCTGCAGCGTATCCGCGAACTGGCAGTGCAGTCGTCGAACTCGTCGAACTCGGCCAGCGACCGTAAGGCCCTGCAGACTGAAGTCACCCAACTGACCTCGGAACTGAACCGCATCGCCAACACCACCGAATTCAACGGTCAGAAACTGCTGGACGGCACCATGGGTACCGCCAACTTCCAGGTCGGCGCTAATGCAGGCCAGCTGATCTCGATGGGTGGCGCGAACTTCACCACCTCGACCTACGGCAACAATACCAAGGTGTCGAGCGCACCGGCCGCGGGCGCGACTGCCGCGATTGCCGCCGGCACGATCACCCTCAACGGTTACCAGGGCAGCGCCACCGTCGACGTAGGCCCAGGCGACGCAGAGAGCGCCAAAGCTGTGGCAGCCGCCGTGAACACCAAAAGCGAGACCACCGGTGTAACCGCAACCGCCAAGACCGAAGCCAAGATCAGTGCGGCTGCCGGCGCGGCGGTGACGATCAAGCTGGACTCGGATAATAGCGCCGCTGACGCCGTGACTATCTCGTTCAAAGTTGGCACTAACACCGACGCCGACGGCTATGCCGCAGCGATCAGCGCCTTCAATGCCCAGTCGTCGAAGACTGGCGTTACCGCGTCGTACGACAGCGGCGGCATCAAGTTGACCAACGCAACCGGCGCCAACATCAACGTTGCCAACCAAGCTGGCTCCGCTTCTGTTGACGTGCAGAACTATACTGCTGCCGGCGCACTACAGGGTGGCGCGGTTGCTGCCGGCGCCTCATCCAGAGCGATCGGACGCGTGACGATGGACTCGGAGCAGAGCTTCTCCATGACGGAATCGGCTGCTTCGGGCATGGCCATCACCGGCTCCTCGGATTTGAAGTCGGTCGCCAAACTGGACGTTACCAACTTTGACAACGCCCAGCAAGCGATCAAGATCGCCGACGCGGCCCTTGCGGCTGTCAACAGCAAGCGCGCAGAATACGGTGCACTGCAATCGCGCTTCGATTCGGCAATCTCGAACCTGGCTTCGACCACCGAGAACCTGTCGGCATCGCGCAGCCGCATCGTCGATACCGACTTCGCAGCTGAAACCGCGAAAATGACTCGCGGTCAGATCCTGCAGCAAGCCGGCACCTCGATGCTGGCCCAGGCGAACTCGCTGCCGAACGGCGTCCTGTCGCTGCTGCGTGGTTAATCGTTGGCTAGCTAGTCCATTCGGGCAGTAAAACACATCCTCGGCTGAAGAAATTCAGCCGGGGATTTTTTGCTAGGGAAGTCACATGAACATCCAATCTCTTGGTTCACCCGTGGCGCCGCGACTGGAGGAGCGGTCGCTTCCGGCGCTCGATCAGCAGCAAAACGTCCAACCCGCCAAGGCGACGAAAGCGCCTGAGGCACAGGAAGCCGCCCCGCCCTCGCGCGACCAGGTCAACGACGCCGTCAAAAAGATCAACGAAGGCATGCAGGCATCGTCGCAAAGCCTGGAATTCGCGATCGACGACGACAGCAAGGAAATCGTCGTCAAGATCATCGACCAGGGCACCCGTGAAGTGGTCCGCCAGATTCCCTCGGTCGAAGCGCTCGAGATCGCCAAGTCCATCGACAAGATGCGCGGCCTCCTGATCAGCCAGACGGCTTGAAGACAGTAACCGATACAGCCCGGCGCGCGCCTCGAAAGGCATGCGCCGGACTTGCACGCCTGTTAATTCCGCGTCGCCCCCTTTCGTCCCTTCATTCATCTAATTGAATTAGGACACATTTCCCACTCTTAAGTCCGGTTTGCTTCTGTCGATAATGACTTACATTATCGCTTTCACGGGAGAAACAAAGTGGGCATCAGTTCAACCGGCATCGGTTCCGGCCTCGACGTCGACGGCATCATCAGCAAGCTGATGCAGGCCGAAGCGGCACCGCTGGCCAACTTCGACAAGAAGGCAGGTGCGCTGCAACAGCGCGTCGCTGCGCTGGGCAAGGTCAGCGCAGCGGTCGGCGCCTTCCAGGGCGCCCTGACCACGCTCAATTCTCCCTCGACCTTCAGCGCCCTCAACGCCAGTTCGGGCAACAAGGACATCCTGGGCGGCACCGCCGGCGCCGGCGCAGTCGCCGGCAAGTACAAGATCAACGTCAGCCAGATGGCTTCGGCCCAGAGCCTGACCACGGCCGGCCGGGCCAGCATGAGCGCGACCATCGGCTCCGGCGCGAAGACCACCCTCACCTTCCAGTTCGGCAGCATCAGCGGCGGCAGCTTCGGCGTGGCGGGCGGCGCACTGGGCGCCTCGACCGCCACCGGCGGCATCAGCAACGGCTCGCTGACGCTCAACGGCACCGCCATCACTACCAGCGGCACGACCCGCAGCGCGGCACAGCTGGCCGAAGCCATCAATGCCAAGAGCGACACCACCGGCGTGACCGCCAAGGCGGGCACGGCAAGCAGCGCGGCCAACCTGTTCGCCGGCTTCGGCAGCGTCACCACCACGGCCACGTCCAGCTACGCCTTGACGGTCGGCGGCGTGCAGATCGTGTCGCAGGCCGGCACCGGAACCTCGCTCGGCAAGGCCCAGATCGACACGGCCCTGGCCGACGGCACCGTCAGCGCGGCACTCAGCGCCGCCAACATCACATTCACCGGCACTGCCGCCGCCGGCACCTTGCAGTTCACCGCAGCCGACGGGTCCAACCTGACGGTGGCCGAGGTGATCGGCGGTAGCGGCGGCGCTACCGGCGGCCTCAAGGGAACCGGCGTCGCCAACACCGGCACCAGCGCCACCACCACCGCCAGCGTCACCTTGAACTCGAAGGACGGCAACCAGATCCTGGTCGGCGGCACCAACCCGGCCGCCGCCGGCCTGAGCGCTGGCCCGGCCGGCAGCTACCTGGGCGGCGCCGCCTTCAGCCAGGACGGCGCACAGGCGAGCGGCACCGTGACGCTCGACGCGGGCGACCAGTCGCTGCAGGGCATCCGCGACGCCATCAACAAGGCCAATATCGGCGTCACCGCGACCATCGTGTCCGACGGGGGCGCCAATCCCTATCACCTGGTGCTGACCTCGAACGCCACCGGCGCCAAGTCCTCGATGAAGATCAGCGTCGACGGCGTCGACGGCCAGCCGGCCGATCCCGCCATCGCCGCCCTGCTCGGCCACGACCCGGGCGGCGTGCAGGGCCTGACCCAGACCAGCGCGGCCCAGGACACCCTGCTCAACATGAACGGGATCGACATCCGCAGCAGCAGCACCACCGTCACCGAAGCGGTGCAGGGCGTGTCGCTCGACATCAAGGGCACCGGCAGCACCACCCTCGACGTCACCCGCGACACCGCCGCGGTCTCGACTGCCGTCAACAACTTCGTCAAGGCCTACAACGAGCTCAACAAGACGATCTCGAGCCTGGCCGGCTACAACGCCGAGACCAAGACCGCCGGCGTGCTGCAGGGCGACGCATCGGTGCGCTCGATCCAGAGCCAGCTGCGGCGCCAGCTGGGCGCTTCCGTCGAGGGCTTGGGCGGCAAGCTGACCACCCTCAGCCAGGTCGGCATCACCTTCCAGAAGGACGGCAGCCTGGCGGTCGATTCCACCAAGCTGAATAAGGCCGTCACCGAGAACTTCGCCGAGATCGGCGGCTTGTTCGCGGCGATGGGCTCGGCCACCGACGGCCAGATCAAGTTCGACAAGTCGGGCGCAGCCACCAAGCCGGGCACCTACGGCGTCAACATCACCAGCCTGGCAACCCAGGGCACGCTCACCGGCGCTGCCCCGCTGCCGGGCTCGACCACGATCGCCTCGAATACGACCTGGCGCGTCACGCTGAACCAGACCGACCCGGTCACCGAGACCAAGATCCAGGAAATCAAGCTGGCCGCCGGCACCTATACCAGCGCCCAGCTGGCTTCCATGCTGCGCGCCGCGATCAACGGCAACACCACCTTTGCCGGCGCCGGCGACACGGTCGAGACCAAGGTCGGTGACGATGGCCGCCTGTCGATCTCCTCGAGCAAGTTCGGCGAGCTGTCGAACATCGCGATCGCCGCCGTCAGCGGCACCGACCCGAGCGTCCTGTTCGGCGCCGCCGCCCCCGTCAAGGGCACGAACGTCGAAGGCACGATCGGCGGCGTCGCCGCCATCGGCAACGGCCAGACCCTGACGGCCGCGGCCGGCTCGCCCGCCGACGGCATCCAGCTCTCGATCACCGGCGGCTTGCCCGGCGAACGCGGCACCGTCAGCTTCTCCAAAGGCTTCGCCTTCGAACTGACCAACCTGGCCACCAGCTTCACCGGCAAGGACAGCCTGCTCAACAGCAAGACCGACGGCCTGAACGTCACACTGAAATCGGTCACCAGCGCGCGCGAGCGCTTCGAGTCGCGCCTGGAAACCATCGAAAAACGCTACCGGGCCCAGTTCACTGCGCTCGACACGGCCCTGATGTCGATGCAATCGACCTCGGCTTACCTGACCCAGCAGCTTGCGGCGCTCACCGCGAACGCAGGCTAAGCTCATCCACCTGGAGAACACGATGTTTGGAACCATGCAACGCGGCGTGGGCGCCTATGCGAAAGTCGGTCTCGAGACCGGCGTCGCCGCCGCTTCCCCGCACAAACTGATCGTCATGCTGTACGACGGCGCGATGGTGTCGATCCTGAGCGGCATCAGCAACATGAAGGCCGGGAACATCCCCGCCAAGGGCGCCGCCATTTCGAAGGCCATCAACATCATCGACAACGGCCTGCGCGCCGCCCTCGACAAGAAGGTCGGCGGCGAGATCGCCCAGAACCTCGACGCCCTGTACGAATACATCAGCGCGCGCCTGCTCAAGGCCAACCTCAGCAACGACCCGGCGATCCTGGAAGAAGCGCATGCGCTGCTGTCCGAACTGCGCGAAGCCTGGAACGCGATCGACCCGCAAGCCGCGGCCACCGGCGCGACGGCCCCAGCCGCCCCGGCGCCGATGCGCGCCCCGACCCTGATGAGTGCCTGAAGAACATGCCGCAGATGACCAGCGACGATATCGTCGATACCTATGAAACCATGGCGGTGATCACCGACCAGATGCTGCGCGCCGCCAGCGACAGCGACTGGGACCGCCTGGCCGAGCTCGAACAGCAGTGCGCCCTGCACGTGCGCCAGCTGAAGGAAAGCGAGCCGCAGCCGCTGGCTGGCCCGCAGCGCGTCAAGAAGGTCGACGCGATCCGCCGCATGCTTGCCGCCGACCGCCAGATCCGCGACCTGACCACCCCGTGGATGGCGCGCCTGTCGGCCCTGATCAACAACACCTCGACCGAACGCCGCGTCGCACGCGCCTACGGCGTGTAAGGCCGTAGAGCAGCATGCTGCCGCGCGAGCTCGTCTCCGCCGTCCTGCCGGCCAGTCCGGCCAGGCCGGCCGAACACCTGAATGACCCGCGCCAGCAAGCCTTCCAGCGCGCCCTTGCCCCCCAGCTGGGCAAGGCGCTGCACGGCGAAGTCCTCGCCAAATTGACCGACGGCAGTTTCGTCGTCAAGGTCGCCAACATCCCCGCCCGCATGCAGCTCCCGGCGGGCGCCCAGGTCGGCGCCGACGTGCCGCTCACGCTGGTGTCGGTGCACCCGCGCCCGACGTTCCAGGTCGGCCTCGGGACCAATCCCGTGTTCAGCGAAGCCGGCCCGCCGCTGCCCCAGGGCGCCGACCCGGGCAAGGCGCCGCTCGCCATGCGCGAAGGGACCGCCGTCGGGCGCGCCGCCGCGCTGCTGCAGGCCAGCGCGGCCGGCGCCGCCGCCCAGACCGTGGGCGCGGAAGCCAATAACACGACCCTCAGCCAGGCCGGCAAGACCATCGGCGGCGTGCTCGCCGCCGCCCAGAAAGTGGAAACGCCGATGACTGCCGCCCTCGGCCGTGCGCCGATCGTGGCCGCGGCCGGCGCGGATGCCGCCAGCATCGCGGCCGGCCTGCAGCAGGCGCTCGGGAAAAGCGGCCTGTTCTACGAATCGCACGTGGCCGAATGGGCGCAGGGCGCACGCGCCCTGGCCGAACTGAACGCCGAACCGCAGCAGCAGCTGGCGAAGGAAGGCGTGCGCCAGAACCCGCTCGACCCGGCCACCGCCCAGTTCATCAACCTGCAGCTGGCCACCCAGGAGCAGGCCCAGCTTGCCTGGCAGGGCAAGCTGTGGCCGGGCCAGCCGATGCAGCTGGAAGTGCAACGCGACAGCCGCGAAGGACAGGACGAGGCCGGCGAGGCCGAATCGCATTGGCACAGCCGCCTGCGCCTGCGCTTTCCCGAACTGGGCGAACTGGACGCCCGCCTGACGCTCAGCGGCGGTCGGGTGCAGGTGCAGTTCGCGGCCGGCAGCGAAGAGACTGCCGCCCTGCTGCGCCGCCACATGGGCAGCCTGGCCAGCGCACTTGACGCCGCCGGCACCACGCTGGCGGGCTTCGAGGTGCGCTCGGCGCCCGTCAAGACGGCCGATGACTGACCCGAAGAAGGAGCAGGCCAGGCGCCAGAGCGCGGTCGCCCTCGCCTACGGCAGCGGCGACCCGGCGCCCAAGGTCGTGGCCAAGGGCCAGGGCCTGGTCGCCGAGCAGATCATGCGCCGCGCCAGGGAAGCCGGGGTCTTTGTTCACGAATCGAAGGAACTGGTGCAGCTGCTCATGCAGGTGGACCTCGACCGCGAGATTCCGCCGGCGCTGTATCGCGCAATTGCGGAACTGTTGGCGTGGCTATATCATATTGAGTCGGCTCGGAAACATGGAGATCCTTTACCGGATTCGCCCGATCCGACGCCCCACCTCAACCTGGACGACGCGCCAAGCGCTGGTACAAGCAATGAATGATCAGGAACTCGAGAATTGGCACGACTACGAGGTGGAGTCGCGCCGTGAAATCGTACAGCTGCTGCGCCAGATCGGCGAAAAGCACCAGCTGGTGCGCATGCTGGTCAAGGGCGAGGCCGACGTCTGCGTCACCACCGTCCTCGATGTCGACGCCGACACCAATTCGCTAGTGCTCGACCGCTCGATCGAGCGCATGCAGAACGAGCGCATCGTCGAAGCCGGCAAGGTACGCTGCGAAACCACGCTCGACAAGATCCGCATCCTGTTCACGGCCGAGAACCTGCGCCCCACCCTGTTCGAGGGCGAGGCCGCCCTGCGCGCCGACATCCCGCCGAGCCTGATCCGCCTGCAGCGCCGCGAGTACTACCGGATGGAGACGCCGGTATCGAATCCGGTGCGTGCGATCCTGCCGCTGCCGCTGGAAGCCGGGGCCGGCACCGGCGTGTTCCCGCTGCACGACATCAGCTGCGGCGGCATCGCCGTCCTCGACAACAAGCTGCAGCTCGACACGACCATCGGCGCCCAGCTTCCCAACTGCCGCATCGAGCTGCCCGAGATCGGCCCGGTGACGGTGACGCTGGAAGTGCGCAACTCGCTCGACCTGACCCTGCTGAACAACAAGACCAACCGCCGCATCGGCCTGCAGTTCGTCGACATGTCGCGCGGCGGCATGGCCGGCGTGCAGCGCTACATCACCAAGCTGGAACGCGAGCGCAACGCGCGCCTGGCCGGCCTGGCCTGATCAGTTTGCAAATTGTTAATTACCAATTAGCAATGTTAGTGGTTGTCGAACAGTAGATCGTCTACACTACGGTATCTTGTTATCCTGGTGACCAGATGCCGACGCAAACCCCGACCACCGACCTGTTCTACACCGCATTTGCCCACTCGTCGGTGGGCATGGCAGTCGTCGGCCTCGACGGCCGCTCGATCGAGGTCAACCCGGCGCTGTGCCGGATCCTCGGCCATGGCCGCGACGAGCTACTGGCGCTCAGCATCCAGGATATCTCCCACCCGGATGACCTGCCCGCCGACCTGACCCTGCTCAACAGGCTGCTGGCCGGTGAAATCGACTCCTACAACCTGGAAAAGCGCTACCGCCATGCCGACGGCCGTCCCGTCTGCGGCCTGCTGACGGTCTCGCTCAGCCGCGACGCGGGCGGCGCCCCGGAATGCCTGATCGCCCAGCTGCTCGACGTCACCGAACAGAAGAAGGCGGTCGAGGAACGCGACGCCTTCTTCACGCTGTCGCCCGACCTGCTGGCGATCTCGGGCAAGGACGGCTACCTGCGCCAGGTGAATCCGGCCTGGACCGACGCACTCGGCTGGACGCAGGACGAGCTGACCGCCCAGCCCTTCATCCATTTCGTCCATCCCGACGACCGCGACGCCTCGCCGGCTTCAAGGCGGTCAACGACCTGTGCGGCCATGAGGTGGGCGACGCGGTGCTGACCGCCTTCGGCCACCGTCTCACGGCATCGGTGCGGCGCACCGACGTGGTGGCGCGCCTGGCGGGCGACGAGTTCGTGGTCCTGCTCGACCACCTGCACGATCCCTGCCACGACGCAGCCCAGGTGGTGGACAAGATCCTGCTCGCGGCCAGCCAGCCCTACCCCGAGGTGGCGGGCCGCACCGAGCCCGGCGCCACCATCGGGATGGCGCTGCACAATCCGGGCGACAGCGCCGACCGGCTGCTGTCGCGCGCCGACGCCGCCATGTACGTGGCGAAGAATGCGGGAAAGAACCGCGCCGCCTACGAGCGCGAAGGGCAGTGGGTGCTGCGCGGAAACTGAAGGGGGTCAGGCGCCGTATTTACAAAATGCAATCTTTCTAGTAACCAAAAAATAAATCGGCTACACTGGCGCCACCTCACGAAGTGCAGCCGCCAATGCCGAGTTACGCCGTCCCCAGCCATTTTCTTGCGGCCTTCGCCAAGTCGGCCGTCGGCACGGCGCTGCTCGACCTGAAAGGCCGCTGGATCGCGTTCAATGACGCGCTGTGCCGCATCCTCGGTTACCCGCGCGACGAGCTGCTGGCCCTGGACTATCGTGACGTCACCCATCCCGCCGATCTCGATGCCGACCTGACGCAGCTGCAGCGGATGCTGGCCGGCGATCTCGACTCCTACTGCCTCGAAAAGCGTTACTGCCGCCCGGACGGCGCCGTGGTCTGGGGCTTGCTCACGGTGACGCTGAGCCATGACGATGCCGGCCGCCCGGAGTGCCTGATCGCCCAGGTGATCGACATCACTGCCCAGAAGAAGGCCATCGAGGACCGGGACGCGCTGTTCGCCCTCGCGCCCGACCTGCTGTCGATCTCCAGCCACGACGGCTATATCATGCAGGTCAACCCGGCCTGGCATGCACTGCTGGGCTGGGACGAAGCCGTGCTGAAGTCGCGCCCTTTCGTCGATTTCCTCCATCCGGACGATCGGGCGCGCACCCTGGAGAAAGCCGGCGAACTGGCCGGCGGAGGAACGGTGCTGGGTTTTCGCAACCGCTACCTGCACGCCGACGGCAGCTGGCGCTGGATCGAATGGAGCACCAGTGTGGCTGGCGACGGGCGCATGTTCTGCTCGGGACGGGATGTCACCGAGCAGATCGAAGCCGAGGAAAGGACGCGGCGCCTGTCCTGGGAGCTGCACCACCGCGCCACCCACGACTTCCTGACCGGCCTGCCCAACCGCTACGAATTCATGGGCCGCTTGCAGCACGCGATCGACACGGCCGGGCGCGCGCCGCATCCGCCGGTGCTGATGTTCATCGACCTGGACGGGTTCAAGGCGGTCAACGACGTCTGCGGCCATGAAACGGGCGATGCGGTGCTGATCGCCTTTGGCCGCCGCCTGCGCGAGGCGGTGCGGCGGGCCGATATCGTGGCGCGGCTGGCGGGTGACGAATTCGTGGTGCTGCTCGACCGCCTGCATGGGTCGTGGCCGGCGGCGATCGAGGCAGTGCAGGCGATCCTGCGGCTTGCCGGCCAGCCCTACCCGGAGACGGGAGGGCGAACCCAGCCCGGCGCCACCATCGGGATGGCGCTGCATCGTCCGGGAGAGAGCGCCGACCAGCTGCTCTCGCGCGCCGATGCGGCCATGTACGCCGCCAAGAAGGCCGGAAAGAACCGCGCGGCGTACGAGCGCGCGGGGCAGTGGGTGTTGCTCGGCGCCTGAAAAAAAACCGGCCGCATGTCACACCATGCGGCGCCGGCTCGTCTTGGATGCATGGAGGGCGTAACGGGCGCCTTCCCCATCCTGAAAGGACCGCCACCATGACGCACGCTGCCCGCATCCCCCTCTACACCCTGGCCCCCGCCAACCTCAAGGCGATGATCGCCCTGTCCCAGTCAACCAGGAACAGCTCGCTCGGCGCGCGCCTGGTGGAACTGGTGCAGCTGCGGGTCTCGCAGCTCAATGGCTGCGGGGTCTGCGTGGACATGCACTGGCGCGACCTGGTCAGGCAGGGACTCGATCCGCGCCACCTGAACGCGCTCGCCGCCTGGCGCGAGGCGCCCTTCTTCAGCGAGCGCGAACGGGCGGCGCTGGCCTGGGCCGACGCCGTCAACGCCCTGCCCGGACGCGACGACACCGACAGCGCCTGGCCGGCGCTGCGCGAACATTTCAGCGATGTGGAGATTGCGGAACTGGCTTATACGATTGCCGCGATCCGCGGCTGGAACGCGATCAACCTGAGCCTGCGCAGCCCGCTGCCGGAGCATCCGGCGCCGGGCATGTGATTCAGGCCGCTGCGCCGGCCCCGCCGGGGCGGATCAGGCCGCGCTGGGTCGCGACCACCACCGCATGGGTGCGCGCGGTGGCGTCCAGCTTGCTCATCACGCCCTTCACATGGGTCTTCACCGTGCCCACGCCGATGCCCAGCTTGCGCGCGATCGACTTGTTGCAGCAGCCCTGCGCCAGCAGCTGCAGCACGTCGGTCTCGCGCCCGGTCAGCGATTCGCGGGTGAGGCTGTCGGCGACGCTGCGCGTCATCGACTCGCTCAGGTAGCGCTGGCCGCGCGCCAGCTGCGCGACCGCGTGCGCCAGCTCGTCGGTGCCGCAGGACTGCAGCAGGTAGCCGGCCACGCCGGCATCCATCGCCAGCCGCACTTCCCACTCCTTGTCGAACTGGGTCACCACCAGCACGACCGGCGCCAGGCTGCCGGCGGGCGGCTTGCGCGCCAGCTTGATGCCGGTGTCGTAATCGGTCACCAGCACGCGCGCGACACGCTGCGCCTCGGGCTGGGCCAGGTGCGTGGTGACGCGCAGGCCGGGCTGGTCGGCCAGGACGGCATGCAGCCCGACCGTCATGATCGGGTCGGCGTGCATGATATGGACGGCGGAAGAGATCGGTTGCATGTGCATACTCCGGCAGAAGGCGGCAGACGACGGCGGCCTCGGGCGGCCAACAGCCGACATATTGAAACGACAAGAACGGCAAATCAAGTAATGGTTTGTAATGACCGGTCAATATGCATGCCATCCGCATAGTCAGCTTATGCACACCGAGAGGATGCATGGGATATACTCCCACGATATGCGCCTGACTTCCTTTACCGACTACACCTTGCGGACCCTGCTCCATCTCGGCAGCAATCCGGGGCGGCTCGTCACGATCCAGGAAATCGCGGACCTGCACAGCATCTCGAAGAACCACCTGATGAAGGTCGTGCACGAGCTGGGCCGCAACGGCGTCATCGAGACCATCCGCGGCCGCAACGGCGGCTTCCGCCTGGCGCACAAACCGGAAGACATCAACATCGGCGCGGTGGTGCGCCAGAGCGAGAGCGATTTCTACATGGCCGAATGCTTCGACCCGGGCGGCAACCCGTGCGGGCTGGTCAAGGCCTGTGCGCTCAAGGGCGTGCTCACCAACGCCACCTCGGCCTATCTCGCCGAACTGGACCGCCATACCCTGGCCTCGCTGCTGCCGGAACCGGCGCCGCGCGACGGCAGCATTCCGGTCACCTTCCATCGCAAGGAATCGCAGGCGGCCTGAGCCTTCTAGACGGGGTCAGGTCTGACATTTAGACACGGCCTGAGCAGTACACCTCGATGACGCTCGAGCTCGTGTCCGAATGTCAGACCTGACCCCAGTTCGTAAATCTGCTCAGCAATAAAAAAACCGGCCATGCGGCCGGTCGCGTTTGCACGGATGGTCAGGCTTACACCTGCATGTTCATGATGTCGTGATAGGCTGACACCAGTTTGTTGCGTACTTGCACCGTTCCCTGGAAAGCGATGCTGGATTTCTGCATCGCGATCATCGTATCGGACAGGCTCACGGTATCATCCCCCATCGCAAAACGCTTGCCGAGCTCTTCCGCGTTCTTCTGGGTATTGCTGACCTGCTGGAGCGAGGTCTTCAGGGCATCGGCGAAGTCGAGCTTGGCAACGCCGCCCTGGGGCGCAACATTGCCCAGGCCGGCAGGCGCCACCGGGCCGGCCGCCGGCTTGGTCGCCGCGGCTTTCAGCTGTTCCATCATCGCCTGGATGCGGCTGCTGTCGATGCCGCCGATTCCGCCAATACTCATCGCATTCTCCTGCCCGTGAGGTCATCCACTTTGTTCAGGCTGTCAGATTACCAGTGCCCCAGCAAATTCCTCGCGTGAAGAAGCATGGATTTCCACCCCTATTTCAGGGTTTGAATGTTGCCCTGTGGCTTCATAATTGCGGCTAATCTCCCTATTCCCCCCATCACTTACCGACCATGGCAGCAGTTGCTGATGAACTGATCGACACCCCGGCGCCCGAACAAGAGGCGAAACAGGGCTTTTTGCAGACCACCATGGGCAAGCGCGTCGCCATCGGCGGCGGGATCGCGCTGGTCAGCGCCATCATGATCGCGCTGTGGATGTGGAGCCAGGCGCCGGAATACCGCGTGCTGTTCTCGAACTACAGCGACCGCGACGGCGGCGCCATCACCGCCTCGCTCGACCAGATGGGGGTCAAGTACAAGTTCTCGGATGGCGGCAGCGCGATCCTGGTGCCCGCCGAGCAGATCCACGACCTGCGCCTGAAGCTCGCCGCGCAAGGCCTGCCCAAGGGCGGCAACGTCGGCTTCGAACTGATGGAAAACCAGAAGCTGGGCGTGTCGCAGTTCCTGGAACAGGTGAACTACCAGCGATCGCTGGAAGGCGAACTGGCGCGCTCGATCCAGTCGCTCGGCCCGGTCAGCGCCGCGCGCGTGCACCTGGCCATGCCCAAGCCCTCGGTCTTCGTGCGCGACCAGCAAAAGCCCACCGCGTCCGTGGTACTGACCCTGCAGTCGGGCCGCGCGCTCGACCCGGGCCAGGTCAGCGCCATCGTCCACCTGGTCGCCTCGAGCGTGCCGGAACTCACCGTCGGCAACGTCACCGTGGTCGACCAGAACGGCAACCTGCTGTCGGACACCTCGAACAAGGGTCCCGGCCACAAGGGCCTGGACGCCACCCAGCTCAAGTACGTCGAGCAGGTCCAGCAGAACATCATCAAGCAGGTCGAGTCGATCATCGCCCCGCTGGTCGGCAAGGAAAACGTGCGCGCCGAAGCGACCGCCGAGATCGACTTCGCCCAGGTCGACACCGCCGCCGAGATGTACAAGCCGAATTCGCCGCCGGAACCGCAGGCGATCCGCAGCCAGCAGACCTCCGAATCGACGCAGCCGGGCGGCGGCGCTTCCGGCATCCCGGGCGCGCTGTCGAACCAGCCGCCGGGCGTGGCCACCGCGCCGATCGACGGCCAGCCGGTAGCCGGCGCGGCTCCGGCAGCCGGTGGACCGACGCGCAAGGACGCGACCACCAACTACGAAGTCGACAAGACCATCCGCTACGAACAGCGCCCGATGGGCGGCATCAAGCGCCTGACAGTGGGCGTGGTGGTGAACTACCGCCGCTCGGTCGACCCGAAGACCGGCAAGATCATCGTGAAACCGCTGGCAGCGGCCGAAGTCGCCCAGATCAACGAGCTGGTGAAGCAGGCGATGGGCTACTCGCAACAGCGCGGCGACACCCTGAACGTGGCCAACGCCCCGTTCGACGGCGTCGACCGCCCGGACGACACGCCACCCAGCCTCGACTGGTGGCGCGACCCGGCCAACCTGCCGCTGGCCAAGGAGATCGGCAAGTACCTGCTGCTGTTCGCGGTGCTGGCCTTCCTCTACTACCGGATCCTGCTGCCGCTGATGCGCCCGGCGATCAAGAAGTTCGACGAAGTCACCGCCCTGCCGCCGGAACCGGAACCGGAAGAGGAAGAGATTCCCGAAGAAGAGCGCGAGCCCGATCCGGAAGAGCTCGAGGAACAGGAAGTCGAACGCCGCGCCCAGGGCTACCGGGCGAACCTGCAGATGGCGCAGGACCTGGCCCGCGAAGACCCGCGGATCGTTGCAAACGTAATCAAGGCATGGTTGGGATCAAATGAGTGACAAGGACAAGGAAGGCGTACAGCAGGCAGCGATCCTGATGCTGGCCCTGGGCGAAGCGGAAGCGGCCGAAGTGATGAAATTCCTCGGCCCCCGTGAAGTGCTCAAGCTCGGCGCCGCGATGGCCCAGATGAAGTCGGTGCAGCACACCGAAGTGGTCAAGGTGCTGGAAGCCTTCGTCGAAGAGACCAACCTGCATTCGAACGTCGGCCTCGATTCGGACGAATACATCCGCCAGGTGCTGACCAAGGCGCTGGGCGACGACAAGGCCGCCGTCTTGCTCAACCGCATCCTGGGCGGCAAGGACGCCTCGGGCATCGAAAGCCTGAAGTGGATGGACTCGCCCTCGGTCGCGGAACTGATCCGCAACGAGCACCCGCAGATCATCGCCACCATCCTGGTGCACCTCGAGCGCGACCAGGCCTGCGAAATCCTGGCCCACTTCACCGAACGCCTGCGCAACGACGTGGTGCTGCGCATCGCTACGTTGGACGGCGTGCAGCCTGCCGCTTTACGCGAACTGAACGACGTGCTGACCAAGCTCCTGTCGGGCAACGAGAACATCAAGAAATCCTCGCTGGGCGGCGTGCGCACCGCGGCCGAGATCCTGAACTTCATGAGCGGCGAGCAGGAAGCGGCGGTCATGGACAACATCAAGAACTACGACAACGACATGGCGCAGAAGATCATGGACGAGATGTTCGTGTTCGACAACATCATCGACATCGACGACCGCGGCATCCAGCTGCTGCTGCGCGAGGTGCAGTCCGAGATGCTGATCATCGCCCTGAAAGGCGCCTCGCAAGACCTGCGCGAGAAGATTTTCAAGAACATGTCGCAGCGCGCGGGCGAGATGATGCGCGAAGACCTGGAGTCGAAAGGTCCGGTGCGCCTGTCGGAAGTGGAAACCCAGCAGAAGCAGATCCTGCAGATCGTGCGCCGCCTGGCGGATGAGGGCCAGATCGTGCTGGGCGGTAAAGGCGAGGATTCGTTCATCTGATGATCCCGAAGGAACAGCAAAGCGCCTACCAGCGCTGGGAAATGACCTCGTTCGGCGACGAGCGCCCGAGCACCCAGTCGCGCCGCGCCGCCATGGCCCCTCCCCCGCCGGCGCCCACGCCGGAACCGGTCGAGATCGTCCCGCACGTGGCGCTGCCGACGCTCGAAGAGATCGAAGCGATCCGCGAACAGGCGCGCGCCGAGGGCTATGCCGAAGGCCTGGAGGAAGGCCGCGCCGCCGGCCATGCCCAGGGTTATGCCGACGGCGCCAGGGCCGGCCAGACCGAAGCGGAAAGCGAGCTGGAACACCTGCGTTCGATCGCCGCGACCTTCAGCGAGGCCGTCATGCAGGCCGACGAGACCATCGCCCACGACGTGCTGGAACTGGCCCTGCGCCTGGCGCGCGGCATGGTGCGCACGGCCTTCGAGGTGCGTCCGGAACTGATCCTGCCGGTGGTGCAGGAAGCGATCGGCTACCTGCCGGTGCTGGCCCAGCCGGCCACCCTCACCCTGAACCCGGAAGACGCCGAGATCGTGCGCCAGGCCATGGGGCAGGAACTGGTCAAGGGCGGCTGGCGCATCGTCGAAGACGCCCTGCTTGCGCGCGGCGGCTGCAAGGTGGATACCGCGAGCAACCAGATCGATGCGCAGGCGCAGGCGCGCTGGGCGCGGCTTACTCACGCCCTCCAGAGTAACGTTGACTGGCTTTCGTAGGGTGGGCGGGTCTCCCGCCCACGCGGTCAACCGCCGCCGGCACGGCCGCGACATATCATATTGCACGTATCACCGCGTGGGCGGCGAAGCCGCCCACCCTACAAAATGACGACAACGACTGACCGCCACACCGCCCGCTGGAAGTCCTTCATCAAGGACTGCGACTCCCTGGTCGGCTTCGCCGAGCCGATGCAGGTCTCGGGCCGCGTCACGCGCGTGGCCGGCCTGGTGATGGAATGCGTAGGCCTGAAGCTGGCCGTCGGCAGCGCCTGCACCATCCCGGTGGCCAACGGCCAGCGCATCGAGGCCGAAGTGGTCGGCTTCGAGGGCGAGCGCCTGTTCCTGATGCCGCAGAGCGACGTCGAGGGCGTGGTGCCGGGCTCGCGCGTGTTCCCGGTCGAATCCGCGCTGCCCAAGCCCGGCACCGTGCAGCACCCGCGGCGCCGCCCGAGCGACCGCGCGCGCCACCTGCCGGTCGGCATGCAGCTGCTGGGGCGCGTGGTGGACGGCGCCGGCCGCCCGCTCGACGGCAAGGGCCCGCTCGGCACTGACGAAGTCGGGCCCCTGAACGCGCGTCCGATCAACCCGCTCGACCGCGCGCCGATCTCGGAAACCCTGGACGTGGGCGTGCGCGCCATCAATGCCATGCTGACGGTCGGCCGCGGCCAGCGCCTCGGCCTGTTCGCCGGTACTGGCGTCGGCAAGTCGGTGCTGCTGGGGATGATCGCGCGCTACACCACCGCCGACGTGATCGTCGTCGGCCTGATCGGCGAACGGGGTCGCGAGGTGAAGGAATTCATCGAGCAGATCCTGGGCCCGGAGGGCCGCGCCCGTTCGGCCGTGGTGGCCGCACCGGCCGACTCCCCGCCCCTGATGCGCCTGCAGGGCGCGGCCTATGCCACCGCGATCGCCGAACACTTCCGCGAGCAGGGCAAGAACGTCCTCCTGATCATGGATTCGCTGACCCGCTACGCCATGGCCCAGCGCGAGATCGCCCTCGCGATCGGCGAGCCGCCCGCCACCAAGGGCTATCCGCCTTCCGTGTTCGCCAAGCTACCGGTGCTGGTGGAACGCGCCGGCAACGGGGTCGAGGGCGGCGGCTCGATCACCGCCTTCTATACCGTGCTGTCCGAGGGCGACGATCAACAAGACCCGATCGCGGATGCGGCGCGCGGTATCCTGGACGGCCACATCGTCCTGAACCGCCACCTGGCCGAAGCCGGCCACTATCCGGCGATCGACATCGAACAGTCGATCTCGCGGGCGATGCACTCGATTACCTCGCACGAGCACCAGCTGGCGGCGCGCAAGCTCAAGCAGCTGTACTCGCGCTACCAGCGCTCGCGCGACCTGATCAGCGTGGGCGCCTATGCCGCCGGCAGCGATCCGGTGCTGGACCAGGCGATCGCCAAGCACGAGCAGATCGAACAATTCCTGTGCCAGGAAATCCACGACAACGCGGGCATGCTGGAAAGCTTGGGGCAATTAAGCTCTCTATTCCAGTGATTGGAATTTGCCGGGCGGAACTATACTCTGACCCATTATGGCCACTTCTTCCGCCCTCGAGACCCTGATCGACCTTGCGCAGCGCGATTCCGACGCGATCGCCAAGCGCCTGGGCGCCGCCCTCAAGGCGGTCGAGGAAGCCGAGCAGAAGCTGGTCATGCTGGATGGCTACCGCGACGAGTATGTGCGCAAGCTCGACGCGGCGCAGATGGCGGGCATCACGCCCTTCGCGTACCACAACTTCGTGGCCTTCATCGGCAAGCTGGACAACGCTATTCAAGGCCAGCGCGAAGTGATCAAGCACGCGCAGTACAAGGCGGACGTGGAAAAGAAGGCATGGCAGGAAAGCGAGCGCAAGCGCCTGTCCTACCGCACCCTGAACGAGCGCGCCGCAAGCGAGGCGCTGGCGATCGAGAACAAGCGCGACCAGAAACTGATGGACGACCACGCAGCCCGTGGCGCCCGCTACAAACAACGGTAATGTCCCCATGACGATGCAGACGACCACCCTTCCGTTCCAGGTCTCCGGCGCCAGCGCGCTGGCCCAGCCGCAACGCAACCCGGCAGCCGGCGTGCAGGCACCCGAAGCCGGGCAGTTCAGCGCCACGCTGTCGCGCGCCATGGCGCCGACCATGGCCCCGACGCCGGCGCCGGCCGCCGCGCCGGCCAGCAAGCCGGCGGCCCCCGCCAGGCAGGCCGACAAGCCGGCAGCCCAGGGACCGAAACCTGCAACACGCGAGCCGGCCAAGCAGAACGAAGCATCGTCCGATGCGCCGGCAACGGCGCAGGGGGCGGCCAGCGCCGAATCGGGCGACCCGGCCAAGGACGCGGCAGCAGCTGCCGAATCCGCCAGCGCCGCCGCCGACGCGGCCACCACGCCGGCGACCGACATGCTCGCCTTCATGGCCGCCCTGACCCAGGCCCCTGCGGCCGCGCCGGTCGCGGCCGAAGCGGCAACGGCGGCCGGCGGCGCCGAGCTGCAGCTCGCCGCGCTCCAGTCCGCGTTCGCGAAACTCGAGACCGCGGACGGCGGCGTGGCGGCTGCGGATCCGCTGGCCGCCGCCGACAGCGACGCGGCCGGCTTCTCGCTGGCGGCCGGCGTGCAAACCACGGCCCAGGAAAGCGCCGACCTGCGCGCGCAGGCACAGGCGTCGGTGCCTCTGGATGCAGGCAAGGCCCAGCCGCAGCTGCGCGACGCCGCCGCCAACACCGCGGCGAACCTCGAGGCGCCCCTGCCGACCGTCACCCAGCTGCAGGCCCAGGCCGCCAAGCTCGAGGGCTTGCCGAACCCGGCCGCCATGCCGGGCGACCGCATTCCGGCACGCCTCGGCACCCAGGCCTGGGATAACCAGGTCAGCCAGCGCATCGTCTACATGGTGGGCAAGGAACAGGCCGCGACCCTGACGCTGAACCCGCCGGACCTCGGTCCGGTGCAGGTGGTGCTCAACGTGACCAACGACGGGGCCAGCGTGGCCTTCTCGTCGAACCAGCAGGAGGTACGGCAAGCCCTGGAAAACGCCCTCCCGCGCCTGCGCGAGATGATGGGCGAGAGCGGCATCGCGCTCGGTAACGCGACCGTCGATGCCGGCATGCCGGACGGGCGCCAGGCGCAGCAGGATGGCGAGCGCCGCCATGGGAACGGTGGCGGTCCTGGCAACGCGGGCGGGACGGTGGCGGTGGGCGATGACGCCGCTGCGCGGCCGGCTACCCGGACCGTGAGCCTGGGTGACAACGGGCTGGTCGATACGTTTGCTTAATTTATATCGTAGGGTGGGCGGGTCTCCCGCCCACGCGTTCAAACCAAGCGAGATCGGCCTGCTCGTTATTTCATTGGCTAACTATCACCGCGTGGGCGGCAAAGCCGCCCACCCTACCAAACCGTCAAGACGCAGGTGCAACAATCACCCGGATTACTACCCCTTCTCCCCTCTTTTCCGGGCTTGGCGGGTTGGGTTTCCCCGCGATAATGCCATAATGACGGAATCATTCTTTTAGGCAGTAAAGAGGCATCTCGATGGCGCAAGCAAAACCAAAGGCCGATCCGAAGGCGGACGCAGCGGCAGCTCCGGCCGGCTCCAAGAAGAAGCTGATCGTGATCGCGGCGGCGGCCGTGCTGCTGCTCGGCGGCGGCGGTGGTGCGGCCTGGTACTTCATGCAGGGCGGCGACGGGGCGGCCGCACACGAGAGCCCGAAGGAATCGAAGAAGAAGAAAAAGAAGGACGCCGGCGTCAAGCCGGAGTACGTGCCGGTCGAGGCCTTCACGGTCAACCTGCAGCCGGAAAACGGCGAGCAGTACCTGCAGGTGCAGTTCACCCTGCAGGTGGCGGGCACCGAACAGGCGACCCTGGTCAAGGACAACATGGCGATCGTGCGCAACCGCGTGCTGCTGCTCCTGTCGGGCAAGCGGGCATCGGAAATCAGCACGGTCCAGGGCAAGCAGCAGCTCGCCGCCGAAATCCAGGCGATCGTGCAGGAACCCTTCGACAAGGACGGCGACGAGCAGGACGTCACCGACGTATTGTTCACCTCCTTCATCATCCAGTAACTGAAGCACCATGGCCGATAATTTCCTCTCACAGGAAGAAGTCGATGCCCTCTTAAAAGGGGTCAACGGCGATCAGGACGACATTGCGGCGCCTGAAGACACCTCGGGGGTACGCACCTATAACCTGGCAACGCAGGAGCGGATCGTCCGCGGCCGCATGCCGACGCTCGAGATCATCAACGAACGTTTCGCCAGGTATCTGCGGGTTGGCCTGTTCAACTTCCTGCGCCGCAGCGCCGAGGTATCGGTGGGCTCGGTGCGGGTCTCGAAGTACAGCGAGTTCATCCGCAACCTGGTGGTCCCCACCAACCTCAACCTGATCCACATGAAGCCGCTGCGCGGCACGGCGCTGATGGTGTTCGACCCGGGCCTCGTGTTCCTGCTGGTCGACAACCTGTTCGGCGGCGACGGCCGCTTCCACACCCGCGTGGAAGGCCGCGACTTCACCCAGACCGAGCAGCGCATCATCATGCGCATCCTCGACATCGTGTTCGAGGCTTATGCCAAGTCGTGGGAGCCGGTGTACCCGATCGAGTTCGAGTACATCCGCTCCGAGATGAACACGCAGTTCGCCAACATCGCGACCCCGAACGAGGTCGTGGTGTCCTGCACCTTCACCATCGAACTCGGTTCGGTGTCGGGCCAGATCCACTTCTGCATGCCCTACTCGATGATCGAGCCGATCCGCGACGCGCTGACCTCGAGCATCCAGGGCGAAGCCCTGGAAGTCGACAAGCGCTGGGTGCGCCTGATGACCCAGCAGATCCAGGTCGCCGAAGTCGAGCTGGTGGCGGTGCTGGGCGAAGGGCGGGCGAACTTCGACGAGATCCTCAACATGAAGATCGGCGACATCATCCCGATCACGGTCCCGGAAACCCTGCAGGCGACCGTGGACGGCGTGCCGGTGATGGACTGCAGCTACGGCGTCTTCAACGGCCAGTACGCGCTGAAGGTCGAGAAGCTGCTCGCCAACAGCGACAACTTCAAATAACAGAACGAATCGCCGGCTTGAAGGGCCGGCGAGCAACAGGAGAGCACCATGTCCGATACCCAGGATGACCAGAGCGCACTCGACGACGATTGGGGCGCGGCGATTGCCGAGCAGGCCGCGGCCGAAGCGGCGGCGCTCGAACGCCAGCAACAGCAGCAGGCCACCGCCACCGCGGCCGTGTTCAAGGATTTCTCGAACAAGGGCGCGCGCAACGACACGCCGAACGACATCGACTTCATCCTCGACATCCCGGTCCAGCTGACCGTGGAACTCGGCCGCACCAAGATCGCGATCAAGAACCTGCTGCAACTGGCGCAAGGCTCCGTGGTGGAACTCGACGGCCTGGCCGGCGAGCCGATGGACGTGCTGGTCAATGGTTGCCTGATCGCACAGGGCGAGGTCGTGGTCGTGAACGACAAGTTCGGTATCCGTCTGACTGATATCATTACGCCATCGGAACGGATCAGAAAACTGAATAAATGACCTCGAGCAACGTCGCTCATCGCATTCGCCGGCTCGCGGCGACGCTGCTGTTCGCGCCGCTCGCGGCCTGTGCGGCGCCCGTCGGCGCCGACCAGGCCCCGGCCACCCAGCAACAGCAAGCCGCGCCGGCCACGCAGCAGGCCGCCCCGCCCAGCGAAGCCGCCGCCCCTGCGGCCACCGCACCGGTTCCGGTTCCGGCGACTGCATCGCAAGACACCCAGCCCCTGCCGCGCGGCGCCACCACCACCGGCCGCCCGGCCACGCCGGCCCGTCCCGCGCCGTCCGGCCCGGTCTCGGCGCCGGTGCAGTCGCCCGGCCCGGCACCGGCGGACAGCGTCCCGGCCGCGGCGGCCGCACAGGCCGCCACCGCTCCTGCCCCGGCCGCCACCACGCCCCTGCTCTTATACACAACTGACGCCGCCGACGAAGGAGGCCGGGGAAGCTCCGGTGGTTGGCCAGCGCGTGCACAAAA
>NZ_JNNN01000047.1:0-55706 GCF_000735635.1 Massilia sp. LC238 | reverse complement strand
TCGACGTCATGTTCTGTACGCGAAAAGTCGCAGAAATCGACCTCAGGATTAAGGCGTAGAATGGTTCGACATGTGTCACCTATGTCTCTAGACATGTGTAACCCATGTCCCTGTGCCATACAGGGTCCCCCGCCCACGCGGCGATAGTTGGCGAGAAAAAACCGTACGCGATGATCTTGCAACTGGTTTAACGCGTGGGCAGGAAACCTGCCCACCCTACAAAATCCGGTTATTGGCCTGACCAGAACGAATCCGGCGCCCCTTCGCCACGCAAATCCACCTCCACCGGCCTGCTGATCCGCCGCAGCGTCTCCGCCGCCAGCAGCCGTCCGTCCGGCTCGTGCAGCCGGTACCAGAGGAAGGCCACGCCCGACAGGCGCAGCTGCTGGCCGGTGAACAGGTTTTCCTTCACGATGCTCATGCCCTCCAGCCGCAGCTCGGCGTCCAGCACCAGGCTGCCGGCAGTACGCTCGCTGTAGCCGAGGAAGCGCGCGGCATTGAACAGCGGGCTCCTGTCGCTGGCTTCGCCGGCCTTGAGCGAGTCGACGAAGGCATCCACCACCTTCAGTTGCGCCAGCGCCGCCTGGCTGACTGCGGCCATTTCCTTCTTCTGCTCGCCCTTGGCGGCATCGAGCAGCACCTGCAGCTCGGCGATGCGCTGGGCGTAGGCGGCGCGGTGGACGGCGAGGGCATTCAGGCGCCCCAGCAGTTTTTCGTAGCGTGCCCAGTCGAGCTCTCCCAGGTAGCCTGCCCCGAGTCCGCTGATGCGCTCCGGGCAGGTTTGCGCCAGGGCGCTGGCAAACAGGCTGCGCGCCCCTTCGCCATAGCCGATCCCGGTGGCGCTCACGTCGCTGCGCAGCAGGGCGGCGATGTCGGCACCCGCGCGCACCGTCGCCGGCACGATGGTGAGCACGGCCAGCGGCAGCGCCGCCGCGCCGGAGCCCGGCGGGCGCTGGGTGTCGAGGTAGCGCTGCAAGGCCTTGTTGCGCTCGGCCATGTCGTTGGAAAAGCGGGTGAGGGCGCTGTCGACGCTGCGCGCCGCTACCATGCCCTGGCTCGTGGCCGGATCGTAGAGGGCGGCGCTGCGGCCGGCAGGCAGGCGGGCACACAGGGTTGCAGCGAGCTCGCGCGCCAGGTCGAAGGCGCGCACCAGTCCGGCCGCGCCGAACTGGCGGGTGTCGATGCTGCCTGTCAGCGGCTTGGACTGGGCTGGCGGCAGGCGCGCCAGCAGTTCGGCGCGTTCGGCTTCGGCCAGGGCCTGGCGTGCCTCGGCCTCGAGTTGGCGGGTGCGGAGCTCGGCCAGGACGGTGGCGGATTGGGCATGCGCACCTGCTGCGGGGAAGGCAAGCAACAGGCAAAACACAAGAACAGGGAAGAAGAGCAGGGCTCGAGGGTAGTCGATGCGGCGGTTGAAGACCATGCGGGCTCCTGAATCCTTGGGTGTATTCGCTAAGAATAATTGCCAAGAATAAAGATTTAATGAATTGTCGAGAATAGTAGGAGAAGTTTCAGAATGATTGATTGCGAGATATCAACGTCCATAGAATCGAAAAATTGGCTCGACAGATCAATAAGTTGCAGCGTCCGTCAAGGAAACAGTCTGTAACACTTTGGGCGTTAGTTAAATTGAAATGCGATAGAATTGACGAGTTAACAAAGTGGTTCTATGAGTATTATTAATTTGCCATTTACTGCCCTCGAGCTTGGCTTTGCCGTGTCGCTCGTCTGTTCGCTGCTGCTCGTCCTCACGACGCGCTGGCACGGACGCTATTCGCTGGACGCGACGCACGGCGTGCAGAAATTCCACATCACTCCGACGCCCCGCATCGGCGGCGCCGCCATCATGCTGGGGCTGTGGCTGTCGCTCGGCGTGCTGCCCGAAGCGCAGCAGGAACTGCTGCTGCCGGTGCTGGTGGCCGCCATGCCGGCCTTCGTGTTCGGCCTGGCCGAAGACCTGACCCGTAAGGTCTCGGTGCGCGCGCGCCTGTTCGCCACCATTGCCAGCGGCGTGTGCTGCTGGAGCGTGACCGGCGTCACCCTGCTGCACATCGGCATTGCTCCGCTCGACATGATGCTGACCTGGCTGCCGGCCGCGGTCCTGTTTACTGCCGTCGCGGTGGGCGGCGTGGCCAATGCGGTCAACATCATCGACGGCTTCAACGGCCTGGCCAGCGGCACCGTGCTGATCGGCATGGCGGCGCTCGGCATCATCGCCCAGGACGCCGGCGACCCCCACCTGGCCCAGCTGTGCTTCGTGGTGTGCGCCGTGACCGCCGGCTTCTTCGTCGTCAATTTCCCCTTCGGTAAACTGTTTCTCGGTGATGGCGGCGCCTACCTGCTCGGCTTCCTGCTGGCCTGGATGTCGGTGATGCTGGTCAACCGCAATCCGCTGGTGTCGCCCTGGGCGCCGCTGCTGGCCTGCGCCTACCCGGTGTTCGAGACCGTGTTCACCATCCTGCGCCGCCTGTGGTGCCGCCGCCATCCGGGCCACCCGGACAGCTGGCACCTGCACAGCCTGGTCAAGACCGCGCTCGTGGCGCGCTTCCTGCATGCGCTGCCGGCGCCGCTGCGCAACTCCTGTGTGTCGCCGGTCTGCTGGGTGGTGGCGCTGGTGCCGGCCATGATGGCGATGCGCTTTGCCGCCGTGCCGGAAGCGATGCTGCAGGGTGTGCTGGCCAGCTTCCTGCTGTACTTGTCGGTGTATGCCTTCGTGGTGTCGGCGTGGTGGGCGCGGCGGCGCCGAACCAGGCCGTCCGGTCCATTGTCCGATGACGTGATCGGCCAGCCCGACTCTTCTTTGATTCAACGCGGCCTCTGACTTCCCGCCGCGGGTCCAAACGCGCCATAATTCGGGTTGGCGGGCGCATGCCCGCATTCAACCAACCTGGTAACGTATGACCATCCTTGTGACCGGTGGCGCCGGCTTCATTGGTTCCAATTTCGTGCTCGACTGGCTGGCGCATCACAACGAGCCGGTCGTCAATCTCGACAAGCTGACCTATGCGGGCAACCTGAACAACCTTGCTGCCGTCCACGGCGACCCGCGCCACCATTTCGTGCGCGGCGATATTGGCGACACCAACCTCGTGACGCGTCTGCTGCACGAATACCAGGTGCGCGCTGTGCTGAACTTTGCAGCCGAGAGCCACGTGGACCGCTCGATCGCCGGTCCGGCAGCCTTTATCGACACCAACGTAGTGGGCACCTTTCAGCTTCTGGAAGCGGTGCGCAGCTATTGGAGCGGCTTGGCAATCGAGGTACAGGCTGGCTTCCGCTTCCTGCATGTGTCGACCGACGAGGTATATGGTTCGCTCACTCCGGATGCACCGGCCTTCGACGAGCAGCATTGCTACGCACCGAATAGCCCGTATTCGGCCAGCAAGGCGGCATCGGACCACCTGGTGCATGCCTGGCACCATACGTACGGTCTGCCGGTGCTGACCACGAACTGCTCCAATAACTACGGCCCCTTCCATTTCCCGGAAAAGCTGATTCCGCTCGTGATCCACAATGCGCTCGCGGGCAAGCCGCTGCCGATCTATGGCGACGGCCGGCAGGTCCGTGACTGGCTCTACGTGCTCGACCACTGCAGCGCCATCCGCCGCGTCCTGGAGGCCGGTACGCCGGGGGAAACCTATAACATCGGCGGATGCAACGAGATGGCCAACATCGATGTCGTGCACACAGTATGCGCGATCCTTGACGAATTGCGTCCGCGACCCGACGGCGTGACCTATGCTGCCCAGGTGAGCTTCGTCAAGGACCGGCCGGGACACGACCGCCGCTACGCCATCGATGCCGGCAAGCTGGAGCGTGAGCTCGGCTGGCGCCCGCAGGAGACTTTCCAGACCGGTATCTGCAAGACTGTCGAATGGTTCCTGACGCACCAGGACTGGGTGGAGGATGTGACCAGCGGCGCCTACCGCGACTGGGTCGAGAAGCAGTACGCCGATGGACATCCGCGTCCATGAAAATCCTGTTGTTCGGCAAAAATGGCCAGCTCGGCTGGGAATTGCAACGGTCGCTGTCGGTGCTCGGGGAAATGCGCGCACTCGGCCGGCCTGATGCTGACTTCGGCAATCCTGAGGCGCTGCATGCCAGCGTATGCGACTACCGTCCCGATATCATCGTCAACGCGGCCGCCTATACGGCGGTCGACCGTGCCGAAGGCGACGTAGCCACGGCCCATGGCATCAATGCGCTAGCCCCCGGCGTGCTGGCCGAGGCAGCGCGAGCGTGCGGCGCCTGGCTGGTGCATTATTCCACCGACTATGTGTTCGATGGCAGGAAGGAGAAGCCTTACCGCGAGGACGACGCAGCCAGTCCTTTGTCGGTCTACGGTCGTACCAAATTCGAAGGCGAAGAACGTATCCGTGCAAGCGGCGCGCGCCACCTGATCCTGCGCACCAGCTGGGTATTCGGGCCGCATGGCGTGAATTTTCCAAAAACGATTCTCCGGCTGGCCAGGGAAAGGCCACAGCTCGAGGTCGTTGCCGACCAATTTGGGGCACCCACCAGCGCCGAGTTGCTGGCCGACCTTACTGCGCTGGCCCTGCAGCACATCGCCTTGCGCGGTGTCGGGGCAGGGGAGCTGGTGGGTACCTATCATGTGGCGGCGTCGGGCCAGACCAACTGGCATGCTTACGCGTGTCACGTCGTGGCGCAGGCACTGGCGCAAGGCGCGCGGCTTCAGGCCAGGCCCAAGCAGATTTTGCCTATTACCACGGCGGCATGGCGTGCAACCGCGCCGCGTCCAGCCAATTCACTGATGGATACCAGCAAATTTCGTACGGCGTTTGGACTGGCGCTGCCGGACTGGCGCCACCACATCGATCGCCTGATTGCCGAACTGGCGGAAAGTGGAAACCTGTGAGCATACCCATGATGGAATCGAGCAAGCGTAAAGGCATTATCCTGGCAGGCGGCAGTGGCACGCGCTTGTACCCGGCCACGCTGGCGGTATCGAAGCAGCTGATGCCGGTTTTCGACAAGCCGATGATCTATCACCCGCTCAGCACGCTCATGCTGTCCGGTATCCAGGATATCCTCGTTATCTCGACGCCGCAGGATACGCCGCGCTTCGCGCAGTTACTGGGTGACGGGACGCGGTTTGGCCTGAACATTTCGTATGCCGTGCAGCCTTCGCCCGACGGCATCGCCCAAGCCTATCTGGTGGGCGCGGACTTCCTTGCAAGCAGCCCTTCTGCGCTTGTCCTCGGCGATAATATTTTTTACGGACATGATTTGCAGCACATGCTGCGCCGCGCCTCCGCCCGCAGCGATGCGAGCATCTTCGCCTACCACGTGCAGGACCCGGGGCGCTATGGCGTGGTGGAGTTCGATGCCGAAGGCCGCGCCGTCAGCGTGGAAGAAAAGCCGCGCGTGCCGCGCTCGAACTATGCGGTTACGGGCCTGTATTTCTACGATGGCGACGCGACCGAGATAGCCCGTTCGCTCACGCCCTCGGCGCGCGGCGAACTCGAGATCACGGACATGAACCGCAGCTACATGGCGCTCGGACGCTTGCATGTCGAGATCATGGGCCGCGGGTATGCCTGGCTCGATACCGGTACCCACGAGTCCCTGCTCGACGCGAGCCAGTTCATCGCCACCATCGAGCGCCGCCAGGGCCTGAAAGTAGCTTGCCCGGAAGAGATCGCCTACCGCATGGGCTGGATCAGCGCCGCGCAGCTTGCCGAACTGGCCGCGCCAATGCAGAACAATGGCTATGGGCAGTACCTGATGCGTGTCCTGAGCGAAAAGGTATTCTGATGCGGATCACGCACCTGTCCATTCCCGACGTCCTGCGAATCGAACCGCGCGTGTTCGCCGATGAGCGCGGCATGGTATACGAGAGCTTCCACCTCGCCCGTTTCGAGGAAGCGCTTGGCCGTCACGTCAACTTCGTGCAGGACAACCATTCGACCTCGATACGAAACGTCTTGCGCGGCCTGCATTATCAGGTGCGCCAGACGCAGGGCAAGCTGGTACGCGTTGTCGCGGGCAGCGTGTTCGACGTTGCCGTGGACCTGCGGCGATCGTCGCCCACGTTCGGGCAATGGGTGGGTGAATTCCTGAGTGCAGAAAACAAGGCGCAGCTGTGGGTGCCGGAGGGTTTCGCCCATGGCTTCGTGGTCTTGTCGGACGCGGCGGACGTGGTCTACAAGCTGACCGATTACTACGCGCCCGAGCATGAACGGTGCATTGCCTGGAATGATCCACGGCTTGCCATCGACTGGCCGATCACCGGCGCGCCCCTGGTATCTCCGAAAGATGCCAAAGGTGTACGGTTCGATGAGGCCGAATACTTTGTCGGGTAGTGGCTGGGCATGACCCGTGATTGGCCGTCCCCGCCGCGGCTCGAAGCTTTCCCGTCATCCCTTGTACGCCTCCAGCCGACTGATCCAGTTTTGGCAAGCCATAATAATAGGTTATGGAATAATTTCGAGTTGCGAGATATTCACCAAATGTAACGGCGATGTTGTCCATTCAATTACTAATTTTTCGTTGAGGCATTACAACATATGCACATTTGATAGGTGATTTTTGTTGTAATAAAGAGAATTTGTTGCGTGTACGGGATTTTCTTTCGCATCTCTAGTTGCTTAGGTTCACTGTCTTGCCACGAACGAATATAATTCCAGGTTATTCGACCGTCTGGCTTCCCACAATTCACCATATGTCCAAGTTTTCGTCTCGCGCAGTGGCCTTGGCCATCAGCGCTGTTGCTACCATTGCGTCTGCGCAAGAATTGACTCCTCGCGCAGACGAAATGTTTGGTCAAAACATCCCTGACCCGGCAGCCACTGCCGCAGTGCCGGCCTCGCCCACTACCCCTCGTCGGGTTTCCATCACCAATCGTAATGCTGGCGCTACCGCTGCCGGTAGCCGTGCCGGTGGCGCTACTGCGCCACGCCGGCCAGGTTCTCCTGACGCAGCGCTCGGCGCATTCCCCGGCGCAGCCCCCAAGGCCTCTTGGGGTGAAGGCCAGCAGGAGGAAGACGTCAAGGTCCTGACCGAATTCCAGAAATTCATTTTCGACAGCGTCGGCGAAGAGCTGCCGACCTTCGGCTCCAGCTTTTTCGCCAATGCGCCGTCGACCTTCGCGCCGATCCTCAACTCGCCGGTCCCCTCGGAGTATGTGCTGGGTCCGGGTGACGAGCTGCTGATCCGTGGCTGGGGCACGATCGACATCGATTTTCGTGCCACCATCGACCGCAACGGTACGATCACGATCCCGACGATCGGATCGGTGGTGCTGGCCGGAGTGAAGGCGGGCGATGCGGACGACATCATCCGCAGCGCGGTGGCCAAGCTCTACAAGGGTGTTACCGTCAACGTGAACTTCGGCCAGCTGCGCGCCATCACTATCTACGTCGTCGGCCAGGCGAAGCGTCCGGGTACCTACACCGTGTCGAGCCTGTCGACGCTCGTGACTGCCCTGTTCGCAAGCGGTGGCCCCAATGCCAACGGCAGCATGCGACGCGTGCAGGTAAAACGCGCCGGTCGTGTCGTGGCCGAGCTTGACCTGTACGCCTTCATCGCCAAGGGCGACAAGTCAGCCGACGTGAAGCTGCTCGACGGCGACTCGATCTACATTCCAGCGGCAACGGGCTACATTGCCTTGGTCGGCAAGGTCAACAGCCCGGCAATCTACGAGCTGAAGACTGGCGGCGACACGATCGAATCGATGCTTGACTTCGCCGGCGGCATGCCGGTGGTTGCCGACCCGCGCCGTGCTTTCCTCGAACGCATCGATCCAAGCAAGAGCCGCCCGCGCAGCGTCGAGCAGTTTGCACTCGACAGCGCCAGCCTGAAGCGTTCGTTGAAAGACGGCGACGTGCTGAACATTACCTCGATCACGCCGGAGTTTTCGAACGCAGTGATCCTGCGCGGTAATGTCGACCAGCCGGTCCGCGCACCGTTCAAGGCGGGCATGCGCATCAGCGACCTGATCCCGAGCCGCGATTACCTGATCACGCGTGCTTCCGTCAAGCGGCAGAACCAGGTCATCGCCACCGGCCAGGACGAGCAGGTGACAAACGAACACGTCGACACGATTGCGGCCAGCGTCGGCAACCTGGTGGATGAGGTGAACTGGGATTACGCGGTGGTTGAGCGCATTAATCGCAAGGACCTGTCGGTCACCCTGGTCCCGTTCAACCTGGGCAACGTATTTGCCAACCCGGCAGGGGCGGACAACATCGAACTCCAGCCGGGTGACACGGTAACCGTCTTCTCGCAGCAGGATGTCGCTGTCCCCATGAACAAGCGCCGCGTGCTGGTGCGCATCGAAGGTGAAGTCAAGGTTCCCGGGGTGTATCAAATGGGGGCGGATGACACCTTGCAGACCTTGCTGGCGAAGGCTGGTGGTCCGACCGCGAATGCTTACTTGTTCGGTACTGCGTTCCATCGCGATACCGTACGCAAGGAGCAAGAGATCAACCTGGAAAAGGCTGCACGCCGCCTCGAGGCGCAGCTCACCAAAGAGCAGAGCCAGGCCGTCGCCAATCAACAGGCGCTCGCTTCGGTAAATCCACAGGTCATCGCAGCGCAGCAGCAGGCCCAGGCCGAGTTGGCCCGGCAAAAGATCTTACAGTTCCGCCAGCTGAAGCCGACTGGCCGGATCGCCTTCAATCTGGATCCGAAGGAACGGTCCTTCGCCCGTCTGCCGCAAGTCAAGCTGGAGAACGGCGACCGCGTGGTGGTGCCTGCGACGCCGGCCTTTGTCCATGTAATCGGCGCGGTGAACGTGGAGTCTTCCGTCCTGTGGAAGCCGAATGAACGCGTCAAGGACTACCTGAAAGTAGCGGGGGTGACTTCCGACGCAGACGTGGATGAGACTTTTGTCATCCGGGCAGATGGCAGCGTGATCTCACGCGAGTCTGGTAACTGGCTCTTCGGCAGTATCGGTGGCCTGGAAGTCATGCCGGGAGACAGTGTGGTCATTCCCGAGAAGTTTGACAGGGAGACGAAATGGACGAAGTTCATGAGGGGGACGCGCGAATGGGCGCAGATCTTCTCGAGTTTTGGTTTGGGTGCTGCAGCGATCAAGACCCTGCGCGACTGATCTCTGGCATTTAAATTAGCAGCAAACTTCATCGACATAATTAAGCAAAGCATGAGTCAATTGCACGTGGAACTATCGAGTCCGGAAAAGCAGGGGGAAAGCCAGTTCGGCCTTCTGGACTTGCTAATTGTCCTGGCGAAGCACAAGAAAATGATCATCGGCTTGCCGATCGCTGTTGCAGTCCTTGCTGCGGCACTCAGCTTTCTTTTGCCAAATGTTTACAAGGCCGGCGCAAAACTGCTTCCTCCGCAGCAGCAGCAATCCAGCGCCGCGGCGCTCCTGTCGCAGCTTGGAGGGGCGGCCGGCATGGCAGCTGGCATCTCCGGCCTGAAAAATCCGAACGACCTCTACGTTGCCATGCTGAAGAGCCGGACGGTGGCCGATCGCTTGGTCGCGCAGTTCAAGCTGAAGGATGCGTACGACACCGAATCGCTGGAAAACGCGCGCCGCGAACTGGCAGCGAATACGACGGTGACTTCCGGGAAGGACGGGCTGATCACGATCGAGGTCGAGGACGAGGACCGCCAGCGCGTGGCGAAAATCGCCAACGCTTACGTTACCGAACTGCTTAACCTGACGCGCCTGCTGGCCGTTACCGAGGCAAGCCAACGCCGCGTGTTCTTCGAGCGCGAGCTCGAAGCGGCAAAGAATAACTTGTCGAAGGCGGAAGTCTCGATGAAGAGCGCACTCGACACCCGCGGCGTGATCAGTGTCGACGCCGACAGCCGGGCCCTGATGGAAACGGTTGCCGCCCTCAGGGCGCGCGCATCGGCGAAGGAGATCGAACTGAATTCGGTGCGCGCCTTCGTCACCACGACTCACCCCGATTACCTGCGCCTGGATGAAGAGCTCAGGAGCCTGCGCGCCGAACTGTCGCGCCTGGAAAACGGCAGGGCGGGGACCGGCTCGGCCGGCCCTTCAGGTGGAACGGCCGGCGGGACGCCGGTTGGACTCGAAAACATCAAGGTGCTGCGGGACGTCAAGTATTACCAGATGTTGTACGAATTGCTCGCCAAGCAGTATGAAGTGGCGCGGCTCGACGAGGCAAAGGACCCATCGATCATCCAGGTGCTCGATCCCGCCATCGAGCCGGAAAAGAAGGTCAAGCCAAAGCGCGCCATGCTGGTGCTGATGTGCGCATTCTTCGCCTTTTTCGCGGCGCTCGTCGGGGCCTTCCTGCTCGAGTTGCGGCAGCGCGTGATGCAGGCCCCCGGCAAGTCCGCGCGCCTGGATGAGTTGCGCTCGCTGCTGCGCGCCAAATAATGGAATGCTCGGCCGCCCGTGCCGCTTCCGCAAATCAATCGCTGAATTAATGAAATAAAGAAAAACGATGAAAACTGTTCTTGTTACCGGCGCCGACGGCTTTATCGGCTCGCACCTTACCGAATTGCTGGTCCGCGAGGGTTACCAGGTCAAGGCCCTGTCGCAGTACAACTCCTTTAACTATTGGGGCTGGCTGGAAGACGTAGCCTGCCGCGACCAGATCGAAGTCCTGAACGGCGACGTACGCGATCCGCACTACTGCAAGCACATCACGAAAGGCGTCGATACCGTTTTCCACCTGGCCGCGCTGATCGCGATTCCGTATTCGTATGTGGCGCCGGACAGCTACGTCGACACCAACGTCAAGGGCACGCTGAACATCTGCCAGGCCGCACTGGATAATGGCGTGAAGCGGGTCATCCACACCTCGACTAGCGAAGTGTATGGCACGGCGCAGTACGTGCCGATCGATGAAAAGCACCCCCTGCAGCCGCAGTCGCCCTATAGCGCCTCCAAGATCGGTTCCGACGCGATGGCGATGAGCTTCTTCAATGCCTTCGACCTGCCGCTGACGATCGCCCGGCCGTTCAACACCTATGGGCCACGCCAGTCGGCGCGCGCCGTGATCCCGACCATCATCAGCCAGATCGCCAGCGGCAAGAAACAGATCCAGCTCGGCGACGTGACGCCGACCCGCGATTTCAATTACGTGGCCGATACCTGCCGCGGCTTCCTGGCGCTGGCGAATTGCGAGCGCGCGATCGGCGAAACCGTCAACATCGGTTCGAATTTCGAGATCTCGGTGGGCGATACCTTGAACCTGATCCGCGAACTGATGCAGAGCGACGTCGAATTCCTGACCGACGACCAGCGACTGCGCCCGGGCAAATCGGAAGTGTTCCGCCTGTGGGCGGATAACACCAAGATTCGCGAACTGACCGGTTTCGAGCCGGAATTCGATATCCGCCGCGGCCTGCAGGCCACCATCGACTGGTTCGTGCGCCCGGAAAACCTGGCGAAGTACAAGGCCAACATCTACAACGTCTGACATGTTCGAATCCCTCATCAGCTTCGTTCGCGAACAGTACGGCACCAACGAGTTCATCCCGCTGCATGCGCCCCTGTTCCAAGGGCGCGAGCGCGAATACGTTGCCGATACGATCGAGTCGACCTTCGTCTCGAGCGTCGGTGCGTATGTCGACCGCTTCGAGCGCGACATGGCCGCTTATACCGGCAGCCCGCGTGCCGTCGCGGTGGTCAACGGTACAGCGGCCCTCCACGTGGCGCTCAAGCTCGCCGGCGTCCAGCCGGGCGAGCTCGTGATTACGCAGCCGCTGACCTTTGTCGCGACCTGCAACGCGATCGCCTATTGCGGCGCCGAACCGGTGTTCATCGACGTCGACCGCGATACCCTGGGCCTGTCTGCCGTCGCGCTCGCGCAATGGCTGGACGAGCACGCCCGCCTGGACACCGACGGCCAGTGCCGTACGAAAGCCGATGGCAAGCTGGTACGTGCCTGCGTGCCGATGCATACCTTCGGCCACCCGGCCGACATCGACGGCCTGGTCTCCGTATGTGCGCAATGGAACCTCGCGCTGGTCGAGGACGCCGCCGAATCGCTCGGCAGCCTGTACAAGGGCCGCCACACCGGCACCTTCGGCCTGCTCGGCACGCTCAGCTTCAACGGCAACAAGGTGATCACCACCGGCGGTGGCGGCATGGTCCTGGCCGGAGAGGCCCTCGGCGCCCGCGCCAAGCACCTGACGACCACGGCCAAGATTCCGCACCCTTACGAATACGTGCACGACGAGGTGGGCTACAACTACCGCCTGCCCAACCTCAATGCGGCGCTCGGTTGCGCTCAGCTCGAGATGCTCGACAGCTTCGTGCAGGCCAAGCGCGAGCTGGCGGAGCGCTATGCGGAACATTTCCGCGGCAGCGAGCTCAGCTTCCTGACCGAGCCGGAAGAATGCCGTTCGAACTACTGGCTCAATGCGGTGATCTGCCAGGATGGCAGCCAGCGTGACGCGCTGTTGAAAGCAACCAACGAAAGCGGCGTCATGACGCGCCCGATCTGGGCCTTGATGAACCGCCTGGCCTTCCATGCGAACGCGCGCGCCGGCGCACTCCCAAACGCCCACTGGCTGGAAGAGCGGGTCGTCAACATCCCGAGCAGCGTGATTCCAGGACTGTGCCGATGAAGCGTATCGGCATTTTCGGCACATCGGGCTTTGCGCGCGAAGTGGCGGACATCGCATGGGAACTGTCATATCGGCCGCTGTTCGTCGCGCGCGACGCGGCCGAGCTGGCGCATTGGGACGGGTCCGACGACGTGATCGTCGAGGAAGAGGCCGGGAAGTACGGGGACATTCCTTTCGCGGTCGGGATCGGAAACCAGGGTGTCCGGCAGCGGCTGGTCGGCCGCTATCCGGCACTGGAATTTGCCAACCTGATCCATCCGGCGGCCAGTTTCGGCCGCGGGCAACGGGAGGCCGTGAAGGGCCGCCGCGGCGTGATCGTCGCCGCCGGCGTACGGCTCAGCAATCGCATCCAGGTCGGCGACTTTACCGTGTTCGACCGGAACGCGACCGTCGGCCATGACTGTATTGTCGACGAGTTCGCTCACATCGCGCCGGCAGCTTGCGTTTCCGGCAATGTACATCTCGAAACCGCTTGCTGGATCGGGGCGGGCGCGGTCATCAACCAGGGAAACGCACAGTCCAAATTAATCATCGGAAACAACTCGGTGATCGGATCGGGCGCTGTGGTGATTGGTCCGTGCGAAGCGCATGGCGTATATGCAGGTGTTCCTGCAAGGAGAATCAAATGAAGACACTGATCATTGCCGAAGCTGGAGTCAACCACAACGGCGACATGGAAATGGCGAAGCAATTGGTGGCGAGCGCCGCGGCAGCGGGCGCCGATCTCGTCAAGTTCCAGAGTTTTGTGGCCGGCAAGATTATTTCTGCCGACGCACCGAAGGCCGAGTACCAGAAGCACACGACGGGCAATGACGAAAGCCAGTATGAGATGGTGCGCAAGCTGGAACTCTCGCGCCGGGACCACGAGATCCTGATCGAGGAGTGCAAGCGCCACAACATCGGTTTCTTCTCGACGGCATTCGACGTCGACAGCTTCGACATGCTGGTCGAACTCGGTCTCGACCAGGTCAAGATCCCGTCCGGCGAGCTGACCAACCTGCCCCTGCTGCGCCACATGACGCGCCTCGGCCTGCCGGTCATCGTCTCGACCGGGATGGCAAGCCTCGGCGATATCGAGGCGGCGCTCGAGGCCATTATCCAGGGTGGTACGCCGCGCGAGCTGGTCACCGTCCTGCATTGCACCACCGAATACCCCGCCCCGATGGACGAGGTCAACCTGCGCGCGATGGTCGCCCTGCAGCAGGCCTTCGGTGTCAACGTCGGCTACTCCGACCACACGCGCGGTATCGAGATCCCGATCGCTGCGGTGGCCCTGGGCGCGACCGTGATCGAAAAGCACTTTACGCTCGACCGCACGCTGCCGGGGCCGGACCACCAGGCCAGCCTGGAGCCGCATGAACTGAAGGCGATGGTCGACGGTATCCGCAACGTCGAGCGTGCGCTCGGAGACGGCATCAAGCGCCCCAGCGCGTCGGAACTGAAGAACCGTGCGATCGCACGCAAGTCCCTGGTGGCCAGCCGTCCGATCCGTGCTGGCGAGACCTTCAGTGCCGACAACCTGACGGCGAAGCGGCCGGGTACCGGCATTTCACCGATGCGCTGGGACGACGTGGTGGGCCGCTCGGCGCGCCGCGATTTCGAACGCGACGAGCTGATCGAACTATGAGCCGCAAGGTCTGTGTCGTCACCGGCACGCGCGCCGAATTCGGCCTGATGCGCCTGCTCATGCAGCAGATTGCGGACGCGCCCGACCTGGACCTGCAGGTGCTTGCCACAGGCATGCACCTGTCGCCGGAGTTCGGCCTTACCTACCGTGAAATCGAACAGGCCGGCTTCGCGATCGACGCCAGGGTCGAGATGCTGCTCAGCGCCGATTCTTCGAGCGCCGTCACGAAAAGCATGGGCCTGGGGCTGATCGGCTTCGCTGACGCCTATGCGCGCCTGCGTCCCGACCTCATCGTCGTACTGGGAGACCGGTTCGAGATTTTTGCCGCCGCGGCCGCTGCGCTGATTGCCGGCATCCCGATTGCCCACTTGCACGGTGGTGAAACGACGGAGGGAGCCTTTGACGAAGCGATCCGTCATTCCGTGACCAAGATGTCCCACTTGCATTTCGTGGCGGCCGAGGAGTACCGGCGCCGCGTGATCCAGCTCGGCGAACAGCCGGAACGCGTGTTCCTGGTGGGAGGCCTGGGGATCGACGTCATCAAGCAGATCGAACCGATGGGACGCGCCGAACTCGAAGCCTCGCTCGACTTCACATTCGGGCCACGCAATTTGCTGGTTACGTTCCACCCTGTCACCCTTGAAGGGCAGAGTTCTAGCCAGCAAATGGCGGAGCTGCTGATGGCACTCGACACACAGGCCGATACACACATCATCTTCACGATGCCCAACGCAGATACCGGCGGGCGCGAGCTGATCGAGCTGGTCGAGGCATATGTGGCGACGCGTCCGCATACGCGTGCCTATACCTCCCTGGGACAGTTGCGCTATCTCTCGTGCATGCGTGTGGTCGACGCCGTCGTCGGCAATTCGTCCAGCGGTCTGGCCGAAGCGCCGAGCCTGGGATTGGCGACGGTCAATATCGGAGATCGGCAAAAAGGGCGTCTGAGCGCGACCAGCGTGATCGACTGTGCTCCCGATCGCGAGGCCATCATCGCGGCGCTGCAGAGTGCGCTTGCACCTGAGTTCCAGGCCAAATTGCCCTACGTGGATAACCCCTACGGTAACGGTGGAGCCAGCAACAAGATCGTCGATATTCTCCGCACCTATCCGCTGGAGGGAATCTTGAAGAAGTCTTTTTATAATCTCGTCGTCTAGTTGAGACAGTTATGCCACAACGTATGAAAAAATGGGAAACAGTTTTAGTTGGTCCGTCGACGCCATTGGAAGAAGCCGTACGCGTGCTCGACAAGGGCGGGCTGCGCATCGCCATTGTCGTTGACGAGAACCGGCGCCTGCTTGGCACGCTGACCGACGGCGATGTTCGCCGCGCACTGTTGCGTCACTTGCCGATGGATATTCAAGTCAGCATTGTCATGTGCCAGGAGCCGCAGGTCGCACACCTGGACTGGACGCGCGAACATGTGCTGGCCATCATGGAAACCACCCAATTGCTGCAGCTTCCGGTGGTTGACGAGAACAACGTGGTGGTCGGTCTGGAAACCCTGCATGACCTGCTCCAGCATCGCCCACTCGACAACCCGGTTTTCCTGATGGCTGGAGGCTTCGGCACGCGCTTGTACCCCCTTACCCAGGACTGCCCGAAGCCCTTGTTGAAAGTGGGTGACAAGGCCATCCTCGAACTGATCCTGGAAAGCTTTATCGAAGCCGGATTCCACCGGTTTTACGTGTCGACACACTATCTGCCAGAGATGATCCAGAAGCACTTCGGCGATGGCCGGCGCTGGGGTGTCAGCATCCAGTATGTGCACGAAAGCGAGCCGCTGGGCACAGGCGGGGCGCTAGGCTTGCTGCCGCACGACGAGATCGATCTTCCGCTCCTGATGATGAACGGCGACCTGCTCACGCGCGTGAATTATCGAGGGCTGCTGGAGTTCCATAAGGAGCACAAAAGTGCGGCCACGATGTGTGTTCGTGAATACGAGCAAAAGGTACCTTACGGTGTCATCACCAGCGATGGGCACCGCGTGACGGGCATGGTCGAAAAGCCGGTCCAGCGTTTCTTCATCAATGCAGGTATCTATATCGTGTCGCCGGAACTCGTGCGCAGCGTCGCGCCAGGCACCCGTATCGACATGCCGACCCTGCTGGAAAAGGCAATGGCCGAAGGCCAGGAAGTGACGATGTTCCCAATGCACGAATATTGGCTCGACATTGGCCGTATGGAAGATTTTCATCGTGCACAGGCTGAGGTAGACAAGCTGTGACGAAGTACCTGGTTATCGGCAGCGGCAGTATCGCGCGCCGTCACATCGCGAACTTGCGCAGCTTGTTTCCGACAGCTGAAGTCGCCTGCGTCTCGGCTTCGGGCCGTACCGTCGGTGCGCACGAAACCCAAGCGACCTGCCTGTTACCGGGGGTCAAGGAAGCAATCGAGTGGAAGCCGCGCTTTGCTGTCGTCGCTTCGCCGGCGCCCTTCCATCTCGAGCATGCGCTCGCCTTCCTGCGCGAAGGAGTGCCCGTGCTTATCGAGAAGCCGCTGGCTGACTCCGTTGCCCAGTTGGCCAGGCACGACGCGGAGCTGTCTGCCTATTCCGGCGCCATCGAGGTCTCTTACAACCTGCGATACCTGTCATCCGCCACGCGGATGAAAGAACTGGTATCGGCAGGAATCGCTGGGGCAATCCGGTCGATCTCCATCGACCTGGGCCAATACCTGCCAGACTGGCGGCCGCAGGACGACTATCGCAAGAACGTGTCGGCTAAGCGCAGCTTGGGAGGCGGCGTGTTGCTCGAACTGAGCCATGAACTGGACTACTTGACCTGGCTCTTTGGCAAGTTCGACCGGGTCTATGGCCTGGTGTCCAATTCAGGTGCGCTCGACATCGACGTGGAAGACCGCGCCGACATCCTGTTCTCGCGAACGGACGGGCTGGTCGCGCATGTACACCTCGACTTCTTGCAACGCAAAGCAACCCGCCGCTGCAAGGTGGTCGGCGACCAGGGAAACCTGGTGTGGGATTTGATTGCAAATACCATCCATCTCGAAACAAGGGCCGGCATCGAACTGCTGTTTGACGGCACTGGCTACGACCGAAACCAGATGTACCTGGACCAGTTGCTGCATTTTTCGGCTGTTGCAAGCAAAGATGCCAACCCGAATGTGGGACTGGACAGTGCAGCGTATACATTGAAAATGATTGCGGCCATACGTGCTTCGGCAGAGCAGCACGCGCCAATATCCTTGCAGGGGATGTGAGATGAGTGTATTCGCGTTTACTTTTGCCCGTGGCGGCTCCAAAGGCCTGCCCGGCAAGAACATCAAGGAACTGGGCGGTATTCCTCTCATAGCGCACTCGCTGCTGCTGGCACGCCGCATGCCTGGGATCGATGGCGTATTCGTCTCAACCGATTGCGACGAGATTGCAAGGGTAGCGCGCGAGCAGGGCGCCGAAGTGATCATGCGACCGGCCGAACTGGCGACTGACAATGCCCCCGAGTGGCTCGCCTGGCAGCACGCGATCCGCCATGTGCAGGATTCCGGACGCAGCTTCGACGTGTTCCTCAGCTTGCCGAGCACCAGCCCCTTGCGATCGGAAGTTGACGTCGACGCGTGCATTGGAAGCCTGGATGCCGACACCGATGTCGTCATCACGGTAACACCAGCGTCGCGCAATCCATATTTCAACATGGTAGTGCGCGACGCCGAAGGCGGGTCGCGCATCGTGCTCGGCGAAGGCAATACGGCCAGGCGCCAGGAAGCGCCTGAAGTGTTCGACATTACCACCGTTGCCTACGTCGCGCGCCCATGGTTCATACTCAATCACAAGAAACTATTTGACGGCCGCGTGAAGTCCGTCGTCGTACCGAAAGAGCGTGCCGTCGACATCGACGACGCTGTTGACTTCCAATTAGCTGAAATCCTGTACCAAAATGCCAATGATTCCGCTCGATAACAAGACCTTCCTGGTCGCCGGTGCTGCCGGCCTGATCGGCCGTACAATTGTGACGACACTGCTTGAAGCAGGCGCAAAGGTGTGTGCGCTCGATATCAATCTCGACACCTTGCGCACCCTTGAAATCAATCCCGATCATGCCGATCGATTGATGATGCACGAGCTCGACATCACCAGGCGCGAAAAAGTGCAGGAAGCGTTCGCCGCGGTGAATGCACGTTTCGGCGAGATTCATGGCGCCGTCAATGCAGCTTATCCGAGGAACAAGAACTACGGACGGCATTTCTATGATGTCGAGTTCAGTGATTTCCACGAGAACGCCGGTCTGCACCTCGGCGCCTACTTCATCTTCATGCAGCAGTGCGCTCTATACAGCGAAACGCGCCAGCAGCGCTTCTCCCTAGTGAACCTGTCCTCGATCTATGGTGTCATCGCACCGAAGTTCGAGATTTACGAAGGCACCACGATGACCATGCCGGTCGAGTATGCGGCAATCAAATCCGGCCTGCAGCTGATGACGAGCTACGCGAGTGCGTATACGGGCGAATATTTCCGTGCCAATTGCGTCAGCCCGGGTGGAATCATCGCTGGGCAAAATCCGGCGTTCATCGAAAAGTACCGGGAGAATTGCCTCTCCAAGGGCGTGCTCGATGCACAGGACGTGGTGGGGACCATCGCCTTCCTGCTGTCCGATCATTCGCGTTACGTGGTCGGACAGAACATCGTTGTCGATGACGGGTTCACTCTCTAACTTGCATGCGCGCGGTCTTCTCCGGCGACTACTAACAACCGAGCACTAACCGAAATGCAAGGAAAACTATCGCTTACGTCAGGCGCGAGCATTGTCGTGTTGAACCGGTTGGCAGTCATGGGAGCAGGGTTCGGAATATCGATCATCGCACCTGCATTCCTGTCGGCAGTCGAGCAGGGCTACTTCTTTACTTTCCTGAGCCTGGCAGCCCTGCAGGGACTGTTTGAACTGGGCATCAGTGCGCTGATCATCCAGCACTTTGCCCATATCAAAGGTGGAATCGCTCCGGGCACCGCAGCTGCGGACGACAGCTTCAGTGCGCGCGTGACCGCAGTCCGGAAGTTTTCGGAGGCTTATTTTCGTAAAGCGTCGTACTGGTTCATCGGCCTAGTAGGTACAGGCGGCGCGGCTTTCTTCATTTATTCGCAAGGAACCGCCAACCTCGACCTCTGGCTCCTGCCCTGGAGTGTGCTCGTCCTGGCAACCAGCCTTACCATGCTCAACATCACCAGATTCTCGATGCTCGAGGGTTTTGGCATGGTACGTGAGGCCTATCTCATCAGGACGCATGCGACACTCATCCTATTCGGCGTGTTCGTTGCCGTACTGCTTACGATTGGCGGTCTGTATGCCTACCCGGTCGCGCTGCTCCTGTCGCAGCTGTATGCGCGGCAGGCGACCGCCAGGCAGCTAGGCAGCCTTGTAGCCATCAACAAGGATGCCGTGTCGGAAGGCGCCTTGAATTTCGCTGAAGTGAAGAAAACCCAGCGCCGGTTTGCCGTGTCGGCGATTGCCGGTTATTTCACCGCGAACTCGATCACGCCCTATTCGTTCCATGTGTTCGGTCCCGAGATCGCCGGACAGGTGGGTTTGACGACGTCGATGTTCTTCGCCGCAGCATCGTTGGCAATGGCGTTTTCAACCGCAACCGCGCCGCTCTATGGACAGTGGATTGCGCAGAACAGATACCGCGAGGTGCTCACTGCATGGAGACGCAATGTCCAGTATTCGATATTGTCTGCACTTGCAATGGTCGGCGGGCTATTGATTGCCGTGATGTTGGTCACTAAATTCTGGCCCGTCTATGCACTGAAGTTCCTCGGCGTAGAAGCATTCATTGCCCTCGCTCTTCTGGTTCTGGCCAATACTACGCTCACAACCGTATCAACAGTACTGCGTTCATTCAAGGTAGAAGACCTGATGTGGCCATCATTGCTGGCAGCGGTCATTTCGCTCGCGCTTCAGGGATTGGCGCGCGCTACGCCCGAACAATATTTCTTCGGTATGGCTTTATACAACGGAGCGTTTTTCCTGCCGTTCGCCTTTGTGCTCATGCGCAACAGGTTGAGCGTTCATCAGCGCTGAGTGAAACGCAGCTAAATGACAAGAATTTCTAAAGTATCGCTCCTGTCGATCAGCGACTGCACCGAAAAGAACGGTGTTGTCACGTTCATCGATACCTTTCGCCGGCGGAAAACGGATTTTCTGCAGAATGGCCTGGATATCACGGCATATTGCTACCGTGACGCTCCGGACATTGCTCAATCCGGAGCCGCGGCGGCGACCGGACTCCCGCCGGAAGTCACGCCGCCTGCTGCGGTTTCAGCTGGCGCCCGGCCGCTGCACGGATCCGTGAAAATTAGGCTGAAGGCGTGGTTGAACTCCCGTCCAATCACCGCGTTCGCCTTGTTCGGCCTTTCGGTGGCCTCGCGGGGGGCAGTGGTTTACCTGCGAGCGCGCCTGCGCGGTCGCCCGGACATCTTTTTTCACCAAGACTTTTTCACTGCCTTCTTTGCGGCCTTATTCGGCAGCCGAAAAGCAAAGCACGCGCTTGTCCTGCACTCCGGAACGGACCCCTTGCGTCATTTGTTCATCTGGTTTCCGGCCCTCAAAAACACCACGTACGAAACATGGATCCGCCGAGCATTCCGCTATGCGGTGGAGCGCCAGGACATGCTGATAGCCTTGAACCAGGGTCTGGTCGGGCAGCTGAAAGAGCAGTATCAATCGAAGCCCGTACATTGTGTATATAACACTGCGCTCGAACTGGGTGGGACGGGCAGTTTTGCCAAATTGCGGCACAGCCTTAACTTGGTCGCGGTTGGATCCTTACAGTACGTCAAAGGTTTCGACCTTCTTATCGAGGCGATTGCTGCACTGCCCGAAGCAGACAAGCAGAGAGTGCGCGTGGTGGTGGTCGGTGACGGGCCGGATCGCCCTGCGCTGACCGAAGCAATTGCACGCCACGGTTTGACGGGCAGGGTGATGCTCGTCGGAAATACCGACAATGTAGGCTACTACTTGAAGGGCGCCGACGCCTTCATCCTGACCAGCCGCGACGAAGGACTTCCAATCGCCTTGATCGAGGCATTGCAGATCGGGTTGCCAGTCATCTCCACCCGTGTCGGGACCATACCTGAAATCATGGGCGAGGATGAATGCGCTTTTATCGGCGGCAGCATCGTAGACATTCAAGAAAAAATTTCGCAGATCCTGGACGGAAAGATTGATCTCGCGGCCATGTCGGGTGCGAGTTTCGAAATATATCGAAAGAAGTTGTCGCCCGAAATATTTGTGAATAAATATTCTCGCATTCTCAGAGAGCTTCAAGCTGCGTAATATATGCGAAGCCTATATATCGCTTATTCAAGCTTCTCCTTGCTCCTCTGGTTGCTATTGCTCGGAATAACTTATTTCGATCATGAATTCCTCGGCATGGGACCTGTCATACTGCTTCCGATTTTTGTCGGAGCAGCGCTCTTCATGACGATGGCAGGAAAAACGCCGCCGTTCGAACTGGTGCCGTATTTCATCTTCAGTGTCCTGGTATTCTTCTGCATCAATATCATTTTCTGGCCGCTTGCATCGTTTTCTCCGCTGGAATTCTACAGTCTGGTGGTCGAAGATCTATCGGTTGAAGTAGTCGCGCGATCCTCGACATTGCTGGGCTTGTCCCTGTCGATCACGCTCCTCACGCATGCCTTGGCAGGCGGCAACCGTGGTTCGGCGGCCTCCGTGCTTCCAGCATACGCGCCTCAGCTGGCAAAGCTCGGGTACCGTATGGTGCTGTTTGCATTCCCGTTCGTGTTCTATCGGCTCTATAGGGAGTTTTCCCATATTGCTAGCGCCGGGTATCTGGCCGTGTATGCCGAAGGACTCAATGCAGCCGACCTCAACACGGCATGGGTCGCGCCATTCAATTACATGTTCTACACAGGATTCGGGCTCATCTGCGCATTCGAAACGACGCGGCGGCGCTTCCTGACCGCCATGATCTTTTTCCTGATCGCGGCCCTGCTCGATGGCGTGAAAGGCGCACGGGGCGCGGTGATCGTTCCAATCCTTTTCTGCTGGTGGTTCTACTCGGCACGGTTCAACATAAAAATCAAGCTGGGTCGGCTAGGCATGTACATGATGGGAGCGGTAGCGCTGTTCCTGATCCTGACGGTGACACGCGAGAAAGAAGCAACCGAGTCCACGGCCGGGCAGTTCGTGGTCGACGCAGTCGCTTCGCAGGGACGCTCCCTTCAGCTCACCTCGATCTACCTCCAGGAACAGGAAGCGATATCGGAATACGGGAACATGATGGTTTTTTCGAATCTGATGTTGCCCCTGAATGTGATTCTTCACCCTGAATTACGTGAAACGCCTCAGTCCATCGAGCAGGTCATGTACTCGAATAACCTCAAGCATATATTCACTTATGTCCTCAATGAAGAGTATTACCTGGCGGGCGGGGGTACCGGCGGCGTCTACCTGATCGAATTGATCGAGGCCGGGCCGGTGCTGTTCATTCTGCTTTCTGTCCTGCTCGGCTGGTTTTTCGCGGCCTGGCCAAGGTGGATGCATAACCCGTTCGCGCGATTTGTATCGTTGCAGATATTTTCGACCGTGTTCTACATGCCGCGTGCGGAGTATTTTCCGAATCTCATCATTTTCGGCAAGTCCTGTGTCGTATTCGCTATTATTGTGTTTCTCGTCCGTATTTACCACAAGTATGGCGCAGTGATTGCAGGTCCGACGACGCCACCAGTCCGGGCTTGAAAAATCACGCCGGACGCTGCAATGCAGGTTCTATTAATAAAGTTAAATTCGTAATACACATGGATATTGCAGCGAAACGAAGTATTGTTGATTACGTCGCAGCAACGAAAAATGAGATATTGGTCGACGAGAGGCTCTTTTCCCTGCTTGGCACAAGTCCCGAAGTTCTCGGCTATCTTCCCCGCATTCCCAAATGGATCGGCTGGGGCCGTCGCTTTCCCCGCTTGACACGGACAATGTCGCACTTGATCAGGTTCGCGTGGCTTTGTGGAGGGGCTGTCTTTCTTTTTTCGTTGAACTTCGTCGCTGCATGGGCACGCGCACCCAGGGCGCCACGTCCACGGCGGAACATGTCTGCCGACAGCAAGAGCTACATCCTGGCCTTGTCGGACCGTGTCGAAGATATCATGGGCCGATCGCCGTTTGCGGAGGATCCGCTTTTCGCCGATGCCACCTGGGTTTGCGTGCCCTGGGTGCCGATGCAAAGCAGGCCGCAACGAAATCATGTCGATGCGTCATCACTGCTAACCCGTGGCGACCTGTTCCAGGCGTTCATCAAATCGGTCACCGCGGTGTATGTGCTGTGGCGTCACAAGCACACTTCACGCTGGGTGCTGCAAAGCTACACCGCGTTCCGTTGGTTTGTCGTCCGTAGTGCACTTGAAAAACTCGACGGTGCCATGATTACGTGCGAACATTACGATCGCTGGGCAATTCTGGTCGACAGTACAGTCGGCGCGCGCACTCGTCGTCATGGTGGCAGCGGCAGCGGCGTCGAGATGATCCTGGTCCAGCACGGGTACATGGGGGGGCTGGGAAAGGATCACGAGGAATCGCTCCAGCTGCCGATCCACCGCCGCTTGCGGGCCGTGAGCCGGATGTATCTTTATGACGCGGCGGCGAAGAAATTTTTCATGGATGCCGTCGTCAGCAGGGGACGCACGAGACGAGGCATCGCGACGACGTTTTTCCGCCCGCAGATTGAACTTACCGCGATGCCGGCAGATAAGTTGGTAAAGATATTATTTGTAGGCCATCCGTTATGCGAAGAGCTCCATCTATCCATTATTAACAAGCTGGTGCACCATGCAAGGTTTGCAGCGTATTACAAGCCACACCCCAAAGCCGCCATGTCTGGCAAAGCCACAGCGCAAGAATGGACAGTGATTAACGATCCTGCATGCTTCCCGGCAGTTGATTTTCTGGTCTCTTACCCATCGACACTTGTCACAGAATATGAGGCAACGGGTATTCCAGCGCAGATCCATCCACTCGATCTGGATCCTGCCAATAGTGATGGGCTAGTTCGTCAGATCCTGGACGGCATTGCCATGCATCAGAGACGCTTATCCGGCTGAACAAAGCAGGCTGCCATGGGTAAGCTGGGGCGGGATGGTTTTACCGATAATTAAGGTTAAATAAATGATACAGTCGTTGCAAGCCGGGCGAGGGATCGCCGCGGTGATGGTCCTGTTTTATCATATGCAGGGAATGTTTGCAGACTCGCGATATTGGGGGGCGCGACCTGTCGGCGGATTTTTCGACTTCGGCTTTGCCGGTGTCCACTTCTTCTTCGTTCTCAGCGGGTTCATTATCGCACTAAGCCATTGGGACGACATCGGGACGCCGGCGGCGTTGCGCGGATTCGCCTGGAAACGCTTTTCGCGGGTCTACCCCTTCTACTGGGCAGTTACTGGCGTTATACTACTGGCTTACACCCTCCTGCCGACTCTCGACAGTGCGACCGGGAGGACTTCGGCACCAGTCGTCGCTGGTTCCTTCACGTTGCTTCCGTTTGCCGGCGTTGATGGCGTTCTTGCAGTATCGTGGACTCTATTTCACGAGGTGGCATTTTACTGCGTCTTCGCTGTCCTTATCCTGAACCGTGGAATTGGTATCCTGGCATTCGGTCTTTGGCTGTTGTTGATAGGTTTTTCTCCCGCTCTGCCGGAAAGCTGGAGCTACCTTGCGAGTCCCCTTAACCTGCTGTTCTTCCTCGGTATTGCATGCTTTTGGCTTTACAAGAATAAGCCGGTCTTCAAGCCGGGCCTGGTTGCGTTGGCCGGCGTTGCGCTGTTCGCCGTGTTTGGTTCCCTCAGCATACCGCAAGGGGTGAATGAGAACTGGTTCTTTGTATTAGGCTTCGGTATGAGTGCCGCAATCGGCATCCTGGGCTTTGCGGCACTCGAGATTGGCGGAGCGTTGAAAGTACCGAAAGTCCTGATTATTCTGGGGTCGGCGTCTTATTCGATCTACCTGATTCACTACCCGCTGATCGCGTTGATGGGAAAGCTGTTGATCAAGCTTGGATTGCGGGAATATCCGGGTATTTCCTGGTTGATTGTTGGCGCGACCGCCATTGCGTTCGGCATCCTGGCGCATTACGTGATCGAGCGGCCCTTGACGAATATCTTGCGCCGGCGTCTCACCAGGCCGGCCGTTGCGTGTGCCTGAGGCTGGGTAAGTTTCCCGGCTTTTGGGAATGAATTGATTATTATAAATTAATTGGATAAAGATTAGGTATCATGCAGGACACCACTCAAGCTGCCCCGAATATTTGCGCTCATTGTATTATGGATTCCAGCGATCCTAACATCACGTTCGACGAGCGTGGCTGGTGCGACTATTGTAATAATTTCGAACAGCACATCAAGCCGAATTGGCACACCGACGGACGCGGTCAGGCAGAATTGGCAGCGCTGGCGGAAAAGATCAAGGCGGACGGCAAGAACAAGGATTTCGACTGCATCATCGGGCTGTCTGGCGGGCTGGACAGCTCGTACGCGGCGTATGTGGCAAAAGAAAAGATGGGACTGCGCCCGCTGCTGTTTCACGTTGATGCCGGCTGGAATACCGACCAGGCGGTGGGTAATATCGAGAAACTGGTCGATGGCCTTGGACTCGACCTGTATACGGAAGTCGTCAACTGGGAAGAAATGAAAGACCTGCAGGTCGCGTTCCTGAAGTCGCAGATTCCCGACCAGGACTTGCCCCAAGACGCGGCATTTTTCTCCTCGTTATACAAGTTCGCGCGCCAGCATAAAATCAAATATGTGATTACTGGCTCGAATTTTTCGACTGAATGCTGCCGTGAGCCGGAAGAGTGGGGCGGCTACCTCGGCATCGACAAGACGCTGTTTGGCGACATCCACAAGCGTTTCGGAACCCGCGCGCTGAAGACGTTCCCCTTGCTCGACATCCTGGTCTACAAGGGGATCTACCAGTATGTGCTCGGCATGGAAGTTGCCAAGCCACTGAATATGGTGCCGTTCATCAAGAAGGACGCAGAGGATGAACTGGAGCGCCGTTTCGGCTGGAAGCGCTTCCAGCACAAGCATCATGAGTCGCGTTTCACCCGTTTCTACGAAGACTACTGGCTGCCGCGTAAATTCGGTTTCCACAAGCGCCGTGCGCACTTTTCGAGCCTGATCATGACTGGCCAGATGACGCGCGAACAGGCACTCGAGCGTATCTCGCGTCCCGAAATGGACGAGCATTTCCTGGCGCAGGAATTCGATTTCGTAGCGCACAAGCTCGGCCTGACGGTTCCGGAACTCCGTGCGATTTTCGAAGGTGAAAACAAGACCTATCGCGACTACAAGAACAAACGCTGGCTGATCGGCGCCGGCACGGATATCCTGCGCCGCCTCGGATTTGAAAAAAGGTTTTTCCGATGATCCACATTGTCGATTACGGCCTGGGTAACGTCCAGGCGTTTGCCAACATGTACAAGCGTCTCGGCTTCGAGGCCGTGCGCGCCACTTCCGCGGCGGACCTCGACAGTGCGACCCGTATTATCCTGCCGGGCGTAGGAGCCTTCGACCATGCAATGGAAGAGCTGGAAGCGTCCGGAATGCGCGCCCCGCTCGAATACCTGGTCAAGGAACGCAAAGTGCCGGTGCTCGGCATCTGCGTCGGCATGCAGATCCTGGCCTCGACGAGCGAGGAGGGAAGCCGCGCTGGCCTGGGCTGGATTCCCGGACGCGTGCGGTCCTTCCGGTCCGCAGTCGAGTCGGCCCAGCTCCCGATGCCGCACATGGGCTGGAATGACGTCGTGCCTTCCGCGGACGCGTCACTGTTCAAGGGTCTGGAGGCCGATTCGCGCTTCTATTTCCTGCACTCGTTTTTCTTCGACTGCGACAGTCCGGGGCATGCGCTCGCGCGCGCATCCTATGGACTCGATTTCAGCTGCGCCGTCGCGGCCGATAACGTCTATGGTGTCCAGTTCCATCCTGAGAAAAGCCATCACTACGGAGCGACGCTCCTGAAAAATTTTGCGGAGCTGCCTTATGCTGAGGCCTAGGATCATTCCGTGTCTGCTTGTACACGAAAAAGGATTGGTAAAAACGGTTTCGTTCAAGAATCCCAAGTACGTTGGCGATCCGATCAATGCAGTCAAGATCTTCAATGAAAAGGAATCCGACGAGCTTGTCGTGCTCGATATTGATGCTTCTGTCAACGGTGCCGAGCCCGACTACAAGATGATTTCGGATCTGGCGGTCGAGTGCCGGATGCCACTTTGCTACGGTGGCGGCATTCGAACTGTTGCACAGGCAAAACACATCATCACGCTTGGTGTGGAAAAGATTGCGATAAGCTCTGCCGCCGTGGAAAATCCTGAGCTGATTTCGCGCATCGCCGCGGAAATCGGTCGCCAGAGCGTCGTCGTCGTGCTCGATGTCAAAAAGCGCATGTTCAGCAAGGACTACGACGTCTACATTCACAACGGCCGCAAGAACACCAAACGCAATGCCCTGGAGATGGCCCAGCAGATGGAAGCACTGGGAGCAGGCGAGATCGTCATCAATTCGATCGACAACGATGGCCAGATGAAAGGGTACGACATTGCATTCGCACAGAAGGTGCGTGCGGCTGTCGGCATCCCGATCACGATCCTGGGCGGCGCAGGTTCGTTGCAAGACATTGAAGCGCTGGTCGGCGCCTGCGGCGTCATTGGTGCGTCCGCCGGTAGCCTCTTCGTTTTCAAGGGTGTCTACAAGGCAGTCCTGATCAATTATCCAAACGTGGCTCAGCGCGATGAACTGATTTCGCGGGCGCTCGGAAAAGCTTAACGCAGTTATTGAGAAACAAGGAAAGTTATGTTTGAAGACAAAGTGCTTCTGATTACTGGCGGCACCGGTTCGTTCGGCAATGCGGTTTTGAAACGATTTCTGGATACCGGTATCGCTGAGATCCGGATCTTCAGTCGTGACGAAAAGAAGCAGGATGATATGCGCAAACGCTACAATCATCCAAAATTGAAATTCTATATTGGCGATGTGCGTGATGCGCGCAGTGTCGCGGGTGCGATGCGCGGAGTGGATTTCGTCTTCCATGCGGCCGCACTCAAGCAGGTTCCTTCTTGCGAATTCCACCCGATGCAGGCGGTTCGGACCAACGTCATGGGGACCGAGAATGTGTTGGATGCCGCCGTTGCAGCCGGCGTCAAGCGGGTGATTTGCCTCAGCACCGACAAGGCCGTCTATCCAATCAATGCGATGGGTATCAGCAAGGCGATGATGGAAAAGGTCATGGTCGCTGCCAGCCGCAACCTGGAGGGTACTGGCACCGTGATTTGCGGAACGCGTTATGGCAACGTGATGGCTTCGCGTGGTTCCGTTATTCCGCTTTTCGTGGATCAGGTTTTTACCGGCAAGCCAATCACGATCACCGATCCGACGATGACGCGCTTCATGATGACGCTCTCCGACGCGGTCGACCTCGTCCTGTATGCGTTTGAACATGGTAATAACGGCGACATCTTCGTCCAGAAAGCACCGGCCGCGACGGTGGAGGTTCTGACACGCGCAATCCTCGACCTGATGGGCAAGCCGGATCACCGCGTGAATGTCATCGGCACCCGACACGGTGAAAAGCTGTACGAGGCGCTGATGGGGCGCGAGGAGATGGCTTGTGCAGAAGATATGGGCGATTATTTCCGTATCCCGCCGGATGGCCGCGACCTGAACTACTCCAAGTTCGTCGACCAGGGCGAAGCACGCCTGACCGAAACCACGCACGGTGAGGATTACAACTCGCACAACACGACCCGGCTCGAGGTAGAGGGAATGAAGCAGCTGTTGCTCAAGCTTGACTTCATGCGCCGGATTGCAGCTGGCGAACGCGCAGTCGCAGAGGAATAAGCATGCGGGTCCTGATCACAGGCGCCGGCGGTTTCGTCGGCAAGAACCTGCAACTGCACCTGGCTGAGCGGCGCGATGTGGAAGTCGTCCCTTATACGCGTGCGGACGACCTGGCAAGCTTGCCGTCGCTGGTGGCGGGGGTCGACTTTGTTTTCCATCTTGCAGGCGTCAATCGTCCGCAGGACCCGGCAGAATTCATTGCGGGCAATGTCGACCTGACTGAGGCGCTGTGCGCGGCAGTAGGGGCGGCGGCGCAGGCCACCGGAAAAAAAATCCCGGTCGTTTACACCTCGTCGATTCAGGCGGAGCGGGACAACGACTACGGATCGAGCAAGCGTGGCGCGGAGAATGCCCTGTTTGAATTGTCGCGGCAACACGGCATCCCGGTCCATGTTTTCCGCCTTCCTAACGTTTTCGGCAAGTGGTGCAAACCCAATTACAACTCCGCTGTCGCTACCTTTTGCCACAACGTCGCGCGTGGCCTGCCGATCCAGGTGAACGATCCCTCGGCACCGGTCACGCTGGTGTACGTCGACGATGTCATCGAGCGCTTCGTGCAACTGATGGACGGAGCCGATGCCGCGCTTGACGCATCCGGCTTTGCGACCATATCGCCGCAATACACCACGACCGTCGGCGAACTCGCTGAAAAGATCGCGGCGTTCAAAGGGAGTCGCGAGACCCTGATGACTGATCGGGTCGGTACCGGATTGCTGCGGGCGCTGTATTCCACCTACCTCAGCTACCTGCCGGTAGAGCTGTTCACCTACCCGGTTCCAAAGCATGGCGATCCGCGCGGGGTGTTTGTCGAAATGTTGAAGACGCCGGATTCCGGCCAGTTTTCGTATTTCACGGCGCACCCCGGAATTACTCGCGGCGGCCACTACCACCATACAAAGACCGAAAAATTCCTGGTGATCAAAGGGACAGCGCGCTTCAAATTCCGTCACATGCTGACCGGCGAAACGCACGAATTGACGACCACTGGCGGCGAGCCCGAGATAGTCGAAACCGTCCCTGGCTGGACGCATGATATTACCAATATCGGCAGCGATGAAATGGTCGTCATGCTCTGGGCGAACGAAGTTTTTGACCGGTCGCGGCCAGACACTTTCGCCTGCCCGCTCTGATAACCGGCGCCAGCGCCTCTCGCGACATGCCACTGCGTGGCTCCGCTGACTTCTACCGTTATATGAAAAAACTAAAAGTGCTTACTGTGGTCGGTACCCGGCCAGAAATCATTCGTCTTTCTCGTGTACTGGCCCGACTCGATGAGCACTGCGAGCACGTGCTGGTGCATACAGGTCAGAACTATGACTACGAACTGAACCAGATCTTCTTCGACGATCTCGGGATTCGCAAGCCTGACCATTTCCTCAATGCCGCCGGCGGCAATGCGGCTGAGACCATCGGCAAGATCATTATTGCAGTTGATGCCGTTCTCGAGAACGTGCAGCCAGAGGCAGTGCTGATCCTCGGTGACACCAACAGTTGCCTCGCCGCGATTCCGGCGAAACGCCGCAAGGTTCCCATTTTCCATATGGAGGCCGGCAACCGCTGCTTCGACCAGCGCGTGCCGGAAGAAACCAACCGCCGGATCGTCGATCACACCGCCGACATCAACCTGACTTACAGCACGATCGCGCGCGAATATCTTTTGCGTGAGGGATTGCCGCCAGACCGCGTGATCAAGACCGGTAGCCCCATGTACGAAGTGCTGCATCACTACAAGGCGGGCATCGACGCCTCCGACGTCGTCGAACGGCTCGGGCTCGATGCCGGCAAGTTCTTTGTCGTGAGCGCGCATCGGGAAGAGAACATCGACTCGCCGGTCAATTTCGCCAAGATGGTCGGCACCTTGAATGCGATTGCCGAAACCTACGGCCTGCCGGTGATCGTATCGACACACCCGCGCACCCAGAAGAAGGTAGACGCGAATGGCGCGACTTTCCACCCGCTGGTGCGCCTAATGAAGCCGCTCGGCTTCAAGGATTACGTCAAGCTGCAGGTATCGGCGCGTGCGGTGCTGTCCGACAGCGGCACCATCAACGAGGAGTCGTCGATCCTGAATTTCCCGGCGCTGAACCTGCGCGAAGCGCATGAGCGGCCCGAGGGAATGGAAGAGGCGGCCGTGATGATGACCGGCATGGACCTGGAGCGTGTCCTGCAAGGCTTGGCGATTCTGGAAAACCAGCTGAGCGGTTCGGACCGCAGCCTGCGACTCGTAGCCGACTACAGCACGCCGAACGTCGCCGACAAGGTCGTGCGTATCATCCACAGCTATACCGACTATGTGAATCGCGTCGTATGGAAAAAACAATAACAACCACGGATAAGCCGATGCGTATTGCCCTGGTAGCGGATGTTTTTCCGCCGCTGCGCTCTTCCGGCGCAGTCCAGTTACGTGACCTGTCGCGTGAATTCGTGCGACAGGGTCACGATGTGACGGTCATGGTTGCATCGCCCGAACTTCGGGAAGACTGGCGCATCGACCTCTGGAATGGCGTGCGCATCGTTCGGCTTCGTACACCCAAGACGAAAGACGTGGGCTATGTACGGCGCACGATCGGCGAGTTGCTCATGCCGTTCGCGATGTTGCGCAACCTGAAGAAGACGCCACTGGCCACCGAACAGTGGGACGGCGTGGTGTGGTACTCACCAACGATCTTCCTGGGGCCCGTGGCGAGCGTACTGAAGCGCAGAAGCCGTTGCCCAAGCTACCTGATCATCCGCGACATCTTCCCGGAGTGGGCGGTCGACATGGGGCTGATGGGACGCGGATTGCCATACCGGTTCTTCAAAGCGATCGCCAATTATCAATATTCGGTCGCGGATGTCATCGGCGTGCAGACACCTGGTAACCTGGCCTATTTCAACAAGGCAGAAAGAAAGGGACCTGAGCTGGAAGTGCTGCACAACTGGCTGGCGGATGCTCCTGACGCGGGTTGCAGCATCGCGGTCCACAAAACGGCACTGCGTGGCCGCAAGGTTTTCGTGTATGCAGGCAACATGGGCATCGCCCAGGGCATGGATGTACTGCTCGACCTGGCCGAACGCCTCAAGTCGAGGACCGACATCGGATTCCTGTTCGTCGGCCGCGGCAGTGATGCTCGCCGCCTCCGGGACGATGCACGGGCTCGCAGCCTCGACAATGTCGTGTTTTTCGACGAGATCGACCCGGACGAGATTCCAGGCCTTTACGCACAATGCCATGTCGGGCTGGTGGCGCTCGATCCGCGGCATAAGACTCATAACATTCCGGGCAAATTCCTTTCGTATATGCAGGCAGCACTTCCTGTTCTTGCCAGCATCAACCAGGGCAACGACCTGGTCGATCTCATCGGGGAGCAACGCGTCGGCGCAGTCGCTACGGATCACTCGGCTGATTCACTGGCGCTGCTCGCCCAGCAGTTGCTCGACCAGATGGACAAGGACCCCGCGATGAGGAATCGCTGCAGGAGCCTGGCTACCGCGATGTTTTCTTCGGAGGCCGCTGTCCACAAGATCTGCACTGCACTGGAAACCCAACATGAACGTCACCATGTTCTCGCCCGAGCTGTTCGATACGATGGAGCAGCAAGCACGTCAATCGATGCGGAAGAGACAGCACCTGAATATTCACGGAAGTTTTGAAGACCCGTGCCAGCGCTTTTTCAATGCGATCGGAAGAGACAGTTATATCCGGCCTCATCGACATTCGCTGGACCCGAAAACCGAGGACCTATTCGCAGTTCGCGGCGCGTTTGCGCTCGTGATTTTCGATGAGCAGGGATCGGTCATCGCAGTAGAGCGTTTCGGTACTGAAAAGCATGGAGGCGCGCATGGAATGGCAGTTGGCGTCGAACTCGCGCCTGGAGCATGGCATACGGTTGTTGCTCTGACAGACAACGCCGTCTTGCTCGAAATGAAGGCTGGGCCATTTGTTCCCACGGCGGCAAAAGAGCTGGCCACATGGGCGCCTGACGAGGGAAGCGCCGAGGCGCCGGCTTATCTGCAATCCCTGCGTTATCAGATCGCTACCTGGACCATACCGCAAGAAGAGGTAGCGAGTGCAGGTACAATGACCCAGGGTAACGAATTGAGTACTTGTTCTTGAATGATGACGTCCGCCGGCACGGTTCCTTGCCCGCGGATTCCCAGACGTTACCAAAAACGGCAGAAGCCGCATCCGGTCCATGATCGTGGCGCGGCAAGAAGCCATATTAATGACCCTACAGGCCTCCGCGCCTGTTCAATCCGGCCCCGCACGAGGGCCACAGGCAGCCTCGATTGTTCACCGATCTACGTACCCATCTACGATATCCCTATTGCGGCATTCTGGCCCTTACCGTCGCCAACGCTTTTGGCGCCAACCCGACTGTGCAAGGGCAGTCGGGTTACGTCAACATGCCCAATGCCGTGGTCGAAAGCGACGCGACCCTTACTACCGGCTACAGTTACGATAGTCCCTATGGCAGCTTGTGGGCAACGGTGACGCCGCTGCCGTTCCTGCAGATGACAGGCCGCTACGTGTCGATTACCGGGACACCCGGGTTCTCCAGGGTCGCAGGCGAATATGGCAGCGAGTACGGTCGCTACAAGGACAAGGTAGTTGACGCAAAACTCCGGGTGATCAGGGAATCGACCTGGATGCCGGCTATCGCAGTAGGAGCGACCGATCTGCTTGGCACTGAATTATTCCGCGGCCATTATGTGGTGGCCTCGAAGACCTTTGGTGCCGCAAGAAACATTGAAGCCAGCTTGGGATTCGGCCGTAATCGGCCTTCTGGTGCATTCGCAGGTGTCCGGTGGGCTCCGCTATCGGTGCCGGGCTTTGCGCTCGTCGCCGAGTACGATGCCAATGACTATCCCAAGGATTTTCGTGCGGCTGAGACCGATGCCGGGCAGCGGCGAAAGGGACCTGTCGTCGCTGCAGAGTATCGTTGGGGCTGGCTCGGGGCGCAGATCGCCCGCCACCGTGACCACTTCAGTGCCAACGCATACATTACTTTTCCGTTCTCGGAACGCGAGTTCATACCGAAACTGTACGAGCCGGCTTACTTCCAGCCGAAGGCTGCGCCTGCCCGGGTAAGCATCGAAGAATGGCAGCAGAACAGCAGTCACGGTGCCAAACTCGTGCAGGCCCTCGTGAAGCAGAATTTCCAGCACATCCGTGTTGAAATCAATGGGACGACGCTGCGCCTGACGCTGACCAATAACCGCATTTCCGAGCTGGGGCGTGCGATAGGACGCGCCAGCCGAACGGCGCTGGCATTCGCGCCAACCGGGACCAAGTCGATTCACATCACCTACACCAGGCTGGAACAGCCCCTGGCAACCTACGAATTTTTCGATCTCCAGCGCCTGTCGGACTACCTGACTGGGCTGACCGATCGCGAGACTTTCCTGCCAACCGTGCTGACGCGCTATTCGAACCCGAGCGACAAGGTCGGTGATGATCAGCGAGGAATGCTCGCCGCCATGCGCGACGAGGGGGAAGCGCTCGGGGTGCGTGTCGGCCATGAAGGCAACTTTGTACAGGTCAGTTCGGAAGACCGCGAGGCGAACCGCTTCAAGCTCCAGCCCAAGGTCTCGTTCTTCTTCAACGACCCAAGCGGTGCGCTGCGCTACGAGACCGCGGTCACATCGAACTATGACAAACGGCTGGGCGAAGGCCTGTATTTCAACAGCGCTCTCAAGCTGAACCTGTTCGAGAACGTGTCCGGCGTGACGCAGCCGTCGAACAGCGTGCTGCCGCACGTGCGTACCGATATCGCCGAATACAAGCGCGGCGGCCGCTTCAAGCTGAACCGCGCACTGCTGAACAAGTACATGACCCTGGACGAGCACTGGTATGCGCGGGCCTCGGTCGGCCTGTACGAAGAGATGTTCCGTGGCGCCGGCGGACAGGTGCTGTACCTGCCGAAGGACCGCCGCTGGGCCGCCGACCTGACCGTCGACGCACTCCAGCAGCGCGACGTCAAGGGCTGGTTCGGCGCGCGTGACTACAAGACCGTGACCGCGCTGGGCGCCCTGCATTACCAGCTGCCCTATGGCGTGACCGTGACCGGCCGGGCCGGCCGTTTCCTGGCGAAGGACGACGGCGTACGCCTGGAATTCAAGCGCCGTTTCCGCTCGGGCGTGGAAGTCGGCGCCTGGTACACGAAGACCAATGGCAAGGACATCACCAGCCCCGGCACGCCGGCGGATCCGTATAGCGACAAGGGCATCTTCCTGTCGATACCCTTGAATATCATGCTGCCATCCGATACCCAGGCGGTCGCCGGTTTCGCGCTCTCGCCGTGGACGCGCGACGTCGGCCAGATGGTGGGAAGCCCCGGCGACCTGTACGAGCTGTTCGAAGATCCACGTCGCGACATGAACGCCTATGATGGCCTGGGCAACTTCGCGGAACGCAAGGACGAGCAGCACCTCGATGCCATCGCACAGCCGGTGCGTGGCTTGCCGGACGCATGGCCGCGCTTCCGCTGGCGCGTCCAGCAGTCGGTATCGACCACGCCGACCCTGCCGCAATGGGCGCAAGGGACCCTGCTGGCCGGTGGCGCCATCGCGGCCGGTGCCTTGCTCGACAAGCCCGTGGACCGCTTCATGCGCCCGCGCCAGGAGACGCGGGTCGTCGATGCATGGGGTAATGTTGGCAAAGCCACGCCGGTCTTGCTGGCCGGCGCCGCCGGCGCCACGGTCGCTTTCGGCGACAGCCGCATGCAGAACATCGGCATCATCTCGCTGCAATCAATCGCCGGTGCCGCCGGCGTGTCGATGGCAACCAAGCGCATCGTCGGCCGCGCGCGCCCTGACGAAGAGCTGGGTACCTTCAGCCGTAGCGGCAAGCGCTCGGACGCTTCCTTCCCCTCCAACCATGCGGCAGTCGCCTTTGCGGCCGTCACGCCTTTCGCGCAGGAGTACGATGCGCCATGGCTGTACGGCCTTGCGGCAGTCGGTTCGATGGGGCGCGTTGCCGACCGCAAGCATTGGGTGTCCGATGTCGTTGCCGGTGGGGTGGTAGGCTATGCGATCGGCAGTTGGCTGTGGCAGGCCCAGCGGGATGATTCGAAGTCGAGCTTTGCTATCGCACCGGGACCGAAGCAGATTGCCCTCACGTGGAGTGGCACGTATTGATGAAGGTGGCGCCATTGGCGCCGCCCGGTTTCTCCAGGCATAGGACGAAAAAAATGGCCGCTGATGAACAGGCTGTGTAAATAGTCTGCTACGGTAAGCCAGCCAAAAAGATGCCCCGCGAGAGCGGGGCATCTGTTTTTCGAGGGTTACAAAGCCTCTCAGGCTTGCACTGCGCTTAGCGCCCAGCCGGCGCCCTTCCAGTTGGTCACTCGCTTCAGGTTATAGGCAAGGACCGCTAAACTCAGCTCTCCTGCTGCCCCCTTCAAACCTCGCATCAGCAGACGCGAGTTCCGCAGAATCTCATGCTTAATGGTCGCAAATGGATGCTCGGCAGTCCGGCGCCGCAGCTTCATCATCTCCGGATGCGCCGCGACGCGACGTGCATTGGCGTCAACTGCATCGGTGTTGTCGAGGCGTCTAACGAATCTCTGCCTGGCGCCGGTACATTGCGGCTTGAGCGTACAGGCGCCGCAGGTCTCTGCGGGGGCTGTGTAGACCACGCATTTGTCTTTGCGCATGACTTGCTTGCGCGTCAGTAGTTCATTGGCTGGACAGACGTAGCAGTCGTGTTCGCGGTCGTAGGTGAAGGCCGTGAGCCGGTAGTATTCACCCTTGCCATGGTTGTTGTCCTTCTCGAGCGTGGCCACGTAGGCAGTCTGGCCAGCGTCTGCAAGCGATTGCAAGTGCTGGGAATTGGCATAGCCTGCATCTGCCACTACGGTTGGAGCAGCCTCCAGTGCCTGTGCAGCGCCCTGTGCCATAGGAGCGAGTTGACCGATATCGGACGTATCGTTGCACACCGCGTGATGCACGATCAGGTGGCTGTGCGCATCCACAGCCGTCTGCAGGTTGTAGCCTGGAGCGCTATCAAGGGCTTTCATTGCCCGCGCTTCCGGCTCGCCCTGAATCGACAATGTGGATCGGCTGTTTTCCAAGCGCTCAATCTCGTCATTAAATTCGCCTTGCCGCTGCTGCAGGCGCATCAAGGCTGACTGCACGGCGCAGGGGTTTGCGTCCTCACCATTCTCGCTCTGATCGGTGCTGTCCAGGCGCGAGAGATACTGGCTGATCTCTTCCGTGATGGTTTCGCGCGTACGCTGCAGATCGATCTTGTTGCGCAAGGCTTTTTTTGACGCCACTGCACGAATCTTGGTGCCGTCAATCGCCACCAGTTCACCTCGAATAAGTCTCTCCTGCCGCGCAAACTGGACGAAGGCTGCCGAAACAGCGACCAAGGCTGCGCTGTTTTGACGTCGGAACTCCGCAATCGTCTTGTGATCCGGTGCCAGCCGGCCGAGAAGCCACATCACTTCGACGTTACGATGACATTCTCTCTCTAATGCGCGGGACGAACGTACGCCGTTGAGATAACCACACACGTACAGCTTGAGCAGGTCAGCAGGATCATATGGTGGACGGCTCATACGCTGTGCATGGGTTTTCGAGAATCCCAGCTTCTCCAGATCCAGGCTCCCGATCCAGGCGTCCACCACTCGCACCAGTGCGTCGGGCCCCACCAGTTCATCCAGCATCACGGGGAACAACGCTGCCTGCGTCCTGCTTTCACCTCTTCGATGTGCCATCTGCGCTCCCGGAAAGAACAAAGCCTCCCAGGTTTGACCTTGGGAGGCTTTGTTGGTTTACCGGCACCGCAGACTATTTACACAGTCTGTGATGAAGCGGCCATTCTCTTTACTACAGGACGACGAGCGTCCACCAGATTAGTGGTGGGTGGTCGCTGCGTGCGAGGTGCTCGAATCGCTGTCCGAAGCAGCAACGCCGACTGCTGCAACAGCGACGCCGATAGCAACCAGGGTGCTGGTCGACAGGCCAGCCAGGGCGGTGCCGCCCAGGAAACCGCCGGTGCCAGCGGCAGCGCCGGTGCCAGCGGCAGCGCCGGTACCAGCAGCGGTGGTGCCGGTTGCGGTGCCGGTTGCGGTGGTGCCGGTTGCGCCGGTGGTGCTGGTTGCCGGGGTGGTGGTGGTGCTCTGCGCCAGCACTTGGGTCGACAGCAGGCTCAGGATAGCGCTAGCAACGAGAAGCTTTTTCATGTGAGGTCCTTGATTTTCAGATTACAGAAGTGCAAGTGTATCAATTGCAAGCACATTATATTACTAAAACATTTCGCCTAATCAAAAAAAGAGGAACCGTTCGTTACATTTCGACAAAGTAGCCAACAGTATCTGCTTGTTTTACAACATGTCCATGCGCGTCGCATGCGAATGCACATTGTGAACAAGTTATCCGCGCCGTCTTCCAGGTTCCAGGAATGCGGGCAAATCCTTCCCCTATTCAAAGTATAGCCATGCAGCAATATCTGGGACAATGCTGCTTTGGTAGTAGTTACAGACAGAACGACGGGAAGAGTAGATGGCGGACGACAGCGACGCAGAAAAGACAGAACCAGCGTCACCCAGAAGACTGGAGAAAGCCCGCGAAGAAGGCGACGTCCCCCGCTCGCGTGAAATCGCCACGTTCACCGTCCTGATGACCGCAGGCGCCGGCCTGTGGATGACGGGCGGCTCGCTGATCGGCAAGCTGGAGCAGGCCATGCAGTCCGGCCTCTCGCTCAGCCGCGACCAGGTCTTCAACCCCAACGTCCTGATCGAACGCATCACCGCCGACCTGGTAGCGGTGATCATCGCCTGCCTGCCGCTGGCAGGCCTGATCATGCTGGTGGCGCTCGCTTCGCCGCTCCTGATTGGCGGCTGGAATTTCTCTTCCAAGGCCTTCGTGCCCAACTTCATGAAGCTGGACCCGATCAAGGGCATCGGCAACATGTTCTCTACTAATGCCTTGATCGAACTGCTGAAGGCCGTCGCCAAGACCCTGGTGGTCGGCGCCGTGGCCTGGGTGGTCATCATGAGCCAGAAGGATGCGCTGATCGGCCTGGCGGTCGAGCCGCTGGGCGCCGGCAGTGCCCACGTGGGGGAACTGGTGGCCAAGGCTTTCCTGTTCATCACCGGCGCGCTGGGCGTGATCGCCGCCATCGACGGCCCCTGGCAGCTGTGGCACTACCACGACAAGATGAAGATGACGCGCCAGGAAATGATCCAGGAGTCGAAGGAGTCGGACGGCAATCCGCAGATTAAGGGGAAGATTCGCCAGATGCAGCGCGAAATGGCGCGCGGCCGCATGATGCAGAATGTGCCCACTGCGGATGTGATCGTCACCAACCCGACCCACTACGCGGTGGCGCTGAAGTATGCCGATGGCCAGAAGGGCGCGCCGCGGGTGGTGGCCAAGGGTGTCGACGAGGTCGCGGCCAAGATCCGCGAACTCGGCCTTGAACACAAGGTGACCTTGCTGGAAGCCCCGGCTCTGGCCCGTGCGCTCTACAAGCACACCGACATCGACGAAGAGATCCCGGAGAAGCTGTTCTCGGCCGTGGCGGAAGTCCTCGCCTACGTCTACCAGCTGCGCGCCTACAGGAAGGGCGAGGGCATCTACCCGGATCGTCCGACGAAGCTGGCGGTGCCGCCGGAGATGGACCCCAACAACCCGGCCTACAAAGGGCCGGGGGCGAATAACGGACTTTTGCAATAAAAAGAACAGTAGGGTGGGCAGGGTAATTCCGGGCAATGCCCGGAATGACGCCCACGCGGTGATTGGTAGCGGCTCCGCTCTCGTGCCGGATGATCTTGCTGCCGACTATGACCGCGTGGGCGGGAGGACCCGCCCACCCTACAGAACCAGCGTAATCAGCACTGATACGAACGACGGAGCATTGCACTAATGAACAGCATCAAACTGCCGGCATGGACGAACGGTCTCGCGTCGCGCGGCGCCAGCGCGCTCGCCGCCCCGATCTTCATCGTCATCCTGCTGGCGATGATGATCCTGCCGCTGCCGGCCTTCGTGCTGGACGTGTTCTTCAGCTTTAACATCGCGCTGTCCGTCATCGTGCTGTTGACCGCGCTGTACACGGTCAAGCCGCTCGACTTCATGGCCTTCCCGGCCATCCTGCTGATTTCGACGATGCTGCGCCTGGCGCTCAACGTCGCCTCGACCCGTATCGTCCTGACCGAAGGCCATACCGGCGGCGCGGCCGCGGGCAAGGTGGTCGAAGCCTTTGGTCACTTCCTCATCGGCGGCAACTTCACGGTCGGTATCGTCGTCTTCATCATCCTCACCATCATCAACTTCACGGTCGTGACCAAGGGCGCGGGCCGTATCGCCGAAGTGGGCGCGCGCTTTGCCCTGGATGCGATGCCGGGCAAGCAGATGGCGATCGACGCCGACCTGAACGCCGGCCTGATCGGCGAAGCCGAGGCCCGCAAGCGCCGCAACGAAGTGGCGCAGGAAGCCGAGTTCTACGGCGCGATGGACGGTGCGTCCAAGTACGTGAAGGGCGACGCCGTCGCCGGCATCATGATCACCCTGATCAACGTCATCGGCGGCCTGATCATTGGCGTGATCCAGCACGACCTGAGCTTCGGCGAGGCCGCCGAGGTGTACACCTTGCTGGCCATCGGTGACGGCCTGGTGGCCCAGATTCCTTCGCTGATCATCTCGATCGCGGCCGGTATGGTGGTCTCGCGCGTGGCCAACGAGGACGATATCAGCAGCCAGGTGACCAACCAGCTGTTCGCCCGTCCGGAAGCCCTGTATATCACCGGCGGCATCATCTTCGCGCTGGGCGTGATCCCGGGCATGCCGAACCTGGTGTTCCTGCTGCTGGGCAGCGCGCTGTGCGGCGGCGGTTACCTGATCGCCAAGCGCAAGAAGGAGCAGCCGGCCAAGGAAGCGGCTGCGGCGGAAGCGGCGGCAACGGCCGCGGCCGGCGGCGCGGCCGCCACCCCCGCCGAATCGGAAGAGGCGACCTGGCAGGACGTCATGGCGGTCGACACCCTCGGCCTGGAAGTGGGCTACCGCCTGATCCCGTTGGTCGACAAGACCCAGGGCGGCGAACTGCTCAAGCGCATCAAGGGCATCCGCAAGAAGTTCGCCCAGGAAGTCGGCTTCCTGGCGCCGCCGGTGCACATCCGCGACAACCTCGAACTCAAGCCTTCGGCCTACCGCATCACGCTCAAGGGCGTGGAAGTGGGGACCGGCGAAGCGATCAACGGCCAGTTCCTGGCCATCAACCCGGGCATGGCCAGCGGCACGCTGCCGGGGCTGGTCACCACCGACCCTGCCTTCGGCCTGCCGGCCACCTGGATCGACGCCAGCCTGCGCGACGAGGCGCAGAGCCTGGGCTATACCGTGGTCGACGCCGGCACCGTGGTGGCGACCCACCTGAACCACCTGATCACGACCCACGCCTCGGAACTGCTGGGCCGGATGGAAGTCCAGGACCTGCTCGATCACCTGGCCAAGGCCGCGCCGAAGCTGGTCGAAGACCTGGTGCCGAAGGTGGTGTCGCTGTCGACCCTGCAGAAAGTGCTGCAGAACCTGCTGCTGGAAGGCGTGCACATCCGCGACATGCGCACCATCATCGAGTGCCTGTCGGAGTACGCTGGCCAGACCCAGGACCCGAACGAGCTGACCGCCCTGGTGCGGGTGGCGCTGGGCCGGGCCATCGTGCAGCAGCTGTTCCCGGGCACGAACGAGCTGTCGGTGATGACTCTCGACAACCGTCTCGAGCGTTTGCTGATGCAGGCGATGGGGGCGGGCGGCGACGGCGCCGGCATCGAGCCCGGCCTGGCCGACACCATCGCCCAACAGGCGGCCAATGCTGCCGCCCAGCAGGAGCAGATGGGCCTGAGCCCGGTGCTGCTGGTGCCGGCCCCGCTGCGCGTGCTGCTGTCGCGCTTCCTGCGGCGCGCGGTGCCGCAGCTGAAAGTGCTGTCGCATAACGAAATTCCGGAGACCAAGACCATCCGGGTGACCAGCCTGGTGGGTGTGCCGATGTAAGCATGCCGGGTAGTCACGGCAGTGATGGCTACCGATTTGTCTCTTTTTGGAATCATCCCCCTGTTTTGAGGGCTGTTCCCAGTGCCCAAAGTCAAATTAACGTGTTGATTTGTGATAACATTCTCGTTGCTCTAAAACAGTGCACGAAATTTCCCGGGCCGTGATGTCATCGCGGCTCATCTACAACCACCTCCCGATCAGCCAACGTTGTTCAGTTGGATTGAACACGTTCGGTGTCTTTGCGATTAATAATGCTGGAATATCAACAATTTGGGCTTGGCTTGACGGCATTGGCCGTGAGTTTTGCTGTGTGTCTGCTTATCGTGCTGTCGCAGAAATGGCACGGTAAACTCTCCCACGATCACGACCTGAACGGCGTGCAGAAGGTGCACACGACCGCGGTGCCGCGCATCGGCGGTATCGGTGTCATGGCAGGCGTGCTGCTTGGCCTGGCGCTGTTCCAGATGCTGGCACCGGCTGGCGTCAACCCCCTGCATTCGGCCGATATCCGCCTGCTGCTGCTCGCCAGCCTGCCGGCTTTCCTCGCCGGCCTGATCGAGGACTTCACGAAGCGCGTGTCCGTTCGGGTGCGCCTGGCCGCGACCGCCATGAGTGCGATGATCGCCAGCGCCGCCCTGGGCGCGACCGTGACCGAACTCGACCTGTGGGGCGTGGATACGCTGCTCGCATTTGCTCCGTTCGCCATCATCGTGACGGCCGTGGTCGTCTCCGGCGGCTCGAATGCCATCAACATCATCGACGGCTTCAACGGCTTGTCGAGCAGCACGATCATCATCATGTCCGCCGGCCTGGCTGCTGTCGGTCTGCAGCATGGCGACCACCTGGTAGTGGCCATCGGCGCCCTGTGCATCGGCGCGACCGCCGGTTTCCTGGCCTTGAACTATCCGTTCGGGAAGCTGTTCCTGGGCGATGGCGGCGCTTACTTCCTGGGCTTCCTGGTCTCGGAGATGGCCGTGCTGCTCCTGGTGCGCAACCCGTCGGTGAATGCATGGCAGGTGCTGGCGATCTGCGGCTATCCGGTCATCGAGGTGCTGTTCAGCATGTATCGCCGTCGCGTGATCAAGAACGTCAGCCCGGGCGCGCCGGACGCGCTGCACCTGCATACGCTGGTGTATCGCCGGCTCGTCTTCAAGCATGTCCGCCGTGACGCGTCGCGTCCGTGGAACCGCAATGCCAGCGTGGTGTGCTTCATCGCTCCTGCGGTGACGATGTGCGTGGCGGTGAGTGTGGTTGCCGGCGCATCGGCGCCGGTCAGCCTGGCGATCGTGGCGGCGCAGCTTGCGCTCTACATCGTGGTGTATGGCCGTCTCGTGCGTGGCCGCTGGGGTGTTGCCGGTCGTGCCAGCGCCGATGCCATCTCGGCCAGCGCCAACGCTTCCTCGTCTTCCTGATTCGCACGCCGCGATACCGGCCCGCGGCGGCCGGTATCAGCGGCGTCGCCGCTGTACCCACCAGTTCTCGAACCAGATCGAGAAGTGCAACAACAATCCTGTGACGAACAGGAAATCTCCAACACGACCCAAACGCAGGCCTGCGGCGATGACGCCTGCGATCAGGAACGCCGTCCTCAGGGCAGGGATGCCGTTGTCCAGCGTCTTGCAGAAGGTAATCAAAAAGGCTTCTCCAGACATGCCGGCTTGACGCTTCGGTATCCTGAACTTCATCTGTTGGGCCTTTCGTTATTGTTCCGGAAACCCGGTACGACCGAGTATGCATCAAATTCGTCACAGTTACAATCTGAGACAATTGAGTTTCATCAACTGATTGCTCGCCATAACATTGCGTTGTAATCACACTACTTATATCAGTTATCAGCGTTGTAGATGATTGTTGCATATATGGCATGATCTGTCGCGAGTTTCCGCTTTCGTGCGCGCCGCTTTTGGTCTTGGAAATAGGCTTGGTTCCCTGCTTTTTCCCTGATATCGAGTGCCTGTCGAAGTACGCGAGCCAGGACCAGGGCAGAACGAGCTGATCGTCATGGTGCGGGTGGTGCTGGGCAGGGTGATCATGCAGCTGCAAAAGGGAAGGCCGAAGCGCCCGTTCCGACTGCCTATCGCCAGCGTGCCCTCTTCGGGCGCTAGCGCCTCGTCTGCAGCGGCGGTGCTACGTCAGGCTGAAGCTTTACCGCATCAAAAAAGAACCCTTTCCAGTACACGACAATGCGGTTGTAGCCTTTGATTAGCGCTTCGGTACAAGCGAGGTCTACAACTGTTACGACGGACGGCAAGCCGAGACGCCCGGAAGCGGCATGCGCCTCCTCGCGCAGATAGCGAACGGTGTCCTCATAGTGTCGTTCGAACTCAGGATCTGCGCACGACTCCCCAGCCAAGGAAATCTTGTTCTTGCTGATGACCAGCGTCTTGCCGACCAGCCGCGCCGCTCCCTTGTCATCGAGCGCAGTGATATGAGATGAGTCAAGCACTTTTGTGAGTTTCCAGTGTCCTGACAAATCGTCGTTTGGCTCAGCACCATGTGCAGGCAGTAGCGACATTGCAGCAATGGCGAACGACATGGCAATCAATCGCGCCCGCAGCTTGGTGGAAATGCGTGAAATGGACATGTTGGGTCTCCTTACTTCTTTCCGGTCTCCGGGGCGAATGGCGCACTCTCCTCTGCCCGGCGGGAGATGAGGCCCCGCGCTACAACTTTCTTTCCGTTGATAGTCGTGCGCGTCATCTGTCGGATGTTGTCTGCCGCCCCCTTGAAGTCACCTTTCTCGACGAGTAGATACGTGCCCCTGCTGCCGCGCGCGCCGGCATTGTAGGTAAGGCTCACTAACGCGTCGAACTGCTCATGGTTGAGTGCCTGCTTGCGAACGTTGCTGCGCACTTCTCGTTCTGCTTTTGCTACGCGTCGAGCATACTCTGCATCGACTTCGGCTTGACTTACTGGCCTTGAGAGCTCTTCTTTCGTGCATGGTCCGCGGTGCGCCAGGATACCGGCGCCCCATGTGCAATGCCCGCGACCAGGCCCGCCGTCATCGTAGTACTTGTGCATGTCGACTTCACGCTTGCGCATGCGTGCCCGTGCCCCCGGACTCATGCTCAGGCTGTCGTTGGCGCCGATCGTGAGGGAAGGCGAGGCGTTTGCTGCCGGCATGGAACACTCCTGCGGATTCGGAAAACGATAATCTAGCGCTGTCCTTGCTGCTTACTGTTGAGTCCTCACAATTCCATGCGGTAGTGGCGGAGAAATAATCTTGGCTACGCGGACGCTCGTCCGTTGAACTTGGAGACCGCAAATGGCGATAGATGTGTATCTGCAGATAGATGGGATCAAGGGTCAGTCGCAGGACGATAAACACAAGGACTGGATCGAGTGCCAATCGGTCAACTGAGGTATTCACCAGCCCCGTAGTGCTACAGCTTCCACTGCTGGTGGACATACCGCAGAGCGTGCGGAACTGCGGGAGATCACATTCACCAAGATTGCCGACCTCGCGAGCCCGATTCTGATGCAGCATTGTGCAATGGGAAAGACAATCCCCAAGGCCAAGTTTGAATTCATGCGGGCAGATGGCCAGGGAAATCCCATCAAGTACTTCGAAATCGAGTTGGACAAGGTGCTGATCGGTGGAATTGAGCCGAGCATTGAGCCGGGACCATTCTTGATGAGCAAGTGAGCTTGAAGTATTCGAAGATCAAATGGCGCTATACGCAGCAGAAGATCGGTGGCGGCGCTGGCGGCAGTACAGTAGGTGGATGGGATTTGGCGACCAACAGGGTCGCATGACTGAGTGTAAAACCCGGCGCTGGTGACTTCGGTGCCGGTAATTCGGGCGGTCTCGTGTCGCTTTCCGGTGTCGTCCGACATCAGGCTCCTCCTGGTAGCGACGCTAGCTAATCGAAATAGGCCTTTTTCCCCTTCCTTTTCCCCCGATGGTTTCCTCACGGCATCGCCAATAATGCTGGCTATGGATGGGCGATTGCGCTCGTAACGACTAGAACAGTACAGCTGACGAAGTGCGGAGAGAAACGATGAACGTGAAGAAATTTACAGCGGCTACTTCCCGTGACGCCTTGCGCAAGGTGCGCGAGGCGCTCGGCCCTGACGCGGTCATCCTTTCCAACCGCCCGGTGGACGGCGTGGTCGAGATCCTCGCGCTCGACAACGACGACGTCGCCGCACTGGCTTCCCCGGCCATCGAAGAACCGCAGGCGCCGAGCTTCCAGGCCTTCGACAACGATTTCGACCCCGAACCGGTCTTCAGCCGCGCCCCGGCCGCCTTCGCGCCCGCCGCCCCGGAACCGCGCCAGCCTGCGCCACGCGCCGCTGCGCCGAAGCTGGACCCGTTCGCCGGCCAAGCTTATGTGGAACGCCGCGCTGCGCCCGCCATCGAACCGGACATCCCGCCGACCTACGTCAACCGCCGCGCCCCGGCGCAGGAAGCTGGTATCGACATGGCCGCCATGACCCAGATGATGAGCGCCGCCATCGCCCAGGCCAAGGAATCGGCCACTCTTGAAATGAGCGGCATGATGAACGAGATCCGCGCCATGCGCGGCCTGATGGAAACCCAGCTGGCCGAACTGTCCTGGAACGCGACGCAACAGCGCGAGCCGCAGAAGGCCGCCGTGCTGCGCGAGATGCTGGCTGCGGGCTTCTCGGCCACCCTGGCGCGCTACCTGATCGACAAGATGCCGGCGACCAAAGACGCAGCCGACGCCCTGCGCTGGATCAAGACCGTCCTGGCCCGCAACCTCACCACCATCGCCAACGAAGACGATCTGCTGAACCGCGGCGGCGTGTTCGCCCTGGTCGGCCCGACCGGCGTCGGCAAGACCACCACCACCGCCAAGCTGGCCGCGCGCTGCGTGATGCGCCACGGCCCGGACAAGCTGGCCCTGATCACCACCGACGCCTACCGTATCGGCGGCCACGAGCAGCTGCGCATCTACGGCAAGATCCTCGGCGTGATGGTGCACTCGGTGAAGGACGAGGCCGACCTGCGCATCGCCCTGAAAGAACTCAAGAACAAGCACACCGTCCTGATCGACACCATCGGCATGTCGCAGCGCGACCAGATGGTGACCGAACAGGTGGCGATGCTCTCCGAATCCGGCGCCGACGTGAAGCGCCTGCTGTGCCTGAATGCGACCTCGACCGGCGAGACCCTGAACGAAGTGGTGCGCGCCTATCAGGGCTCGGGCCTGGCCGGCTGCATCATGACCAAGCTGGACGAAGCCGCCTCGATCGGCAACGTGCTCGACGTCGTGATCCGCCAGAAGCTCAACCTGCACTACATCTCGAACGGCCAGCGCGTGCCGGAAGACCTGCACCTGGCCGACCGCGCCATGCTGGTCGACCGCGCCTTCCGCAACAACCGTCATGCTCAAGCCCAGTTCGGTGATGCCGACCTGCCGCTGATGATGGCCGCTGCCGGTAACGATCGCAGCCTGCGCGAGGTGCACCTTGGCTAGTTTCGATTTCGACCAGGCCGAAGGCCTGCGCCGGATGCTGCAGGGCCCGCGCCCGCGCATCGTCACGTTTCTGTCCGCCACGCCGGAGGACGACAAGGGCGCCATGCTGGTCAACCTGGGCGCCTCGCTGGCCCAGCTGGGGAACGAAGTCCTGATCGTCGACGCCTGCGAACGCGACTACGGCGTGGCGCGCCGCCTGGGCCTGAACCGGGCCGCCAACCTGGCCGCCGTGGCGCGCCAGGAGTATGGCCTGAACCAGGTGCTGCACGCGGTGCCGCAGGGCTTTTCGGTGGCTTCGCTCGGCCGTCCGCACGGCAGCAATGACGCGCGCCGCCTGGCCAAGACCTTCGACGTGCTGGTGGGGCAGGCCGGCATCGTGATGGTCGACGGCGAACTGGGGCCAAGCGGCGAATTCCCGCTGCCGCTGATGGCGAGCTCGGAGATCGTGGTGCAGGTCTCTACCAGCGCCGCGTCGATCACGAATGCCTACGCGCTGATCAAGCGCCTGGCGCAGCAACTGGGCCGCCGTCCCTTCGGCATCCTGGTGACCGGCGCGACAGAGGCGGAGGCCAAGGTGGTATACGATAATATGTCAGCTGCGGCAACACGCTACCTGGCGGTCAACCTGCGCTCGATGGGTTCGGTGCCGGCCGACGAGTACCTGCACCGGGCCGCGCGCCTGGGCCGGGCGGTGGTCGATGCCTTCCCGCTGGCGGGGGCCTCGGTCGCCTTCCGTCGCCTGGCCGGCAAGTTCGCGTTGCACGCGATGCCCGGCATGGGCAGGGGTTAATCGTAGGGTGGGCGGCTTGTCCGCCCACGCGGTGATAGTTAGGGTGTGAATAGCCGCGCAGGCAGCAGCACGGTCGGTTGACCGCGTGGGCGTCTGTAATTCCGGGCATTGCCCGAAATTACCCCGCCCACCCTACAAGAGAAGAAAAGATAATCAGAACGCATGTACACGGTCAAAGGGAAAGCGGACAAGAACCATTTGCTGACGGAGCACATGCCGTTGGTGAAGCGTCTTGCCCACCACATGAAGGCCAAGCTGCCGCCTTCGGTGGAAGTCGATGACCTGGTGCAGGCTGGCATGATGGGCCTGCTCGACGCGATCAACCGCTACGAAGACAACCACGGCGCCCAGTTCGAGACCTATGCGGTGCTGCGCATCCGCGGCGCCATGCTCGACGAGCTGCGCAACAGCGACTGGATGCCGCGCAGTACGCGCCAGAACATGCGCAAGGTGGAAGCCGCGATGGAGGCGCTGCAGCAGCGCCTGGGCCGTCCGGCCAGCGAATCCGAGATCGCCAAGTCGCTCAAGATGTCGCTCGCCGACTACCAGGAGATGCTGGGCGACGGCGGCGGCCACCAGCTGCTGTACTACGAAGACTTCCACGACCAGGGCGAGGACGGCGGCAGCGACAGCTTCCTCGACCGCTATGCGGTGGACGACAGCGACCCGCTGCGCAGCCTGCTCGATACGGGCTTCCGCCAGGCCGTGATCGATGCCATCGACGCCTTGCCGCCGCGCGAGAAGATGCTGATGGGCCTCTACTACGAGGAAGAACTCAACTTGAAGGAAATCGGCGCCGTCATGGGCGTGAGCGAGTCGCGGGTGTCGCAGCTGCACACCCAGGCCGTGTCGCGTCTGCGCGCGGCGCTACGGGAGCAATTGTGGACTGGGCCAGCGTAGCTGGCCTGGTGCTCGCGATCGCGGGCATCTTCATCGGCCATACGCTGGACGGCGGCAAGTTCGCGTCGCTGATCCATCCGTCCGCCTTCGCCATCGTGGTGATCGGCACCTTCGGTGCCACCTTGCTGCAGAGCGAGCGGCGCAGCTTCATGCTGGGCCTGCGCATGCTGCGCTGGGTGTTTTTCCCGCCTAAATCGAACCGTGAGCTGCTCTCGCGCGAGATCGCGCTGTGGAGCCTCTCCGCGCGGCGCGACGGCCTGCTCTCGCTCGAGCAGTACATGGGCACCAAGGACAAATTCATCCAGAAGGGCCTGCGCCTGGTGGTCGACGGCATCCAGCCCGAGAAGATCCGCAGCCTGCTGGAGAACGAGATCAACGCCTACGAATTCTCGCAGCGCCAGGCGGCGCGCATCTGGGAATCGGCCGCCGGCTATGCGCCCACCATCGGCATCCTGGGCGCGGTGCTGGGCCTGATCCACGTGATGGAAAACCTGTCGGATCCGTCGCGCCTGGGTTCCGGCATCGCGGTGGCCTTTGTCTCCACCGTGTATGGCGTGGGGCTGGCCAACCTGTTCTTCTACCCGGTCGGGAATAAATTAAAAGCCATCGTCAGCGACAAGGTGGCCCAGTACGAGATCCTCGCCGAAGTCTTCCACGACCTCGCCACCGGCGACCACACCCGCGTGGTCGACGAACGGGTGGCGAGCCTGCTGACGCGCCACTGACCGGATCATGGCGCGCAAACGCTACGACGATGGGGCCCAGGAAAACCACGAGCGCTGGCTGATCTCCTACGCCGATTTCATCACGCTGCTGTTCGCCTTCTTCGTCGTGATGTACGCGATCTCGATCGTCAACGAGGGAAAATACGCGGTGCTGTCCGAAGCCCTGGGCGACGCCTTCGGCGGGCGCAGCGTGGCGCCGCAGGCGCACACCAGCGTCGAGCCGGTGCTGCCGCTGTCGCACATCGTCAACCGCAAGCGCGTTGAGGCCGCGCGGCGCGAGCGCGAGCGCATGGAGGTGCTGGCGAAAGACCTCACGGCGACCCTGATGCCGCTGGTGAAATCGGGCCAGGTGCGGGTGACGCAGAACGCGCGCGGCATCGGCATCGAACTCAATGCGAGCGTGCTGTTCGCGCAAGGCGAGGCGACCCTGCAGCAGGAGGCGCGCGAGGTGCTGGGCGCGGTGGCGGGCCTGCTCAAGGATGCGCCGCAGCGCATCGAGGTCGAGGGCCATACCGACAACCTGCCGATCACCAACGAGCGCTTCGCCTCCAACTGGGAACTGTCGGCGGTGCGCGCGGCCAGCGTGGTACGCCTGTTCATCGAGAGTGGTGTGCAGGATGTGCGCCTGTCGGCCATCGGCCATGGCGCGACGCGCCCGGTGGCGCCGAACGACACGCCCGCCAACCAGGCGCGCAACCGGCGCGTGGCGGTGATGATCCTGGCGTCGGTGCCGGAACCGCTGTCGGCGGGTGTATAGTGGGCATGAAATAAAAGTTCGTTTCTGCAGTTCTTTTGAAATAATATTTCAAGGAGAAAGAATGCATGTCACACGCTTTTTGCCGCCGGCCCTGCTGGTCCTCGGAGCTCTGGTGAGCGCAGCCGGCGTCGTCGGCGCGCAGGAGAAGGAAGCGCAGGTCCACCACCAGCTCGAGGTCGAAACGGGCGGCGGCAAGGTACGGGTGCGCCTGCTGGTCGAGAACCGCGCCGATACCGCGATCTACATCCCGCGCGAAATCGCCGCTGGCGACGAGATCACCGGCCGCCGCTTCGACCTGCGTGACGCCAAGGGCAAGCCGGTCGACTACACCGGCATGATGGCCAAGCGCGGGGCGCTTACGGCCAGCGACTGGCAGCAGGTGGCGCCGCACAGCATGCACATGAACACCATCGACATCACGCCGTCCTACGCGTTCAGGAAAGGGAAGCAGGGCTACGAGATCCGTTACGACGGGCCATGGCTGGCGGATATCACGCAGCTCGACGCGGTAAGACATAGTCCGGCCGCGCCGGTGAAATTCAGCTTCAGCCAATGAAAACGGGCCGGCAATGCCGGCCGTCAGTGTCGTAGGGTGGGCGGATTCTCCGCCCACGCGGTCAACCAGCCGCAAGATCATCGTGCCTGGTCCGTCGACCTCCAACGATCACCGCGTGGGCGGGAAGACCCGCCCACCCTACATCAGTTCAAAGCCGGCGTATTCTCCCCAAAGTACTCGTGCGAATCGGCGTTGTTGACCGCCCGTGCCGGGTCGCTCCGGGCCAGCTCGGCCGCTCCCTGCTGGCCGTACACGTGGTCGTCGGTGGCGGCGACCACGTCGAAGTGGCTCAGCTCGTGCAGCAGGGTGCCGCCGCGCGAGTCGGTGCCGGTCAGGGGCGCGGTCCAGAACGCCTTGCAGACATAGATCGCGTAGGGCTGGGCCGGGTACACATAGGCGAAATAGTTTTCGTTGCAGCCGCAGTCGATTTTCAGGGGCTTGGTCTCGAAGGCGTCGCGGATCGCCGTGAAATTGGTGTTCACGGTGGCGGCGCGGCCGGCATCCAGGGCGCCGAACCAAGTGCCGTAGCGGGCGCCGTACTGCGCGCCACCCGCGCCCGCCGCCAGGTAGTTGTGGGCGTCGACCGTCATCGCCTTGCCGGCGTCCACGGCCGCCGCCAGCTGCTCCTGCTGGGCGTTCGAGCACTTGCTGAATTCCAGCGAGGCGGCGCCGGCGACGGCCTGCTTGGCCGGCACCCTGGCCCCGCGCGGCAGGCGCCCGTCGATCCAGATCCCGACCTGGCTGGACGCCAGCGCACCCGGCACGGGGCGCATTCCGGAGGCGGCGAACAGGCCGCTCGAGGCGGTGCGGTAGCGCAGCTGGTAGGGGCCGGTGACGCTCATCTCGTACAGCGCCGACAGCTCGACCGTGCTGGTGAGCGTGGCGCCAGGTTCCAGCCGCAGGTAGTCGTCCGGGCCGGGGGCCGGGCGCTTGGCCTTGATGCCGAGGTAGCGTACTGGCTGGCCGTCGCGCAGCACCTCGAACAGCGGCGCCTGCACGCCCGCCACCGGGGTGTGCCACTTGAGCAGGAACTGCGGCGTGGCGCTGTTGTTCTGCAGGGTGACGCGCACCAGCACCTCGTCGCTGCGGGCGAATTTTTCACGCACGGGCTGGACGCTGACGTTGACGTCCTGCGCCAGCGCGGGCAGGGCGGACAGGGCCAGCGTCAAGGACAGCAGCGGGCGCGGCAGGATTGAGTGGCGCATGGCGGGCTCCTTGCAGTTGGGATTGAACCTACTGTGCGCCGCCGGCGCGACCGCATCTTGAGCAATCCCAAGCGTATATTTACCGGGGGGCAACAAAACCACACCGTGAGTATGGCCTATTAACAACAGATGTGATTATCTGTAATTATTTGCTCGATTCGCGAGAGGGCCATTGCTATGATGCAATCAAACTATCCTACCGTAAATATTTTTCCTTTCTAAGCCATGAACGCCCTGCATGACCTGGTTGACGAGCTCGCCCGCGAGATCGGGCTCGACTGCGAGGAAGTCGCGGCGCGCAAGGCCTACCTGGAACTGGACGAGCCCGACATCGAGGCCCTGCGCGACGTGCACGCGCTGCTCGAGTCCCATCGCGACGCCTTTTCGGACCGCTTCTACGCGCACCTGATGTCCTTCCCGAAGCTGCGCGGCATGCTGGGCGACGGCGCCGAGGCGCGCCTGCGGCACGTGCAGTCCGCCTACTTCAGCAGCCTGACAGCCGGCGAGTATGGCGAGGAATACATGCGCGAGCGCCTGCGCGTGGGCGCGACCCACCAGCAGATCGGACTCGATCCGAAGTGGTACATCGGGGCCTACCGCAAGTACCTGTCGGAGCTGTCCGGCCTGCTGTGGCGCCGCCTGCGCGGCCAGCCGGAACGCTTCCGCGCCGCCATGGAAGCGGTGCTGAAGATCGTCTGCTTCGACATGGGCCTGGCGCTCGACACCTATACCCATGCCAGCCAGCGCAGCAGCCTGCAGAACCAGAACTACCTGGAACAGGTCATCGACGGCATGCCGGCGGGCCTGGTGGTGGTGGACGCCGAGCTGCGCGTGCGCTCGATGAACCGCACGATGGCCGACCTGCTGGGCGTGCCGGACAGCCTGCTGCTGGAGCGGAAACCCGCGCTCGAAGAGTTGATTCCCTGCCGCGAACTGGCCGACCGCGCCGCCGAGGCGCTGGCCTCCGGCGCGCGCCACGACCAGGTGCTGGTCACGCTCGACGGCCGCGCCGACGGCGTGCGCTACGTCGACTTCAACATCCGCCGCGCGCGCAAGGACGGCAGCTACATGCTGCTCCTGATCGGCCAGGACATCACCTTCCGCCGCAAGGCCAGGCTGCGCCTGCAGGAGAGCGAGGAGTTCTTCCGCCTCACCTTCAACCAGGCCGCGGTCGGCATCGCGCTGCTGGGCAGCGACGGCCGCGTGCTGCGTACCAACAGCAAGATGTCGCACATCCTCGGCTATTCCGAGATCGAGCTGCTGCAGCGCTTCTTCCAGCAGCTGACCTGCGACGAGGACCTGCCGGACGAGCTGGCACTGATCAACCGCCTGAAGGCCGGCGAGATCAGCGACTACCAGCGCGAAAAGCGCCTGATCCGGCGCGACGGCGCCCGGGTCTGGGTCAGCGTCACCGTTTCGCGCATGCGCGACGCCAACGGCAACCAGCGCTTCATCTGCGTCATCAAGGACATCCAGCGCCAGAAGCAGGCCGAGGAAGCCCTGCTGCGCCTGGCCAACCACGATGCCCTGACCGGCCTGCCCAACCGGGTCCTGATGCAGGACCGCCTGGGCCAGGCCATCATGCACGCCCACCGCGCGGGGCGCCAGGTGGCGGTGATGTTCATCGACCTGGACCGCTTCAAGCACGTCAACGACAGCCTCGGCCACGATGCCGGCGACGCCCTGATCGTCGAGATCGCGCGCCGCCTGTCGAGCAGCCTGCGCGAGAGCGACACCGTGGCGCGCCAGGGCGGCGACGAATTCGTGGTGGTGCTGCCCGACCTGGCGGGCCAGGACGACGCGGCCAAGGTGGCGCGCAAGCTGCTCGACAACCTGTTCCAGCCCATGCTCCTGTGCGGGCAGGAAGTCTTCCCGTCCGGGAGCATCGGCATCGCCATGTATCCGCGCGACGGCGAGGACAGCGCCACCCTGCTGAAGAACGCCGACAGCGCCATGTACGGCTCAAAGGGCAAGGGCGGCAACCATCATTCCTTCTATGCCGCCGAGATGGGCGAGCAGGCGGCCCAGCACCTGCGCATGGAAGGGGCGCTGCAACGCGCCCTGCAGCGCGAGGAATTCCTGCTGCACTACCAGCCGGTGGTGGACATCGGCAGCGGCGTGGTCTCCGGCGTGGAGGCGCTGCTGCGCTGGCAGCCGGTGGGCGGGCCGATGGTCTCGCCCGCCGAATTCATCCCGCTGGCCGAGGAGACCGGCCTGATCGTGCCGATCGGCGACTGGGTGCTGGCCACCGCGATGCGCCAGCAGGTGGCCTGGCGCCGCGCCGGCTTGCCCCCGGTGCGCATCAGCGTGAACCTGTCGGCGCGCCAGTTCCTGGGCCAGGACGTGGCCCAGCGCGTTGCCGCGCTGCTGGCGGAGACGGAGTGCGACCCGGCCTTCCTGACCCTCGAGATCACCGAGAGCGTGCTGATGGAGAATCCGGGCGCGGCCACCGAGACCATGGGCCGCCTGGCCGCGATGGGCGTGCAACTGGCCATCGACGACTTCGGCACCGGCTACTCGAGCCTGGCCAGCCTGAAGCGCTTCCCGATCCACAGCCTGAAGATCGACCGTTCCTTCGTGATGGACCTGACCCAGGACGCCGACGACGCGGCCATCGTCAATGCCGTGATTGCGCTGGCGCATTCGATGAAGCTGAACGTGATCGCGGAAGGCGTCGAGACCAGCGAGCAGCTGGCCTTCCTGCAGGAGCGCGGTTGCGACCAGATGCAGGGCTACTGCTTCAGCAGGCCGGTGGAGCCGCAGGCGATTGCGGCGATGCTGGGCACGGCCTAAGGCCCTCTGCCTGCCAGCCGCTGTCGTGCAGCAGCGCCATGGCGTCGGTCTCTTCCAGCAGGGGCGCCACCGCCGCTGCCTTGTCCGGCATGCGCTCGTAGCAGGCCTTCTTGACCGGGTAGCCGAACCAGTAGCCCGGGTCGCCCGGCGCCTCCGGCGTTCAGAAGCCGTTGTAGACCCAGTCCTTCAGCTCCGTCCTGCGCATCGCTGCGAGAACGCGCGCTTTGGCTCACAGCCCGCCGAGCTCGAATCAAACTAGTAATTCCAATACACAATTGTTTTTTGATAAATAAGTAACTGATTGTGTTAGAGTGGATATCGATTCCCGGTTCGTGACGCTCTGCATGCATTCGCGCTAGAGCCTGCTTGATTACCTGAAGATGACGCGACGGAAATGGTTTCGCTGATGCGTTCGTCAATGATCTTGCCCCGCTTTTCCCGGACACAGCCTGATGCTTAGTTAGCGTCAGTTTCCAGAGCCTGACGGCGTCGCTCTTTCCTAAACATGCGCGGCGATTTGTAGCCGAGCGCCGAATGCGGATGCAC
>NZ_JNNN01000046.1:0-24301 GCF_000735635.1 Massilia sp. LC238 | reverse complement strand
GCGGCGTCGCTCTTCGGACACCGTCACGACTTCGATGGTTTGGTTGTTCCTAGTCATACTCACAGTCTTATTCCTATCCGTAAGGATACAGCATCGACTGTGTCTGGTGAATCAAGGGGCTATCTCATCAATTCCTATCCTGCGCTGTGCGTATCATGAGAATTCTCACCTTCAGTACGCTATTCCCCAATTCAGCCAAGCCACACCACGGCATTTTCACCGAGACCACACTGCGCCATCAGCTTGCGACTGGTGAAGTGGAGGCTAAAGTCGTCGCTCCGATTCCATGGTTTCCATTCCCCAGCCAACGCTTCGGGGAATATGGCACATTCGCTATGGCACCATTCCTGGAAACGCGTGTTGGCACGGAGGTTTACCATCCTCGTTATGTGGTCATTCCCAAACTGGGGACTAACCTTACGCCCATGAGCCTGGCGCTTGCTGCTCGTGGTGTCATGGGAAAGCTGCTGGACGAAGGATTCGATTTCGATGTCATCGATGCGCACTATTTCTACCCTGACGGCGTTGCGGCGGTTTTGCTGGGCAAATACTTCAACAAGCCGGTGATCATTTCCGCGTTGGGGACAGATATCAACCTCATCATGCGGCGACGTATCCCGCGCGCCATGATTCACTGGGCAGGCAAGCACGCGGCTGCCATGATCACCGTATGCGACGCACTGAGGAACGAAATGCTGCGCTCCGGGATGGATCACTCCCGGATCACGACCTTACGTAACGGCGTCGACCTCGACCTGTTCAAGCCGGTGGACCGTGCTGCCGCCCGCGATGCACTGGGCCTGCGGCATTTCACACTGCTCTTGGTCGGACACCTTGACCCGCGCAAGGGACATGCGCACGTCATTTCGGCGCTGCCCGGCATTCCCGATGCGCGCCTCGTGATCGTGGGCAGCGGACCGGATCACAAGCGCCTGGTCTCGCTCGCGCGTGCCAAGGGCGTTGCGGACCGTGTCGTCTTCGCGGGAGCAATGACTCAGGAACGACTGCGCGACTACTACAGCGCGGCCGATGCACTGGTGCTGGCGTCCAGCCGTGAAGGCTGGGCCAATGTTCTGCTTGAGGCAATGGCCTGCGGAACAAGGGTGATTGCTAGCAATGTTTGGGGAACGCCGGAGGTGGTACGGGAGCCGGCGGCGGGCGTTCTCATGACGAGCAACTCGGCGCAGGGTGTCATCGACGGTGTGCGGGAACTGCGCTCACGCAGCCCGGAACCCCGTTCGACCCGTGCCTATGCGGAACAATTCAGCTGGGAAGCGACGACGCGCGGACAGCTTCGTTTGTTCAGGCTGGCAACACGGGCGGCACATCCGGAGAAGATCTCGCAGCCCGTGCCGGCGCATGCTTCCGACGGACACGGCCTTGACCACTGAAGGGTAGTCATCATCAGGCATCAAGCTCGTGCGGACACGCCGTCCCGATTCGACAACCATGGTGCCAGCCGGCGCCAACGTTTTCATGACCATCGCAATGGATAAGTATAGTGCCGACGATCTGCTGGATCTAAAACTGCAATTCGATACACAAGGCTTCGTGCACCTGCCCGGACTGCTGTCTCCCGGGATGACGCAACGTGTTCGCGACGCCTTCGAAGAGGCGCACGTGCGCCACGCCGGGCAGGTGGAACGGCAGCGCAGGGACGGGGCGAGCTTCGTGGACCTGCCCGGTATCCTGGACGCCGATCCCGTGTTCATCGACCTTGTCGACCTGCCGCAGCTGCTGCCGCTGCTGCGGCTGACGATCGGCGAGGACCTGGCCCTGAACGAAACCAGCGCCAGGCTGTTTTTCCCGGGCCCGACCTTTACCAGCCCGTTCCATTCAGATGTGGCGCGCGTGCTGGGCGTCGACCACGCGCACACAAGCAATCTGCTGGTCAAGCTGCACATCTTTTTCGAAGATCTCGCTCCCGAGCAGGGATGCCTGGCTTTCATACCGGGAAGCCACCGCTTCCCGCCCTTGCACGTCAATCCGCATAGGCCCACACTCGCACGCTCGTCGGCGGTGACGCGCGTGGTTCCGCGCGCGGGTGACGGTGTGCTTTTCAATACGCATGTCCTCCATATGGCGGAGGACAACCGTACCGAGCACGTGCGCAAGTCCCTGATTTATTCCTATGCCCATTTCTGGATGAAGGCACATGCCAGCGCGGCGCCATCCGACCTGGCCCAGTTTGCTGATTCACCCTGTCGCCAGCAGTTGTTCGGTGTCGATCTTCCGGGCGTCAGCCACTTTTCCCGGCGTCTCGACCGGCTCGAGAGCGCATCGGTGAAGACGCGTCTGCAGGACATTGGCGAACGGATCGCCCACCGGGTCCTGCCGCTGAAGCGCGTGCCACCGCGTGCCTGAAGTTGCCAGGCGCCGGCGGATCTGCTCAGCTTGTTGATTCTTTCCTGGATTCGCCCTGGCAGGATTGACTGCGGCGCACGCGGATGCGGATACTGGCGCCATTACCCACTGCGTCCTGCCCAATGAATATTCTGCTGCGCCTCCTTGTCTGTGCCTGCCTTTTCGCCAACGCGCACGCAATCGCGCAAACGGAAGCGGCCGGTCCGCTTGCGCACGCTGCCGCTTTGAAGTCAGTGGTTGCTGCGCCTGATCAGCCGATGTCCAAGGGCCGCATCGCCGCCAAGCCGCTGTTCCGCGATCCCGTCTTCGACGGCGCCGCCGACCCGGTCGTGATCCGCAATGCGGCGCGCGGCACCTGGTGGATGTTCTATACCAACCGCCGCGCCAACGCGGCCGGCCTGTCGGGCGTATCGTGGGTGCACGGCACGAAGATCGGCATCGCTGAATCGGTTGATGAGGGCGCCAGCTGGAGCTATGTCGGCACCGCCGACATCGAGCTGCCGGCGGCGCTGGGCGGACTTGATGCCACGCACTGGGCGCCGGACGTGGTGCGCGCCGACGACGGCAGCTACCGCATGTTCCTGACCGTGGTGCCGGGCGTGTTCACCGACTGGAAGCACCCGCGCCACATCGTGCAGCTCACCAGCACCGACCTGCGCACCTGGCGCAACGCGCGCGACATCCCGCTGGCCTCGGACCGCGTCATCGACGCCGCCGTCACCCGCCTGCCGGGCGGCGGCTGGCGCATGTGGTACAACAACGAGCGCGACGGCAAGTCGATCTACTACGCCGACAGCCCGGACCTCGAGAACTGGACCGGACGCGGGAAGGTCGTCGCCGACCAGGCCGGCGAAGGTCCGAAGGTGTTCCAGTGGCGCGGCGCGTGGTGGATGATCACCGACGTCTGGCGCGGCCTGGCCGTGTACCGATCAACGGACGCCGTGAACTGGACCCGCCAGCCGGACAACCTGCTGCAGCAGCCGGGCAAGGGCGCCGACGACGGCGTCATCGGCGGCCATGCCGACGTCGTGGTGGTCGGCGACCGCGCCTGGCTGTTCTACTTCACGCACCCGGGACGCGGCCAGGTCCAGGGCGGCGCCGGCACCGGCACCGACGGCCCGGAACAGCGCCGCAGCTCGCTCCAGGTGACGGAGCTGATCCAGTCGGGCGACCGGCTGCGGGTGGAGCGCGACGCGCCGACGCGGATCGCGCTGGGCGGCGGCTGAACACCGGGAGAAACGTGCCCTTATGCGCTCATGCCGGTTTTGCAGGAGCCGTGGACAAGGCCCGATCGGCGCTCTCGCATTTGCGCATGAGCCAGAATGAAATGCATAGTGCGACGAGGTTCACGCCGATGGCGAAGCGTGCGCCCGGTTGCCCCAGGTTGAGGCTGAACTGCGCGCCAAATCCGGAACCGAAAAAGCCGAGCTGGAAGGGCGACAGCTTGGCAAAGACCTGAAGCTGCGCGCCGCAGAACACCGCGTAGCCGAACATGGACGTTTGCAGCAGAGGCACCTGGGCGAGCCAGAAAAGGGCATTCCGGTACAGGGCCTGCCGGCCACCTTCGAGCATCTGCACGCCACACCATATACCCCATAGGAAAAACGCCACGGCCAGCGTGAAGGGGAAAATCGTATTTGTGGTCGGCACCTGAGCTTGCAGGACTGCGCTCATGCTTGAAGCGAAGCCTACCGCCCCTCCACCAAGGGCCAGGATGCCGAGTCCACGACGTTGCCAGTTATTCAGAGATCCGATCGTTTGCATGTGCGCGTTTGTTGTTGTTTGAAATCGCGCGAGCGTACCAGACAAGCGCCGCGCAAAATGCACGCATTGCCACGGGACGAAGAGCGCTTACAGCTCGGGCGGCGGCGCCACACCGTGTTCCTTGGTCAGCGCATAGCGCGCGCCGCCTGGCGGAAAGCCTTCCAGGCGGTGCTGCACGACGTAGCCCAGCTTCTGGTAAAACGCCAGGGCCTGGAAACTCAGTGTCTCCAGGAAGACGCGCTTGCAACCCCGACGCAGCCCTTCCTCCTCGGCCTTGATCAGGATGGCACGGCCGATGCCGCAGTTCCGCGCCGATTCGTCAACCCATAGCGCATGCACTTGTAGCCAGCTAACATAGGTGTCGCCCACCAGGCCGCCGACGATACGGTCTGTCTCGTCACGCACCGTGATCACCAGGTCCCGGGGAGTGTCGCCGCCGGTATGTGCGGCATGGAAGTCAATGAGGCCTTGGACAATGAGATTCGAATCGCGGTAGTCCGGGCTTTCCTCGACTGCAATGATGTAATCACTCTTCTGCATTGTGGCTAACTCTATGCTTTCAGCAAAAAAGACAATGGCCGCATCATGCGGCCATTGTCGTTTGAAGATGCGCCCTCAGCCGATCACGTAGCGCTTTGACGGCCCGCTTCCCAGCGCCTGGCCGCTGGCGCCATACACGCCGCCCGCATCCGCGCCGGCCGGCATGCGCAGGGCGTTGAGCACGCCCTGGTTGTGCGCCAGCTGCTTGTTGATCAGCATGCCGTTGACGCGGTTGAGTTCCTTGGCTTCCCGGGCCAGCGCCAGCAGCGCTTCCCACTGGGTTCTCGCTTCGTCATTGCCGCCCACCGCCAGCCAGGGTTCCATGCCTGCTTCCGAGCCTTCGCAGCCGGCTGCAAGCAGCGCGGCGTGGCGCTGGGCCGATAAATCGGCGAGCGCCTGCAGCAGTGCGTTCTTGCGGGGAGTGGTTTCCGCCAGCCCATCGGCGTCAGCTGCGACGAGCAGCTGCTGTTCCTGTTTCATCAGCTCGATCAGGAAGCCGAGGTGTTGCTGTTCTTGAAGGACGGTCGAGATTGGGCTGGTGGGCATGAAGGATTATCGCTTGCGTGAATGGAGCAAGTCGCGCACGGTGTCGAGCAGGCCGTCGGCGACTTTCTCGGAGTTGACCTGGAACTGGCCATCGGCGATGGCCATCTTGATGCGCTCGACTTTCTTGGTGTCGAACACCTGGTTGTTGCCGCCCACGGCATTGGCCATGGCCTGGCCCTGCGAGGACAGGCGCACGCTGTCGGTCGCGACCTGGGTGGTCGTCGCGGTCGTGGCGGCCTTGTCGGCGCCGCGTGCGTTCGCGGCGCCGTTGGTGTTGGTGGGCTGAAGGCCTGGGTTGCCCTTGAGGGTATCGTTGATTTTCACAGCATCATCCTTCTCTGTTCGGAGCGGAAACTCCGGGATCTGCATCCTGTATCGGCAAGGATTTCACAAACTTTAGCGCAGAAAAGGCCGTCCAATGAAAATATGCAAAGTGGTTTTCAGATCGCCACTTCGATGATCCCGCCCGCCCGCGCGGTGCCGCTGACCACCGTTCCCGACTGGGTCCGCGCCTGCGCCACCTGGCCTTCGCCGGCGTTGCTGATCGCCTTCGCTTCCGCCGACACCGAGAAATTCGTTCCTTTCGACACCAGGCGCACCGCCTGGCCCTGCTGGACCACCGGGCGCGACCGCAAGGTGTCGAGGCGCAGCGGCGTGCCGGACGGCAAGGAGGCGGTCGGCGTGCGGCCGATGGCCTGGGCCATGTCGGTGATGATGCCGTTCGGCATGGCGGCGATGTCGCCCTTCATCATGACGAGCTGGGTGGCGTCGACCGGCTGGCCCTGGGCCAGCGGTACGGCGGCGGCGACGTAGTCGGCCATCACCTGCACGGTGGCCTGAATATACACCGTCCAGGGCGAGGGAGCGGTGCAGCGCACCCCGACCGTTGTTTTTCCCCACGCGCGCGCGCCCGGCTGCTGGAAGGCTTCCGGCGCCGGGCAGCTAGCCAAGCTGGTGCGCGGGTCGACTTGCCCCACCTTGATCGTCACCTGGCCCGGCAGGCCGGCGCTCTGGCTCTGCAGGTACTGTTCCACGACCGTGCGCAGGGCCGGGAGGTTCTGGCGGCCTTGTGCGCTCGCGAGCGGGGCGAGCAGGACGAGCAGGACGGCGGCGATGGTGCGTTTCATGGTCAATCCGGCGGATGCAGGTGGGAGATGCTGCCATTCTAGGCAGTGAGATTCTCTGGCGAAACTTTGAATAGCCGGGGTTTGCCCATCTTTATCGATCGATTGGGAAGTGTTGCCCGTACGTATCATCGGTGCTGTCCCAACAAGTCTCTAGCGGAGGCGGCATGATCGGCAAGATCGACCAGTACCTGAGTTTCAATGAAACGGCCCTGTCCCTGCGCGCCCAGCGCCAGGAATTGCTGGCGTCGAACATCGCCAATGCCGACACCCCGAACTACAAGGCGCGCGACATCGATTTTTCGAGCGCGCTGCAGAATGCCCTCGCCTCCAAGGGCGCCGGCGGCCCGCTGGCCACCACCGCGCCCAGGCACCTGCCGCGCGGCGCCGCGACCGGCGACGTGCTGGCCAATGGCACTCCGGTGCTGTACCGCGGCGAAGTGCAGGGCAGCGTGGACGGCAATACCGTGGACATGGACGTGGAACGCAACCAGTTCGCCGACAACGCGCTGCGCTATGAAGCGGGCATCACGATGATCAACCACCAGATCAAGGGCCTGCTGGCGGCCATCCAGGGACAGTAAAAAGGTTTAATAGACTATGTCGCTCTTCAATATCTTCAACGTCTCCGGTTCGGCCATGAGCGCCCAGGCGCAGCGCCTGAACACCACGGCCTCCAACCTGGCCAATGCCGACAGCGCCACCAGCCCCAGCGGCGAAGCCTACCGCGCCAAGGCGGTCGTGTTCGAAGCCGTGCCCCAGCAGTCCGGCGCCACCGGCGTGCGCGTGCGCGAAGTGGTCGAGGATCCTTCGCCGCTCAAGCAGGTCTACGACCCCAAGCACCCGCTGGCCGACGAGAAGGGCTATGTGGCGATGCCCAACGTGAACGTGGTGGACGAGATGGTCAACATGCTGTCGGCCTCGCGTTCCTACCAGACCAACGTCGAGACCATGAACGCGGCCAAGACCATGCTGCTCAAGACCCTGACCCTCGGTCAATAAAGATCAATAAACCATGACCACGATTAACACCGCCAACCCGGGCGCCAACGTCACCGACCTGATGTCGACCATGAACGGCAAGAAGGCCGAAGTCGACAGCGTCCAGGCCGATACCGACAAGTTCATGACCCTCTTGGTCACCCAGCTGAAGAACCAGGATCCGCTGAACCCGCTCGACAATGCCCAGGTCACCAGCCAGCTGGCGCAGCTGTCGACCGTCACCGGCGTTAACAAGCTCAACGCCACCCTGGAATCCCTGAAGAGCAGCTACCAGTCGGCCGAAGCGATGCAGGCGACCAACCTGATCGGCCACGGCGTGCTGGTCGAGGGCTACAAGCTGGGCCTGCAGGAGGGCAAGGCCATCCTGGGCGTGGAACTCGACAGCGCGGCCGACAAGGTGCAGGTGGTCATCACCAGCAACGCAACCGGCAAGGAAGTCGCCACCATCGACCTGGGCCCCCAGGAAGCCGGTATCGTGCCGATCGCCTGGGACGGCGTGCCCGACCCGGACAAGCTGGGCGAAGACGGCAAGCCGGTGACCCTGCCGGACGGCACCTACACCTACAAGGTGGTCGCGAGCCGCGGCGGCGAGGAACTGAAGGATGCGCGCACCCTGTCCTTCGACAGCGTGGCCAGCGTCACCACCGGGGGCAAGGACGGCATCAAGCTGAACCTGCCGGTCAAGGGCGCCGTCACGATGGCCGATATCAAACAAGTACTGTAAGCCGAGCCGCTTACTTCATTCATTCTTCAGGAGTACACCATGTCTTTCCAGCAAGGCCTGAGCGGCTTGAACGGCGCAGCCAAATCCCTCGACGTCATCGGCAACAACATCGCCAACGCGAGCACGGTCGGCTTCAAGGGCTCGACCACCCAGTTCGCCGACGTCTACGCCAACTCGCTGAACGGCGCCGGCGGCATTTCGGCCGGCATCGGTGTGAAAGTGGCGAACATCGCCCAGCAGTTCACGCAAGGTAACGTCGAAGCCTCGAACAATCCGCTCGACATCGCCATCAACGGCGCCGGCTTCTTCCGTACCGAAGCCTCGGGCATCGTCCAGTACAGCCGCAATGGCCAGTTCTCGCTGGACAAGAACGGTTTCCTGATCAATGCGCAGGGCGCCAAGCTGACCGGCTACGGCCTGAACCAGAACGGCCAGCTGGTGGCCGGCGCGCCGACGCCGCTGCGGATCGACACGTCCGACCTGGCGCCGGTCAAGACGACGGCCGTCAAGATCGAGATGAACCTCGATTCGCGCAGCCTGCCGCCGACCACCTCGACCTTCAATGCAAACGATCCGACCTCGTACAACAAGCAGAGCCCGATGAGCGTGTACGACACGCTCGGCAATCCGCATGTGCTGTCGACCTTCTACGTCAAGGGCGCCGAGCCTGGCGCCTGGAACGTGTACGTCGCCGTCGACGGTGTCGAGATGGCGGCCATGGAGGCAGCTGCCGCGGCGCAGGGGAGCGGTCCCGAGTTCACCGCCGTCAACGACGCCCGCGCCGCCTGGGAAGCCGCCTCCAAGGCGGTGCCGCCGGTGGCCGCGACGATCGCTTCGGCACTGGGCACCTATGCCGCGGCCGCCTCGGCCATGGTGGTGTCGGCCGTCAGCACCCGCGGCGCCACTGCCGAGAACCAGACCGACATCGCCGCGGCCGCGACCAGGGCAGCCGCGGTGCCCGGCGCCACGCCCGCCGAAATCGACAAGGCAATGGCCGACGCCATCAAGGTGCCGGCAAAGCTGATCGACACCTTGCGTTTCGACTCCAACGGCGCGCTGAACAAGGCGACGTCCGGCGTTGCCGGCGTGCTGACCCCGCTGGGCGGATTGCCCGTGTTCCCGCCGACCGGCGCCGAGCTGACCATGCCGATCACCATCGACTACAACGGCTCCACCCAGTACGGCACCGCGACCAGCGAAAAAAGGCTGGTCCAGGACGGCTATGCGGCCGGCAACCTGCAGCGCTTCACGACCGGCGCAGACGGCGTCATCCTGGGGCAGTACAGCAACGGCCAGACCAAGCCGCTCGGCCAGGTGATCCTGGCGAACTTCACCAATCCGAACGGCCTCGAACCGCTGGGCAACAATGCCTGGGCGGAATCGGCCAGCTCGGGCGTGCCGCTGCTCGGGACGCCCAATACCGGTGGGATGGGCGTGCTGCAGCAGTCGGCGGTGGAGAGCTCGAACGTCGACCTGACCGCGGAACTGGTCAACATGATCACCGCGCAGCGCGTGTACCAGGCGAATGCGCAGACCATCAAGACGCAGGATTCGGTGTTGCAGACGCTGGTGAACCTGCGTTAATAACAGAGGAACTGAGAGATGGACCGCCTGATCTACACCGCCGCCAGCGGCGCCAAGCACATCCTGGAACAGCAGACCACGACCTCGAACAACCTGGCCAACGTAAACACCACGGGCTTCCGTGCCCAGCTGGACGTGTTCCGCGCCGTGCCGGTGCAGAGCGAAGGCCTGCCGACGCGCGCCTTCGTGGTCAATTCGACGGCGGCGGCCGACTTCACCCCGGGTGCGCTGCAGCTTACCGGGCGCGAGCTGGACGTCGCCGTCAAGGGCGAGGGCTGGCTGGCGGTGCAGATGCCGGACGGTACCGAGGCGTACACCCGCAACGGTTCGCTGCAGACCAGCCAGAACGGTCTACTCACCACCGCGGGCGGCGCCACCATCGCGGGCGAGGGCGGCCCGATCACGATTCCGCCGGACGTCACCGTCACCGTGGGCGGCGACGGCACCATCTCGACCATCTCCACCACCGACCAGCCGGCAGCCGCCAACATCCTCGGGCGCCTGAAGCTGGTGAATCCCCCGACGGAAAATCTGGTGCGCGGCGACGACGGCCTGTTCCGCCTGAAGGATGGCGGCACGGCGCAGGCCGACCCGGCGGTGCGCGTGGCCGGTGGCGCCCTCGAGGGCAGCAACGTCAGCGCGGTCGATTCGATGGTGAACATGATCAGCCTGGCACGTTCTTTCGAGACCCAAATGAGCCTGTTGAAGAACGCCGAGAATAACGCGGCGAAAGCCACCCAGATCCTCGCTTTGAATTGATAGTTGCTCCAGCATAATTCTCCTGTACGTGGCGGACTTCGTCCGTCGCCAATAGGAGAATCCCATGATCCGTTCGCTGTTTATCGCCAAGACCGGCCTCGAAGCGCAGCAAACCAACCTCGACGTCATCTCGAACAACCTCGCCAACGTGAGCACGAGCGGCTTCAAGCGCTCGCGTGCGGTGTTCGAGGACCTGCTGTACCAGAACATCCGCCAGCCCGGCGCCCAGTCCTCGCAGCAGAACAACCTGCCGTCGGGCCTGCAGATCGGCACCGGCGTGCGCACCGTCGCCACCGAGCGCATCCACACCCAGGGTAACCCCCAGCTGACCGGCAATTCGAAGGACGTCATGGTCAACGGTTCGGGCTTCTTCCCGGTCCTGCTGCCGGACGGCACCCAGGCGTATACCCGCGACGGCTCCTTCCAGACCGACCAGAACGGCCAGCTAGTCACCTCCAGCGGCTTCGTGGTCCAGCCTGCCATCACGATCCCGGCCAACGCCGAGTCGATCACCGTGGGCCGCGACGGCACCGTGTCGGTGAAGCTGCCGGGCACCGTGGCGCCGACCCAGATCGGCTCGCTGCAGCTGGCCACCTTCATCAACCCGGCCGGCCTCGAATCGCGCGGCGAGAACCTGTACGTCGAGACCGGCGCCTCTGGCAACCCGAACCTGAACGTGCCGGGCACCAACGGCTCCGGCGTCCTCATGCAGGGTTACGTCGAATCGTCGAACGTGAACGTGGTCGAGGAAATGGTCAACATGATCCAGACCCAGCGCGCCTACGAGATCAACAGCAAGGCGATCACCACTTCCGACCAGATGCTGCAGAAGCTGGCCCAACTGTAAGAACATGAGCATGAAAATCGCGTCCTCCGTCGCCGCCGCCGCCGCAGTCCTGCTGGCAGGCTGCTCGACCACTCCCAGCACCATCGTCCAGGGGCCGACGTCAAGCCGCCCGATGCTGGTGCAGGCCGCCCCAAGCACGGACGGCGCCATCTACAACGCGGGCAGCTACCGGCCGATGTTCGAAGACCGCCGCGCGCGCCACATCGGCGACCTGCTGACGGTGAACATCAGCGAGCGCACCTCGGCCGGCAAGTCGGGCGCCAGCACCGGCAGCAAGACGGGCAGCGCCAGCTTCGCGGTGCCGGGTCCGCTGCAGGCCAGGGTTGGCGCCAGCGTGGGCTTGGAAGGCGCGAACAAGTTTGCGGACGCCGACACCCAGAGCGCCTCGAACAACTTCACCGGCACCCTCGGCGTCACCGTCACCGAAGTGCTCGCTAACGGCAACCTGATCGTGGCCGGCGAGAAGCAGGTGGCCATGAACAAGGGTGTCGAGTTCATCCGCTTCTCGGGCATGGTGGCGCCGGACACCATCCAGCCGGGCAACATCGTCTCGTCCACCGTGATCGCCGATGCGCGCGTCGAATACCGCACCAACAGCCGCGTCGATAAAGCCGAGGTGAGCAATATGTTCTCGCGCTTCTTCCAGTCGATGTTGCCGTTCTGAGGACCGTTGTCATGAAATTCGCTTACCAAGTCGTCCTCGTCTGCGCCGCCTTGCTTGGCGCTGCTCCGCTGGCCCAGGCCGAGCGCATCAAGGACCTCGCCAGCATCGCCGGCGTGCGCCAGAACCAGCTGTCGGGCTACGGCATCGTCGTGGGCCTGGACGGCACCGGCGACCAGACCAGCCAGACGCCGTTCACCGTGCAGTCGATCCAGGCGATGCTGCAGCAGAAGGGCGTCAACCTGCCGCCGGGCACCCAGCTGCAGCTGAAGAACGTCGCGGCCGTGATGGTCACGACCTCGCTGCCGGCCTTCGCCCAGCCGGGCCAGACCATCGACATCACCGTGTCCTCGATCGGCAATGCGAAGAGCCTGCGCGGCGGCACCCTGCTCATGACGCCGCTGCACGGCGCCGACGGCCAGGTATATGCCATGGCCCAGGGCAACGTGCTGGTCGGCGGCGTCGGCGCCCAGGCCGGCGGCGCCCAGGTGCAAGTGAATCACCTTTCCGTCGGCAAGATTTCGAGCGGCGCCACCGTCGAGCGCGCCGTGGCCTCGAACCTGGGCGCGGACAACCAGATCCGCCTGGAACTGAACCAGACCGATTTTTCGACCGCCGCCCGCGTGGTCGAAGCCATCAACGACCAGTTCGGCGCCGGCATCGCCACCGCCCTGGACGGCCGCGTGATCCGCGTGCGCACGCCATCCTCGAGCGACCAGCGGGTGGCCTTCATCGGCCAGCTGGAAAGCATCGACGTCTCGCGCGCCAGGGATTCGGCCAAGGTCATCATGAATGCCCGTACCGGTTCGGTCGTGATGAACCAGGCCGTGATGCTGGAAAGTTGCGCCATCTCGCACGGCAACCTGACCGTGACGGTGGGCGCCGAGACCAACGTCAGCCAGCCGGCCCCGGGCTCGCTGGGCGGCACCGCCGTGACCCGCAACAACTCGGTCGACGTCAAGAAAGACCCGGGCCGCGTGCTGATGATCAAGGGCGGCGCTTCGCTGGCCGAAGTGGTGAAAGCCATGAATTCGATCGGCACCACGCCGCAAGACCTGCTGGCCATCCTGCAGGCACTCAAGGCCGCCGGTTCGCTGCGCGCCGAACTCGAGATCATCTAATCCCGGACGCTAGAACACCATGATCGGCTCTCCCTCCACCGACCTGACCAGCAAGTTTGCCCTCGACACCAAGGGCCTGGGCGAACTCAAGCAAGGCGCCAGGAACGGTTCGCCCGCCGCGCTGAAGGAAGCGGCCACGCAGTTCGAAGCCATGTTCATCAACATGATGATGAAGAGCATGCGCGAGGCCACCCCGCAAGAGGGGATCATGGACAACCAGCAGAGCAAGATGTTCACGGGCATGCTGGACCAGCAGCTGAGCCAGAACCTGGCCAAGCGCGGCATGGGCCTGGCCGACGTGCTGACCCGCCAGCTGACCTCGAACCAGATGGGCGCCCAGGCGCTGGCCATCGGCGCCGACGGCGTCGCCGCAGGCAAGGCGGCAGCCGCTGCATCGGCCATGGCGCCCCTGGATGGCAGCATGCGTCCGGGCATGGACGCGGCGACGATGATCAAGACCGGCGCCACCCAGCCGGGCGCGCCGGTGCTGCCCCTGACCACGGCCAGCGGCCGCGTCCAGCCTGCGCACGTGCGCAATTTCCAGGAAAAGCTGCATGCCCACGCGGCCGAGGCCGAGCGCGCCACCGGCGTGCCGGCCAAGTTCATGCTCGGCCAGGCGGCGCTGGAAAGCGGCTGGGGCAAGCGCATGATCCGCAACGCCGACGGCAGCAGCAGCAACAACCTGTTCGGCATCAAGGCCGGCCCGGGCTGGAAGGGCAAGGTTGCCACCGCCGTGACCACGGAATACGTCAACGGTGTGGCGCGCCAGAAGGTGGAGCGCTTCCGCGCCTACGACACGCCGGCCGATTCGTTCAAGGACTACGCCAACATGCTGGCCAAGAATCCGCGCTATGAGAAGGTGCTGGGCAGCGGCGGCGATGCCGCGGCCTTCGCCCACGGCCTGCAGCGCGCCGGCTATGCCACCGATCCGCAGTATGCCGCCAAGCTGACGCGCGTTATCAAGAATTCATTGGCGTGATCGCATTTGTAGGGTGGGCGGCTTTGCCGCCCACGCGGTGATAGTTAGGATATGAACAACCACGCAGGCAGCATCACCGTGAGTTGACCGCGTGGGCGGGAGACCCGCCCACCCTACAGTTTTCGAGAAATCTGCCGTAGTTAGATCAGTCAAGGAAAGAACAAGCACATGTCCGGTAACCTCCTCAGCATTGGCAAGAGCGGCCTGTTCGCGGCGCAGGCGGGCCTGTCCACGACCGGCCACAACATCACCAATGCCGGCGTGGCCGGCTATAACCGCCAGGTGGTGGTGCAGGCCACCGCGCCGATGCTCGATACCGGCGTGGGCTTCCAGGGCACCGGCACCCAGATTTCCCAGATCAAGCGCTACAGCGACGAATTCCTGAATTCGCAGGTGCGCAATGCCCAGGCCAGCAAGAGCGGCCTGGATTCGTACTACAGCCAGATCAGCCAGATCGACAACATGCTGGCCGACCAGACCGCCGGCCTGTCGCCGTCGCTGCAGGGCTTCTTCAAGGGCGTGCAGGACATGGCCGCCAATCGCGCCTCGGTGCCCTCGCGCCAGTCGATGCTCTCCAGCGCCGACACCCTGGCGACGCGCTTCCAGGCCCTCGACGCGCGCCTGGGCGAGATCCGCGAAGGCGTGAACAGCACCATCGAGAGCAGCGTCACCCTGATCAACTCGTATGCCCAGCAGATCGCCGACCTGAACGACAAGATCGGCAGCTTCGCCGCCGCCCAGCAGCACGCGCCGAACGACCTGCTCGACAAGCGCGACCAACTGGTGATGGAACTGAACACCCAGGTCAAGGCCAACGTCATGCCCGGCGATAACAACAGCCTGACGGTCTCGATCGGCAGCGGCCAGCCGCTGGTGGTGGGCGCGCGCACCTTCCAGCTGGCGGCCACCAAGTCGCCCTTCGACCAGACGCGCGTCGAAGTGGGCTATGTCACCGGCAGCAAGGTGACGGTGCTGGCCGATAATGCCCTGTCCGGCGGCACGCTCGGCGGCGCCCTCGATTTCCGCAGCCGCACACTCGACCCGGCCCAGAGCGCCCTGGGCAAGGTGGCGATCGGCCTGGCCTTCGAATTCAATGCCCAGCACAAGCTCGGCCTCGACCAGAACGGCCTGGCCGGCAAGGATTTCTTCAGCGTGGCGCCGGCCTTCGTGGGCAAGAACATCAACAATGCGCTGTCCAGCACCACCGACATCAAGGCCGTCGTCAGCGACCCGGGCAAGCTGGTGGACAGCGATTACAAGATCGCGTTCGACGGCACCAACTACAACGTGATCCGCCTGTCGGACAACACCTCGACCGCGGTTACGCCCTACGACGCGGCCGGCACCACCGTGAGCATCGACGGCGTCGACTTCCGGATTTCCGGCCTGGCATCCAAGGACGACGAATTCCTGGTGCGCCCGACCATCGGCGGGGCCGCCAACTTCAACGTCCTGGTGAAGGATGTGGCGAGCATCGCCGCCGCCGCGCCGATCGCCACCAGCGCGCCGGTCAGCAACACCGGCACGGCCAAGATCAGCGAAGGCCGGGTCGACCAGCGTTTCCTGGACAATCCGCCCTCCTTGCCGGTGACCCTGGAATTTCGCAGCAACGGCGGCAGCCCGATCCTGACCGGCTTCCCGGCCGGGGTGGACGTCAAGGTAGTCACAAGCGATGGCAAGGAACTGCCGCCGTCGGCCGACGTCAAATTCGTGGCTGGCGCCACCTATAGCTTCGGCGGCATCAGCGTGACGATGACGGGCGCGCCCGGCAATGGCGACACCTTCACCATCGCCGGCAATGCGGGCGGGGTGGGCGACACCCGCAACATCGGCCTGCTGGGTGACCTGCAGACCAAGAACATCTTCAACAACGGCAGCGCCACGATCCAGTCGTCCTACGCCCAGCTGGTCAGCACGGTCGGCAACAAGACCCGCGAAGTGCAGGTCAACGGCGACGCCGCCGGCGCGCTGCTGACCCAGGCCAAGGCCAGCGCCGCCGACGTCTCGGGCGTGAACCTGGACGAAGAGGCCACCAACCTGATCAAGTACCAGCAGGCCTACCAGGCCGCGGGCAAGGTCATGCAGATCGCCGGCACCATCTTCGACACCCTGCTGTCGATCGGCCGCTAACTGGCAACCAGACGAGTAACGAGAGACACCCATGCGCATCAGCACCCAGTCGATCTACAACAACGCCACCTCGCAGCTCAACACGCTGCAGAGCGCCCTGGCGCGCACCCAGAACCAGCTCTCGACCAACCGCCGCATCCTGACCCCGGCCGACGATCCGGTGGCCTCGGCGCGCGCCCTGGAAGTGAGCCAGTCGAAGGAGATGAACAGCCAGTTCGCCACCAACCGCGCCAGCGCGCGTTCCTCGCTGGCGATGGTCGAAGGCGCGCTGCAAAATGCCGGCGACCTGCTGCAGGACATGCAACGGCTGACGGTCAATGCCGGCAACGGCGCCATGCAGCTGCAGGACCGCGAGGCGCTCGCCACCGAACTCGAAGGCCGCCTGGAAGACCTGCTGGGCGTGGCCAACAGCACCGATGGTGCAGGGGGCTTTCTGTTCTCCGGCTACATGGCGACCACCCAGCCCTTCACCCGCACCCCGGGTGGCGCGGCCTACCAGGGCGACCAGGGCCAGCGCCAGCTGCAGGTGGGCGCTTCGCGCAAGATCCCGCTGTCGGCTTCGGGCGCCGCCGTGTTCGAGAACAACCCGACCGGCAACGGCGTCTTCCAGACCCAGGCCGACAAAGCCAACAAGGGCGCCGCCATCATCTCCTCGGGCGCGGTGGTCGACCGGCCGCTGGCGAACCAGGGACGCAGCTACGAATTGACCTTCAGCGTGACCGGCAGCCCGGCCGTCACCACCTACACCGTGGTGGACAGCGCTACCGGCACCGCCGTCCCGGGCCACGACAACCAGGCCTACGAGCCGGGCAAGACCATCAGCTTCGGCGGCCTGAGCTTCGACATCAAGGGCGAACCCGCCGATGCCGACGTGTTCACGGTGGAGCCCAGCAAGAAGCAGTCGGTATTCAACACCGTGACCGACCTGATCGCCGCGCTGCGCGCCCCAAGCGACGGCTCGACCGGCAAGGCGGCGCTGACCAACCAGCTGAATACGGCGCTGGACAACCTCAAGTCCGCCCATGACAACCTGCTGACCGTGCAGGCCTCGGTCGGCGCCCACATGAAGGAGCTGGACTACCTCGACAGCGCAGGGGACGACCTCGACGTCCAGTACGCGGCCACCCTGGGCGACCTGCAGGACCTGGACATGGTCAAGGCAATTTCCGATTTCTCGATGCAGCAGACCACGCTGCAGGCGGCGCAGATGTCGTTCAAAACGATGTCAGGATTGTCGTTATTTAACTACTTGTAAGATTTATCAGGAACAAAAAAGCCGACGCAAGTCGGCTTTTTTTATGCCTTACTCATGGAGAATAGTTTTGTATTGCTAATTAAAAAGCAAATATTATTTGGCTTCATCACGAGTGCTTTATAAGAAAAGGACATGAGTTTATGACAAATGCCAATGCTTGTATTGGCTCTTCTGTCACAGCACGATTGTCGTTAAGTAACAAAATGTAGCATTCACGCGACGAATGTAGTGTTTGGCAAAATTTCCTCACAAAAACTCACATCAATGCTTTGCGGCAAAGCAATGTTGTGTAAGAGTATTTGTGCGCGTGTCGAGATAGTAGTGAACAAAATGCTACGAGGTATGCGGTTTTACTAGAAAAATTTATTGTCCAGGAGTCGTTGTGAAGCACAAGAGTACTTTTAACAAGAGCGCGATCGCTGTTGCTCTGAGCATGGCCTTCCCAGCATTTGTCGGTGCACAAGAAGTCCCGACTATCGATCCGCAAAAGATCCAGCGCGTGGAAGTGACCGGTTCCAGCATCAAGCGTACCGCGACCGAAGCGGCCGCCGCAGTCCAGATCCTGACCCGCGACGACATCGAGAAGACCGGCGAAACGACGGTACTGGGCATCCTGACGTCGACCTCTTCGATCAGCTCGTCCATCAACGTAGCGACCGCCAGTTCGGGCAGCTTCGCGACCGGTTCGTCGGGCGTGTCGATGCGCGGCCTAGGCAAGGTCAACACCCTGATCCTGGTCAACGGCCGCCGGATCGCTCCATACGGCCTGTCCGACGGCGCACAGCAGAACTTCACCAACCTCGACGCCATCGCCGCCGACGCGATCGACCGCATCGAAGTCCTGAAGGACGGCGCATCGGCGATCTACGGTTCCGACGCCGTCGCCGGCGTGGTCAACATCATCCTGCGCAAGGAATTCACCGGCGCCCGCGTGCGCGCCAGCTACCGTGAATCGGAGCACCTGAAGGAAAACCGCAACAGCCACGTCTCGGCCATCGTGGGCTGGGGCGATATCGAGAAAAACGGCTTCAACACCTACCTGACTGCGGAAGCCTACAAGCGCAACGGCTACACCACCGACGACCTGCGTCATTTCTATCCAGCCTGGCATCGCCTGACCCCGGGCCGCTCGACCTGGGACGCGAAGAGCGTGTTCTCGCCGACCGGCAACTACTACACCAGCGCGACCAACTATGTCGCAGCTCCGGGCTGCCCAACCGCTGACATCGATGCGTCCGACAAGCTGTGCAAGATGGACATCCTGCCGTTCAGCGGTTTGACCACAGACAATAAGCGTCATGCGATCCTGAGCAACACCAGCTTCCGCATCGGCCAGAGCATCGATGCGAACCTGGAAGTTTCCTACGCCGGCGCTGAGAGCGACTACATCGTCACACCGTTCAACATGAGCAACGGCAGCACCACCAGCTCGTCGTCGATCTGGTACAACGTCCTGGGCGGCAAGATGGTCGGCCCATTCTCGTATCCGAAACTGCCGGTTGGCCATCCGAAGAATCCGTACAACTACCCGGTGGAGTATCGCGCACGCCTGATGGACACCGGTGAGGGCTTCAACTTCAATACCACCGAGTCGGATCAATCGCGCGTGATGCTGAGCCTGACCGGCACCCTGATGAGCTATGACTGGCGGGCCGCCGCAGGCTGGGCCAAGTCGAGCGCCTCCAAGGCAACCCGCGCAGTCAGCCAGAAAGGCTATACCGACGCGATTGTCAACGGCACCTACAAGTTCGGCCAGCAGAACGATCCGGCCCTGCTGAACACCATGTTCCCGATCCGCACCACCGATGGCGAATCCGACGTGAAGTTCTTCGACGCCACCATCTCGGGCGAACTGATGCAGCTGCCGGCCGGTCCGCTGTCCTTCGCGCTCGGCACCGACATCCGCCGTAGTGCGTACATGATGAAGAGCTCGGACAATGTCCTGCGCGGCGAACTGGTCGGCATCTTCGGCCTGCAAGTCGATGACGTGGTCAACCAGTACGCGCTCTTCGGTGAACTGCGCGCGCCGCTTACCAAGAAGCTCGAACTGGAGGCTGCGGTGCGCGCCGACAGGACCGACGGCTTCGATGCCCACCTGTCGCCGAAACTGGGCCTGCGCTACACCGCGACCGACAGCCTGCTGCTGCGCGCCACCGCATCGGGTGGCTTCCGTGCGCCAAACATCGTCGAATCGGGTAATGGCCTGGGCCGTTCCTCGGTCGCGACTTCGGTCAACGATCCGCGCCGCTGCCCGATTGCCAATCAGCTGAACGCCCTGGTGCAGAATGCGCCTGGCGCCACCACCGCCGACAAGTCGCAAGCCAACACCTTCCGCAACGCGGAATGCTCGGGCGGCCTGCCGAGCTTCGTGTCGTCGAACCCGGACCTGAAGCCGGAAACCTCGCGCTCGCTGACCGCCGGCATGGTGTTCGAGCCGGTGAAGAACTGGAGCCTGGGCCTGGACTACTACTGGATCGAGCGCCGTAACGAAATCGGTTCGCGTGCGGTGGTCGACATCCTGCGCGGCGAAGCCAGCCTGCCGGCCGGCCAGCTGATCCGTATCGACAGCAGCGCCAACGACAACCAGTTCCTGGCTCTGGTGCGCAAGTACGCGCCGAACAATGCCGTCAACTACGGCGGCGTCGGCCAGCTGGGCATGATCTACAACCCGTACGTGAACAGCGGCCGTACCCGCGTCCAGGGCTTCGACTTCGACGCAACCGGCCGTGTCAACGTGCTGGGCACCAACGTCCGCCTGAAGCTGGACGGTACCTACGTGTGGAAGTTCCAGGAATTCAGCGTCACCGACAATGCGTACGGCCCGAACCTGACCGGCACCTACGACTTCGGCTCGCGCCTGGGCATCGTGGCCAATGCCTACGTCAAGAAGGGTGACTTCGACCACAGCGTCACGGCGAACTTCTCGAGCGGCTACAGCACCAACAGTGTCGCGCAGCCGACGTACTGCAAGACTCAGAACGTCGCCGCCCAGTACATGGACACCTGCGCCCGCGTTGGCAGCAATACCACCTGGGACTACAGCGTGGCCTACACCGGCATCCCGCACGTGAAGATCACCGGCTACGTCGACAACGTGTTCAACAAGGACAGCCCAATCGACTGGCGCGGTGGCTGGAGCCAGCAGTTCCGCCGCTTCGGCATCGCTGCAAGCTACACCTACTAATCGTCTGAAGGTCTAGATGATTGCAAAAGACCAGGCTTCGGCCTGGTCTTTTTTCTTATGGGGGTCAGGTCTGACATTGAGACACGGGCTGAGCAATACAATGCTCGAGTTCGTGTCCGAATGTCAGACCTGACCCCCGTGGTTTTAGTTGTGGATGTACTTGCTGAATACGTCGCTGAAATCACGCTTGGTATGGGTGTCGAACATGGCGGTGTTCAGGGCCGCCAGCAAATCACCGTACAGGCCGACGAGGCCGTTCTCGCCGGGAGCGACGTTCAGCTTGTGCACCGAGGCCGTGGCATCGAGCGCGCGCAAGGCATTGTCGCGGCAGACCGCGTCGCGCTTTTGCTGCTTGCCGATGGTGATCAAGGCCTTGTAGATGTCCTTGAGCTGTTCGATGTGGGCTTTTTTGACGTCGATCGAGAATACCGTGTTGTCCAGGCTGAACTTGAGTTCGATGTCCATGTCCAGCGTGCCCGCGGTCTCGATGCTCACGCCGGAGATCTGGTGCGAGGCATAGTCGTAGCGCTTGATCGAGCGCTTCGAGGACACGGCCGAATCGCCGTCCACGTGGATCAGCGCCAGGTTGGTGAAGCAGTACTCGTCCTTCTTGCTCTTGATGAGGAAGAAGATCTGCTCGCCGTCTTCGCTGAACAAGTAGTCGTCCGCGTCGACCTTGTTGTAGTCGGCCGGCCCGACGATGACGCCGATATCGCTGATGCCCAGTGCTTCCGCTGCCAGTTTCTTGAACATGATCGCCCTCGCGTAGTGAAAGTAGTTACCTTAGCACTATTTGATTGCGGCTAATAATTTTCGGGGCGGGACGCAAGCGACCGCTTGCCCAGGCGCAAGCGCGCTCAGGGCCTGGCCTTCTGGGCGGCGCGCACCGCCTTCAGCTCCCGGTTCAGCCAGACCTGGCTGTTCACCGGTTCCGCGGCGCCGCACTTGACCCGGTAGGGCTTGCCCGAGAAGCTGCTTTTCGAGGCGGCGACGTCGATGAACTGCTCGGCGCTGGCGAGCGTCTCGCGGCGCTTTTCGATGTAGTCCAGTTTGCGCAGCAGGTGCTTACGGGCGTCGGCTGCATTGTGCCAGCTGCCGTTGCGCTCGAACTGACAGCTCGATGCGCTCATCTTCGCCATCAGGGCGTCGATCTCGGCGCGCACGGCGGGTGGGGTGGGCGCGGCGGCCGCAGCCAGGGAGATGGTAGCCAGCAGGCTGGCCGCGAGCAGTCGGTGGGTCATCGTCATGCCGCTACCCTAACCGAAAAACCGCTTTCGCCGGCGCGCCCTACTAGCCGGGCGCAGCCCGCACCGGGTTGGGCGCCGCCGGCGCCGGCGGTGGCGCAGCGTTGCGCGCCGCCCCCGCACGCGGCACCGCGCGCCCCTTCTCGATCCCCTCGTTGAACAGATTCACGATCGGCATGCCGAGGTAGGGCATGGCCAGGCTCAGGGTCAGGAAGCCCACGCCCAGGGTCACCGGGAAGCCGATACCAAAGATGTTCAGCTGCGGGGCGGCGCGCGTCAGGATGCCGAGCGCCACGTTGGTGACCAATAGCGCGGCCACGATCGGCAGCGACAGCTGCAGTCCGGTGGCGAAGATCTTGCCGCCCCAGCGCGCCAGTTCCAGCGGCGCATTGCCCGAGAACGGGGTGCTGGAGATCGGCAACGCATGGAAGCTTTCCGCCAGCGCCGCCAGCAGCACCAGGTGGGCGTTCACGGCCAGGAAGGCCATGGTCGCCACCAGCGCCAGGAACTGGGCCACGGCCGCCGAGCGGCCGCTGGAGGACGGATCGAAGAACACCGCGAAGCCCAGGCCCATGGTCATGCTGGCCACCTCGCCGGCGTATTCGATGGCGGCGAACACGATGCGCATCGCGAAGCCCATCGCCACGCCGATCAGCAGTTCCTTCACCAGGATCAGAATGCCGGCCCAGGAGCCCGGATCGACTGCGGGAATCTCGGGGACGGTGGGGGCGATCACGCTGGCCAGCAGCACGCCGAGCGCGACCTTGATCGACATCGGCACGCCGGCATTGCCGAACACCGGCGCCGCGGCGACCAGGCCGAGGATGCGCGTGAGCGGCCATATCAGCCCCGCGATCCAGGCATTCATTTCGCCCGTGGTCAGGCTCAGCACGCGTGCGTTCTCCCGCTTACCCGATCAGGCCGGGAATGCCGGTGAAGACCCCGCGCATGTAGTCGAGCATCACGGACAGCATCCACGGCCCGGCCAGCACCAGGGCGATGAACACGCCGACCAGCTTCGGGATGAAGGACAGGGTCGCTTCGTTGATCTGGGTGGCGGCCTGGAAGATCGAGATGATTAGGCCGATGATCAGCGCCACCAGCAGCAGCGGGGCGGAGACCATCAGCGTGATCTCCATCGCGGTGCGGCCCATGGTCATGACGGATTCGGGAGTCATGCGCGTCTCCTAGTAGAAACTCTGGGTCAGCGAACCCAGCAGCAGCTGCCAGCCGTCCACCAGCACGAACAGCATCAGCTTGAACGGCAGCGAGATCACGGCAGGGGACATCATCATCATACCCATCGCCATCAGCACCGAAGCCACCACCATGTCGATGATGAGGAAGGGGATGAAGATCGCGAAGCCGATCTGGAAAGCGGTCTTGAGCTCGCTGGTGACGAAGGCCGGGATCAGGACCCGTAGCGGCACGTCCTCGGGACCCTGCAGCGCGGGCGAGCGCGAGATCTTGACGAACAGCGCCAGGTCGGACTGGCGGGTCTGCTTGATCATGAATTCCTTGAACGGCACCACGCCCCGGTCGAGCGCCTCGCTCATCTGGATCCGGTTCTGCTGCAGCGGCAGGTAGGCCTCGGTGTAGGCGCGATCGAAAGTCGGGCCCATCACGAAGAAGGTCAGGAACAGCGCCAGCCCGACCATCACCTGGTTGGGCGGCGCGGTCTGGGTGCCGAGCGCCTGGCGCAGCAGCGACAGCACGATGATGATGCGGGTGAACGCCGTCATCATCAGGAGCGCGGCCGGCAGGAAGGTCAGCGCGGTGAGCAGGATCAGGGTCTGGACCGGCAGCGAATACTGCGTGCCGCCGCCCGCGGCCGGACTAGTGGTGAAGGCCGGGATGCCGGGCTGGGCCAGCACGGCCAGCGGCAGCAGCGCCAGGGCGAGCATGCCCACACCCAGCAGGAATTTCTTATTTCGCATTACGTTTGTCTATCGTGTTCTTGAGCCAGTCGCCGAAGCTGCCGGCACTCGCTGCGTGCGGTGCCAGCGTGGCGCCGTCCTCCTGCGCGCCTTCCTGGCGCGGCATGGTGGCCAGGGCATTGACCCGTCCCGGCGAGGCGCCGACGACGATCCACTGGTTGCCCACCTCGACCACCATGATGCGTTCGCGCCCGCCGATGTTGAGCGCGCCGACCAGCTTCACGTTGGCGCTGGCGCCCATGACGCGCGCACCGAAGCGTTTCATGAACCAGGCCAGGCCGAGCAGCAGGCCGAGCACCAGCATCAAGGCCAGGATGGTCTGCAGCAGGCTGCCGGTGGCCGGCGCGCTCGGCATCGGCGGGTGTGCCGATGCCGCCATGGTACCACGGCCCCGCTGCGTGCGGTGCCCGCGGGGCCCCTCCCCCTGCCACAACACCGGCGTCGGCAGCTGGGCCGGCAGCTGCGTGCGGTGCGGCGTCAACAGGATGGCGCGCAGGCCAGGCCGAGCGCAGGCGTCCAGGGCGCAGCGGAAGTAA
>NZ_JNNN01000045.1:0-130655 GCF_000735635.1 Massilia sp. LC238 | reverse complement strand
AGACGAGAGGCCATCCGGGAACACTCCTTCCAAGGCATCGCACGCTCCAGTTATTGGTCGTGCGCTGATCATAAAAGGTGTTACCTATGTCTCTAGACGACTGTTACCTATGTCCCTGTGCCATACAATACCCGCCCACCCTACCTGTGATATTGCCAACGCTAACTCAACCGTATAGAGTTGCGCGGTTCCTGCAGGCGCGCGCCTGTAACCAACCGCACCAGAAAGTCCCGATCCATGTACAAACAACTGACCGGCAGCGTCCTGCTCGCCCTGGCCGTCGCCGGCGCCCCGCAGGCCCTGGCCAAGGGCCCGGCCGCAGCGAGAACGAGCGCGAATGAAACCGCCACCGCCCGCCACTACGCCAGCCTGATCGCCGGCGAGCCGAAGACCGCCGAGCTGACCCTGTTCTTCACCCAGATGCCGAAGGGCGGCGACCTGCACCACCATTATTCGGGTTCGGTCTACGCCGAGCAGTACGTCGACTTCCTCGACAAGCAGGGCTACTGCGTCGACAAGCGTACTTACCGCATCGAGACCAGGAAGGACGTGGTGGCCGCCGAGCGCGCCAAGCCGGCGGAGGACCGCAACTGCCTGTCGACCGCCGAGGTCTATGCCGACGACTACACCTACCGCGAGCTGCTGCAGCGCTGGTCGAACAAGGACTTCAGCAACCATGGCGCGATCCAGCCGCCGCCGGACCGCCTGTTCTTCCAGACCTTCGGCTTCTTCGGCCCGGTTTCGAACGCGAACTTCCGCGAAGGCCTGCAGGAGCTGAAAAAGCGCGCCATCGCCGAGAATGTCAGCTACATCGAGACCATGTTCAAGATGTCGCCGTTCGTGGTGAACAAGGATTTCGACGCCCAGGCCTGGAACAATGGTCACGATGATAGGGCCTTCGAGGCCCAGATGGGGGCCTGGCTGGCCGTGCTGGAACAGGACGCCGGCTTCCGGAAGCAGACCGAGGACTTCGTGGCGAAGATCCACGAGTCGGCCGAGGGCATCGACGACGAGCGCTTCACCATGCGCTACCAAACCTATGTGCTGCGCCTGCTGAACCCGTCGCAGGTGTTCTCCTCGATGGTCTCGGGCTTCAAGGCCGCGGCCATGAGCGACAAGATCGTGGGCGTCAACATCGTCGGCCAGGAAAGCACCATGGTCTCGATGCGCGACTACACGCTGCACATGAAGATGTTCCGCTTCCTGAAATCGCGCTACCCGGAAGTGAAGGTGGCCATGCACGCTGGCGAGCTGGCACTGGGCGACGTGCCGCCGGAAGGCCTGAAGTTCCACATCGACCAGGCCCTGGTGGTCGCCAACGCCAACCGCATCGGCCACGGCCTCGACCTGGCGCACGAGAGCAACGCTCCGGCCATCATGGCCAAGATGCGCAAGGACGACATCCCGGTCGAGATCAACCTGACCTCGAACGCCTTCATCAGCGGCGTCGAAGGTGCGAACCACCCGATCACCCTGTACCGTAAATATGGCGTGCCTTACGTGATCTCGACCGACGACGCCGGCGTTACCCGCCACACGCTGTCGCACGAGTACGTGCTGTTCGCCAGCCGCTACAAACCGGACTACGCGGAGATGAAGCGGACCTCGTACAACAGCATCCGCTACGCCTTCCTGTCGGTGGCAGAAAAACAACGTTTGACCCGCCAGCTGGACGAGCGCTTTGCCGCTTTCGAAGCGAAGATTGCCGCCTTGGCAAAGGCGCAGGCCGCAGCAAAGTAAGCCGCTCTACAAGGCGCTTCGCAGCCACTGCGGAGCGCCTTCAAGTCATCTTGAGCGAGTGACTTTTTGACACTCGCTTAGCAATAATTCATCTTTTGTGGCCTTCCTGCTACAAAAAATCCTCTTCCTTCCTCGGTTTGGCGAAATTTTTATTAAAAAAATTTCGCCTAGGAATGCCGCCTTTATAATCCCGCCTTGTCATTTTGCTGGGTATCGAGCCGAGTTTGTGGCGTAGCAACAACGTGCTGCTCCGTATTTATACGACAAACGTATGAATGTCGAAGCCAAAACGAATTTGCCGGTTTGATAACGGTCATGCATATTGGAGTTTGATTTCCAAAAGGCATTCCTCGTTTGACGGGCACCTACGTGAAGAAAACCGGGGTGTAACTTCGTTGAAATACTTGCACGTTAGACTTGCCGCCGCCAGCCGGCAGGACCGCCGGCGCACCACACAGCAAACAAAAGATTGCAGTAAACGTAAGAGAGGGCAACCGTCGGCTGCCCGTTATAACTATTAGTTCTTTTTGGGGTTATCAATGATCACTCAACAACAGATCCGGCTCACCAAACTGGCGCTGGCTTTGTCGGTTGCATTGGCTGCTACGCCGGCCTTCGCACAGAACACCACCTCGGCCATCGGTGGCCGTATCTCGGCCGCTGACGGCAAGCCGGCCGCCGGCGCCCAGGTGCAGATTGTTCACACCGAGTCCGGTTCTGTCAGCAATGTCACGACCGACGCAGAAGGCCGTTATGTTGCACGTGGCCTGCGTGTCGGCGGTCCTTACACGATCATCATCACCAAGGATGGTGTCACCGAGCGCCGCGAAGGCGTGTTCACCGACCTGGCGGAAACCGCCGCCGTCGACGCGACCCTGGGCCAGCAGATGCAGACCGTGACCGTGACCGGTTCGGCAGCCCGCTCGGAAATCTTCTCGAACCAGTCGATGGGTTCGGTCACCGCGATCTCGCGCGCCGACCTCGAAACCCAGGCATCGATCAACCGCAACCTGCAGGACTTCGCGCGTCTCGATCCGCGCGTTTCGCAGACCGACAAGGACCGCGGCGAAATGTCCGTGGCCGGCCAGAACTCGCGCTACAACTCGATGACCATCGACGGCGTGGCCGTGAACGACACCTTCGGCCTGGAAGCCAACGGCAGCCCGACCGCCCGCCAGCCGATCTCGATGGAAGCGATCGCCTCGGTGCAGGTGAACGTCGCCAACTACGACGTGACCCAGCGCGGCTACACCGGCGCCAACGTCAACGCCGTCACCAAGTCGGGTACCAACGTGTACCACGGCGGCGCCTATTACGTGACCCGCGACGACCGCCTGGTCGGCAAGCGCTATGACACGACCCGCGACGAATACTTCGACGCGCCGGAGTTCAAGGACAACACCAAGGGCCTGTGGGTCAGCGGCCCGCTGATCAAGGACAAGCTGTTCTTCTTCGCCCTGGCTGAAAACTACGAAAGCAGCCGCAGCGGTCCGCAGTACGGCGCCATCGGCACCAATGCCGGCACCACCATCGGCATCAGCCCAGCCCAGATCGCACGTATCACGGATATCGCCAAGAGCCAGTACAACATCGATCTCGGCGGAACCGAAGTGCCGGCCGGCACCAAGATGAAGTCGGAAGAACGCATGTTCAAGCTCGACTGGAACATCAACGACGATCATCGCGCCAGCCTGCGCTACTCGAAGACTGCGCAGAACGAGCCGATCTTCCCTGGTTTCTTCGACGATGCCGTGTCGCTGAGCTCGTACTTCTACAACCAGGACAAGACCATCGAAACCCTGGTCGGCCAGGTGTTCTCCGACTGGACGCCGAATCTGTCGACCGAGTTCAAGATCTCGCAGCGCGACTATGACTCGGTGCCGATCACCAATAGCAAGCTGCCGCGAATGAACTTCTCGTTCACCGGCCCGCTGCCGTCGGATGCACCGGCAGGCACCCGTACCGGTAGCCGTTCCCTGAACACCGGTACCGAGAACAGCCGCCACAACAACGTGCTGGGCACCAAGACCCTGGACGTGTACGCAGGCGCCAACTACCTGTGGGGCGACCACGAATTCAAGGTCGGCGCCGATTACACCCAGAACAAGGTGTATAACGCCTTCCTGCAGAACGTGTTTGGCAACTATACCTTCCAGTGCGATAACAACTTCGCGTACAGCTTCGGTTCGATCAACTGCTCGACCGCGAGCGCGGCCCAGATCAACGCCGCGATCTACGAGAACTTCTCGCGCGGCCGTCCGTCGTCGTACACCGTGCAGCTGCCGGTGGCCGGCGGCTCGCTGAGCAACGCGATCGCCCAGTTCACCATGAAGAACACCGGCGTGTTCCTGCAGGATAACTGGACCGTCAACAACAACCTGACCATCAGCGCTGGTGTCCGCGTCGACGTGACCGGCGTCGACCGTACACCGCTGCGCAACGCCGCCGTAGCCCAGGCGGCCATCGCCGGTAACGCCGCCACCTTCACGCGCCAGACCGGCGGCTTCGGTGTCGATAATACCCGTACCTTCGACGGCAACAAGCTGTGGCAGCCGCGCGTCGGCTTCAACTACAAGATCGACGCGGCGCGTCCGACCCAGCTGCGCGGCGGTGTCGGCCTGTTCCAGGGCGCGGCGGCGACCGTGTGGATGTCGAACCCGTTCTCGAACCCGGGCGTGGCTACCCGTACCATCACTTGCTCCGGTTCGGGCGCGACCCGCTGCCCGGGCACCGACGGCCTGTTCACGCCTGACGTGAACGCCCAGAAGACCGTCACCGGCTCGACCCCGGCGGCCAACGTCGACATCCTGTCGCCCGACCTGCGCCAGCCGTCGATCTGGAAAGCCAACCTGGCATTCGAGCATGAGCTGCCGGTCGGTGGCCTCGTGTTTGGCGCCGAATTCCTGGCGACCCAGAACAAGAACGCGATCTTCTACCAGAATCTGAACCTGGGCGCGCCGACCCGCATCGGCAAGGACGGCCGCGAGCTGTACTACAACGCCAACGGCCTGTCGGCGAGCTGCTACACCTTCACTAACAACTCGGCGGGCAACGCAACCAACTGCCAGAACACCAACAAGGCGCTGTCGAACCTGAGCTACGGCAACGTGCTGCTGGCCAAGGGCACCGACAAGGGCGATGCCCAGGTCCTGACCTTCTCGCTGACGAGCCCGACCCGCAAGGGCTTCGGCTGGTCGGTGGCCTACTCGCACAGCAACGCGAGCGAAGTCTCGCCGCTGACCTCGTCGACCTCGGGCTCGAACTACTCGGGCCGCTCGGTCTTCAATCCGAACGAGGAAACCGCCGCCAACTCGGCGTACCTGGTGAAAGAGCGTATCAACGCCCGCCTGTCGTGGGAGAAGCGCTTCTTCGGCGAGTACCGCACCCGCCTCGGCGTCTTCTATGAAGGTCGCGAAGGTAAGCCGTACAGCTGGACCATCAACAACGACCTGAATGGTGACGGACTGGCCGGCAACGACCTGATGTACATCCCGTCGAAAGAAGGTTCGGGCGAAGTCGTGTTCTTCGGCGACACCGCGACCAACAAGAGCAACGAAGCGCGCTTCTGGTCGGTCGTCAACGCCAACGAAGTGCTGCGCAACGCCAAGGGCGGCGTGGTCGGCCGTAACACCGACTTCTCGCCGTGGACCAACAGCTTCGACGTGAAGATCACCCAGGAACTGCCGGGCTTCTTCAAGAGCCACAAGGCCAGCTTCGCGCTCGACATCCTCAACTTCGGCAACCTGCTGAACAAGAAGTGGGGCCGTATCGAGGAAGTGGCCTTCCAGGGCAACGGCGGCCAGGCGCGCAGCTTCGTGGACTACCTCGGCCTGGATGCACAGGGTCGCTACGTCTACGGCGTGCGCAACAACGTGGAAGACCAGGTCGTTCGCCAGAACAAGGGCGAATCGCAGTGGGCCATCCAGGCAACCTTCAAGTACGAGTTCTAATCGAGACTTGATGGCATCTCTGTGATGTGAGGACGGCCGGTGGCGACACCGGCCGTTTTTTATTGGGTGAAGGCTGCGTATTTCGCTCCATCGACCGCCCCGTAAAGATGGCGGGCGGGCGCAAGCCCATGTGATAATGCGGAGGGCATAGCTCGCCTCCCTCCTTGATCGAGAACACTCCATGACCGTTTCCCTGCGTGCTCCGGCACCACTCTCGCGCGCCGCATTGGCCGTCGCCGTTTCCCTGACCCTGGCCGGCTGCGCCACCACCGCCAGCCGTGAACCGGTCAGCATCAACCTGATCGCCATGAACGACTTCCATGGCAACCTCGAGCCGAGCCGCTATGTCCCGACCAATCCGGACGGCAGCAAGGCGCCCGCCATCCGCGCCGGCGGCGTCGAGGCCGTGGCCGCCGCGCTGCAGGCCTGGCGCAAGGAAGACAAGGACCTGCTGTTCGTCTCCGCGGGCGACCTGGTTGGCGCCAGCCCGGCCATGTCCTCGCTGTGGGCCGACGAGCCGACCATCGAGGCGATGAACATGCTGGACCTGCGCGTCTCCGCGGTCGGCAACCACGAATTCGACGCCGGCCGCAAGGAACTGCTGCGCCAGCAGAACGGCGGCTGCGATTCGCCGCGTCCGGCCAAGGCCTGCCAGATGGCGCCGAACTACGGTGGCGCCAAGTTCACCTACCTGGCCGGCAACGTGGTCGACAAGGCCACCGGCAAGCCCTTCATCCCGGCCTTCAGGATCATCGAGACCAAGGGCATCAAGGTCGGCCTGGTCGGCGTGGTGCTGCAGGATACCCGCTCGGTCGTGATGGCCTCGGGCATCGCGGGTCTGGAGTTCGGCGACGAGGCCGCGGCGATCAACCGCGCCATTCCCGACATGCGCCGCCAGGGCGCCGACGTGATCGTAGCCCTGGTGCACCAGGGCGGCCGCACCCCGGAAAATCCGCTGACGCCCGGCTGCACCCAGCTGAACGGGCCGATCGTCGACATCGTCAAGCGGCTCGATCCGGCGATCCGCCTGGTCATCACCGGCCATACCCACGAGGGCTACCTGTGCAAGGTCGACGGCCGCACCGTGACCCAGGCCTCGTCCTACGGCCACCTCCTGACCCGCATCGCCATGAAGGTGGAGAAGGGCGTCGGCCAGGTGGGCGAGGTCCAGGTCGAGAACGTCCTGATGAAGGGCGGCGCCTTCCCGGCCGACGAGAAGATGGCCGCCTTCATGGCCAAGGTGAAGGACAGCAGCCGCGCCGCGCTGATGCGCCCGGTGGCGCGCCTGGCATCCGCGCCGGTGCTGCGCAAGCAGAACGCGGCCGGCGAAGCGCCGCTCGGCAACCTGATCGCGGACGCGGTGCTGGCCGCCACTCGCAACGTCGGCGCCCGCATCGGCTTCATGAACGAAGGCGGCATCCGCAAGGACCTGGAAGCCGGGGACAGCAACGTGGCCGCCTTCGGCCAGGTGCAGGCCGTGCTCCCGTTCGGGAATACCCTGGTGGTGATGGACCTGACCGGCGCCCAGATCCGCGCGCTGCTCGAGCGCCAGTGGAACAAGGATGGTTCGATGGGCTCGATGCTGCAGGTGTCGAACGGCTTCAGCTATACCTGGGACGAGAAGCGTCCGGTCGGCAGCCGCGTGACCGCCATCAGCCTGGACGGCAAGCCGCTCGAAGACGGCCAGCGCTACCGCATCGTCGCCAACAACTTCCTGGCCGAAGGCGGCGACAACTATCCGGAATTCGGCAAGGGCACCAACCGCCTCGAGACCGGCCTGCTCGACCTCGACGCCTTCGCCGACTACCTGCGCGAGACCGAAGGGCAGGGCGCCGCCCTCGCCCCAAGCGCGCCGCGCATCGTCAAGGCCCGATAAGCCGACCGTTTCAACCAAGGATGACCATGAAAAAACTAGCCTGCGTACTGGCGCTCACCACCGCTTTTGCCTCCTTCGACGCCGCGGCCTGGGGCCGTGACGGCCACAAGGCCATCGGCGCCATCGCCGACAAGCTGCTCAAGGGCAGCAGGGCGCAAAAGGAAATCGCCCTGCTGCTCAAACCCGGCGAATCGCTCGAACTGATCGCCAACTGGGCCGACTGCGTCAAGGGCACCTATTGCGGCGAGCAGACTCCGGAGATGATCGAGTACGTCAACGCCAATCCGCAGCACGACAAGTACCACTACACCAACGTGCCCTTCCAGCACGACCACTACGACGACCATGGCGTGGGCAGGACCGGCGTCGACATCGTGCAGACCCTGCGCCAGTGCATCGCAGTCCTGCAGGGCAAAACCGATCCGGAACTGAACCCGCACAAGTTCACCAAGCGCCAGGCGCTGATCCTGCTCGCCCACTTCGCCGGCGACATCCACCAGCCGCTGCACGTGGGCGCGGCCTATGTCGGCAAGGACGGCAAGTTCGTCGCCCCAAACACCCAGGAGGAAGTCAACGAAACCGTCATCTTCGATACGCGCGGCAGCAACAACCTGCTGCTGGACGACGCCAGGCTGGCCGAACTGGCGGCGCGCGTGATCCCTGCCGGCGAACCGGCAGTGGTGAAGGAAGGCGTGCCGAAGTCCTTGACGCGGCCCTTCCACTCGTACTGGGACAGCACCACGGTCGACTACGCGTTCCGCCGCCTGCAGACGAAAACCCCGGCGCAGTTCGCGGACAAGGTCGTCAGCGGCAAGGCGCAGCTGCCGCTGATCGAAGGCGATCCGATCACCGTGCCTTACGCCTGGGCCAACCACTCGCTGTTCGTGGCCAAGGAAGCCTTCAGGGAAGTCACGCCCGGCAAGCTGACGCCGCAGACCAGCAAGAAGGGCGAGACCTACTACACCTTCGCCCTGGAAGTGCCGGCCAACTACCCGGTGCCGAGCTCGGAGATCGCCAAGCAGCAGTTGATCCGGGGCGGGTATAACCTGGCGGCCTTGTTGCAGGCAATTTATCCGGAAAAGGGGTAAAAGGTGTGTCGAGTTTAGTTAGCTCGGCAATCTTTAGTTAGGCTCAAGACCGTCATCCCGGCGTAGGCCGGGATCCAATTCCGGCGCATAGTGTGAATGCAACTCTATACCGCGAACTTGGGTCCCGGCCTGCGCCGGGACGACGTTTACAGGACGCGAGTTTGTGCATGCGCTGACTCTACTCAGCAAGAACTACGCGTCACTGATCTGGTCTTGGAATAGAATCCGTTGTTCCCGACCTTATCGAAAATACATGAGCACTCTTTCCAAGGCCGCCTGCGCCGCCTGCCTCATCCTCCCCCTGGCCGCCCACGCCCAAACCACCTCCGAACGCAATCTCCCCTTGTGGGAAATCGGCCTCGGCGCCGCCGCCCTGTCCACGCCTTCCTACCCGGCCTCAAGCGGGCGCGAAACGCGCGTGCTGGTCGTGCCGAGCGTGATCTACCGTGGCGAGATCCTGCGCGCCGACCGTTCCGGCATCAATGCGCGCCTGTTCAGCTCCGATTGGGCCGAGCTCGACTTTGGCTTCGCCGGCGCCTTGCCGTCGGATTCGGACGACGTGGACGAACGCGCGGGCATGCCCGACCTCGGCCCGCTGGTGGAAGTCGGTCCACGCCTGAAGCTGCGCCTGGCGGACCTGGGCAACAACCGGCGCCTGCGCCTCGAGCTGCCGCTGCGCGCCGTGATCGAGGCGCGCGGCGGATTGCACGGCCGCGGCGCTACCTTCGAGCCGCGCCTGGCCTACGAGATGGCGGGCGAGCGCAGGGCCTGGACGTTTGAAGCCAATGTGTCGGCGGTGCTGGGCGACCGCCGGATCAACCGCCACTTCTACGAAGTCGCGCCGCAGTATGCGACCGCCACGCGGCCGGCGTATGCCGCCGACTCCGGCCTGCTGCTGACGCGCCTCGGCCTGTTCGGCTCGCGCTACGTCAACGAGGACGTACGCCTGTTCGGCTACCTGCGTTTCGAGAGCTACAAGGGGACGGCGAACCGCGACAGTCCGCTGCATGTGAAGGACAGCGGCGTATCGGGCGGGGTGGGGGTGTTGTGGACCTTCAAGCGTTCCGCGGCGCGGGCGCGCGGGGCGGAAACGGTCGATCCGAGCATGTAACGAAAAATGCCGTGCGGGGCCGCACGGCATGGATGATACCCCGGCGGCAAGCCGGCCCGGGCAATGCTGCAATTACTTGGAAGCGTCCTTGCCGTCCTTGTGCTTGGACTTCTTGTCGTGCTTGTCCTGCTTGGCGTCAGCCTTGTCGGTCTTGTCGGCGGCCGATGCCGACGCCGGAGTCGCCGGGGTGGCAGGCGTTGCAGGAGTGGCCGGCGAAGCGGCGGTGGCAGCGGTGGTGCCGGTGCCGCCGGCGGTGGCCGACGAGTCGGCGGCCGGCGAACCGGTGGTGGCCGAGGTTTCGGTTGCCGGGGTGGTCGGCATTGCCGGGGTGGCGGCGGTTGCCGGGGTTGCCGGCGTAGCCGGGGTTGCGGGGGTGGTGGTCTGGGCGTAGGCCGAGGCAGCGGACAGAGCGACGATCAGGGTAGCAATGGTCTTCTTCATTGGGTAAATCCTTTCTGGTTCGGTTCTGGCGTACGTTTATCGTGTCACCTGGGCATCTAACGGGCCGCCGCTAAGCCCTGTTGACCAGCCTTACAAAGCCTTACGGTAGTCACATTTGCTAACAAACTGTGCAACAGGCGGTGATTCAGCGCAAAAAAAATGGCCTGCAGAAATGCAGGCCATTCTTGTTGCGTGCGAAGCGGTCAGCGTGACTTGACGAAAGGCCTGCCCAGCGCCTTCGGAGCCACCGACTTGGCCATCAGGCCGGCCAGCACCACCACGGTCAGCACATACGGGATCATCTGGATCAGCGCGCCCGGGATACGGCCCACCACCGGCAGGTCCACGCCTTCGATCTGCACCTGCAGCGCGCCGAAGAAGCCGAACATCAGGCAGCCCAGCACCGTGTGCAGCGGGCGCCAGTTACCGAACACCATCGCGGTCAGCGCCAGGTAGCCGGCGCCGGCCGACATGTCGCGCAGGAAGAAACCGCTCTGGACGATCGACAGGTAGGCGCCCGAGAAGGAGCACAGCACGCCTGCGATCAGCATGGCGCTATAGCGGGTCTTCTGCACCGAGACGCCGGCGGCGTCGGCGGCATGCGGGTTTTCGCCGCAGGCGCGCAGGCGCAGGCCGAAGCGGCTGTGGTAGAGCACCCAGTGCACCACCGGCAGCAGCAGGAAGGCCAGGTAGACCAGCACGGTGTGGCCGCCGATCACGCTGCCGTACAGCCAGCCGATGAAGGGGATATCGGCCAGGGCCGCGGTGCCCGGCAGGACGATGTCGCTCAGGCGCGCTTCGCCCAGGTCCGGCGTGCGGCCGCCTTGCTGGAAGAAGTACTGGGCCACGACAAAGGTCAGGCCCGTCATGGCGATGTTGATCGCCATGCCGGCGACCAGCTGGTTGCCCTTCTGGGTGATCGACACGAAGGCCTGCACCATGGCCAGCATCACGGAGGCCACGATGCCGGCGGCGATGCCGATCCACGGATCCTGGTAGGTATAGGCGACGCCGGCCGAGACGAAGGCCGAGGCGAGGATCTTGCCCTCGAGGCCGAGGTCGATCACGCCGCTGCGCTCGGCGAACAGGCCGGCCATGGCCGCGAAAATCAGGACCGGCGCATTGCGGATCATCGTGACGACGATGCTGGCGAGTTGGAAGTCGTCCATGGCTTATTGACCTTTACGAGCATTGATCAGTTTGAGGACCGCCGGCGCGTACAGGTTCTCCATCGCGCCGCAGAACAGGATGATCAGTCCCTGGATGAAAATGAAAGTCTCCTGCGGGATGTTCGGCTTTTCCAGCGAGAGGTCGAAACCGCCCTGGATCAGCGCGCCGAACAGGACCGACGACAGGAAGATGCCCACCGGATGCTGGCGGCCCATCAGGGCGATCGCGATGCCGATGAAGCCGGCGCCGGCCGGGAAGTTCAGGCTCAGGTAGTGCGTCGAGCCCAGGATCGAGTTGACGGCCGCCAGGCCCGCCAGGGCGCCCGAGATCAGCATCGCGACGATGATCATGCGGCTGATGCGCACGCCGGCGTAGTGGGCGGCGTGCTGGTTCAGGCCCGTGGCCTGCAGCTTGTAGCCCCACGAGGAACGCGACATCACGATGCCGTACACCGCCAGTGCGATCAGCGCCAGGAAGAAGGAGATGTTCAGCGGGGTGTCGCCCAGGACCGGGAACCAGTCGACCAGGCGCGGCATCCACGAGGCTTCGCTGAAGACGCGGCTGGCCGGGTTCTGGTCGCCCTCGGGGATGAGGTACTTCACGATGATGAAGTTCATCAGGCTGGCGGCGATGAAGTTGAACATGATGGTCGTGACCACCACGTGGCTGCCGCGCTTGGCCTGCAGGTAGCCGGGCAGGAAGGCCCAGCCGGCGCCGAACACGGCGCTGGCAAGCATCGCCAGCGGAATCAGGAGCCAGGGCGACAGCGAGGCATCGAAGGCGAGCATGGCCAGGGTGAGCCCCAGGCCGCCCAGGTACATCTGGCCTTCGGCGCCGATGTTGAACAGGCCGGCCTTCATCGCCACCGAGACCGCCAGGCCGGTGAACACGAAGGTGGAGGCATAGAACAGGGTGTAGCTCAGGCCTTCCGGATTGATGACGGCGCTGTTGATCAGGATCTGCAGCGATTCGACCGGGCTTTCGCCCAGCAGGTGGATCACCAGCGCGGCCACCAGCAGTGCGGAGAGCAGGTTCAGGATGGGCAGGACGAAGCCCGATGCCCAGCGTGGGAGTTCAGTCGTTTTCATATCAGTGCTTGTGCATCCCGCCCATCAAGAGGCCAATGCGGGTGGTATCGAATTCGTCGATGTTCAGCTCACCGGTGACGCGGCCGCTCGAGACGACCACGATGCGGTCGGCCAGCGCGCGCACTTCTTCCAGCTCGGTCGACACCAGGAGGATCGCCACGCCTTCGTCGCGCAGGCGCAGCAGCTGGGTGTGGATGCTTTCGATGGTGCCGATGTCGACGCCGCGGGTGGGCTGGCCGACCAGCATCAGCTTGGGTGCGGCCGACACTTCGCGTGCGATCACGACCTTCTGCTGGTTGCCGCCCGAGAGCAGGCCGATGCGCAGGCCAGGGTCCTTGGGGCGCACGTCGAAGGCCTCGAGCAGGTGCGCGCAGCGCTTGGCGATGGCGTCGAAGTCGAACAGGCCCAGCTTGTTCTTGACGCGGTCCTGGTAGCCGAACACGGTGTTCTGCATGACCGAGAAATCCTTGATGACGCCGTCGCGCAGGCGGTCTTCCGGCACGTGGCCGATGCCCAGCTCGCGGAAGGTGGCGGGCAGGCCGTCCGCGTTGGAGCGGCCGGCATAGGGCAGTTCCTTGCCGAGAAACTCGACTTTACCGGAGCTCGGCAGGCGCATGCCCGACAGGATTTCCATCAGCTCGCTCTGGCCGTTGCCCGACACGCCGGCAATCGCCACGATCTCGCCGGCGCGCACCGTGAGGTCGATGTCGGACAGCAGCTTGACCTTGTTCTTGTCTTCCAGCTGCAGGCCGCTGACCTGCAGCACCGGCGCGCCCGGCTGATACGGCTTGCGCGGCAGGTTGCCTTCGATCGGGCGGCCGACCATCATGTTGGCCAGCTGCTCTTTTGACGTGTCGCGGGTGGCGACGGCGCCGGCCACGCGGCCCGCGCGCATCACCGTCACCTGGTCGGTGATCTCCATGATCTCGCCCAGCTTGTGGGTGATCAGGATGATGGTCTTGCCCTGTTCCTTGAACAGCCGCAGGATCTCGAACAGCGAGGCGGTCTCCTGGGCGGTGAGGACGGCGGTCGGCTCGTCCAGGATCAGGATCTCGGCGCTGCGGTAGATCTGCTTGAGGATCTCGACGCGCTGCTGCGCGCCCACCGACAGGTCGTGGATGGTGGCCAGCGGGTCGACGTCGAGGCGGTACTTGGCGCAGATCTCGCGCAATTTCGCCTCGGTTTCCTTGCGCTTGGCAGCCAGCTTGAATCCGCCCTCGGTGCCCAGCATGACGTTGTCGAGCACGGTCATGTTCTCGACCAGCATGAAGTGCTGGTGCACCATGCCGATGCCCAGGTCGATCGCCTCGAGGGACGAGCGGATCTGGCGCTCCTGGCCGTTGATCACGAGCTGGCCGCTGTCGGCATGGTAGTAGCCGTACAGGATGCTCATGAGGGTGGACTTGCCCGCGCCATTCTCGCCGATCACACCGTGGATCGAGCCTTTGGCGATCGAGAAGCTGACGTCAGCGTTCGCCTGCACGGCCCCGAAGGCCTTGCTAATGTTGCGAAATTCTACGGCTGGCTGCATTGCGATCAGTACTTATAAGAGTGGATGCTTCATTCATTCAAAAGCGCGCCGGGCCGGGATGACCGGCGCGGCGCGCTTCAGAATGGGATAGGTGAATCAGACCGGGCAGCTGCCGGCGGTACGGTAGTCGATGACCTTGATCTTGCCGTTGATGATGTCGGTGCGCACGGCGTTCACGCGCTTTTCCATCTCCGGCGAGACGACCTTGCGGTTGTCCTTGTCCAGGACCCAGTCCACGCCGCCTTCCTTCAGGCCCTTGTAGGTGACACCCGGCTTCCAGGTGCCGTTCTTCACGGCCATGAAGGAGTCGTAGACGGCGACATCCACGCGCTTGACCATCGAGGTCAGCATGGTGCCCGGGTGCAGGTAGTTCTGGTTCGAGTCGACGCCGATCGCCAGCTTGCCCTTGGTCTTGGCCATCTGCAGGGCGCCCATGCCGCTGCCGCCGGCCACCGCGAACACCACGTCGGCGCCGCGGTCGAACTGCGCGCGCGCCAGCTCGCCGCCCTTGGCCGGATCGTTCCAGGCCGCGGCGGTGGTGCCGACCATGTTCTGCATGATCTCGACTTTCGGGAACTGCGCTTTGGCGCCCTGGGTGTAGCCGCAGGCGAAGGCGCGGATCAGCGGGATGTCCATGCCGCCGACGAAGCCCAGCTTCTTCGATTTGGAGGCCATGGCGGCGGCGACGCCGACCAGGTAGGAGCCTTCCTGTTCCTTGAACATCACCGAGTTGATGTTGTTACCCTGCGCGATGCTGTCGATCAGCACGAAGCGCACGTTCGGGAATTCCTTGGCGACCTTCTGGACCGCCTGGGTCTGCGAGAAGCCGATCGCCGCGATCAGGTCGACCTTCTTGCGCGCGAGGCCGCGCATCACCTGCTCGGCCTGGGTATCGCTGTTGGCCTGCACTTCGAAGACCTTGATGCCGGTTTCCTTCGTAAAGCGCTGCAGGCCTTCGAAAGCCGACTGGTTGAACGATTTGTCGAACTTGCCGCCCGCATCGTAGACCATGCCGAGCTTCGGCGCGGCGGGCGCTGCAGTCGCGACGCCTGCGCTGCCGGCGACGCATAGCGCCGCAATGGTCATGGTGAGTTGCTTGAGTTTCATGAATGAGGCTCCTGGGAATTTCGATATTGTACCCGGCCCAACAGTGAGACAGGAACGGGCTGCGCAAGCTGCATCGTCAATGGCGGTGGGGAGCCGGACAATGCGAAGCGCATTGTGTCAGCCGCACGGCGCCCGTGTGGTTACGATTTGTATCGCGGTAGTGTTTCTCTCGACAGTGCTTGATACCTGTAGCTCATCTGCAACATCAATACGGCTACAAGGACAGGCCTGGAGCCGAAACCAGCCCGCAACGCCGCGCAATGAAGGGAAATCCGGGTGTACGCAGCTCAGCCTGTCAAATATGCATCAAACGACATATTGATGACAAATACGATTTTACTTGGCAATTTATTCCAAGGAAATATAACTGCTGACAATATTCAGCAATTATTTTGCTATGGCGCTCATCGTGTCGATGGCCAGCGCCGGCTTGGGGCCGACTTCCTTGCCGACTTCGATCCGGGGCTTTGCCGCCTCCGGCGCGCTCGGCTCGGCCGCCGGCAGCTGGGGAGGGGTGGCCGGCTTGGCAAACTGGCGCGTGAGGAAGCTGGCGATCAGGGCCTGGGTCGCTTCCAGGTAGGGGATGTTCATGTGGTCCGAGCCGGGCACGGTGTCGTCGCCCACCAGCGTGGCCAGCTTGCCCACCAGCTGGTCGGTATGCGAGTGCGGCACCACGTCGTCGTCGGCAGCGCGCAGGATATAGGTCGGCGCCTTGAGCGAGGGCGCGTACTTGATCGACTCGAAGCGGTGGCGCAGCATGTACTCGATCGGCATCACGCGGAAGCGCCGCTTGGCGATGGCGAGGATGGAATCGTAGGGCGTGATCAGGACCACCGAGTGCGCCGGGCGCTGCTTCGCCACCTGCACCGCCACGCCCGAACCGAGGCTGCGGCCGACCAGGGCGATGCGCGTGGCGTCCACCTGGCCGAGTTCGGCGAGCCAGTCGAACAGGGTGCAGCCGTCGTCGATCATGTGGATCTCGGCCGGCACGCCATGCGACTGGCCGTAGCCGCGGTAGTTCATGGCCAGCACGGTCATGCCGGGGAACAGCTTGCCGGCGTCGCGCGCAACCCAGGACACTTCCTCGGAGCGGCCGCCGAAATACATCACCGCGGGACGCGGACCCGGAACGAGCGGAGTGAGGAGCCAGCCGCACAGGCGGGTGCCGTCCTTGGCGCGCAGGACGACGGGGCGGGTGCGGTGTCCGCTGCTGCGCGGGCTTTCGCATTCGGGGGTGATGCAGGGATTGAACACCAGGCGGCGCTGGTTGGCCGCGACCGCGGCGGTCAGGGTCAGCCACAAAAAGCTGGCAAACCCCGTGATCCCCGCCGCCATTTTCTTTGAAGTGTCCATGGTTCCAGTCTACGCCTGCCGCAGGAACTTGTTCTGTGCGGCACTTCGCTAAGTGGAACGCGATTTGGATGCGTAGCGGAGTAGTTGGCTTATTACAACAAGCTGGGAGGGCCCCGAGGGGGCCCTCGCGCGTCATTCCGGTGCGTGCAGCGAGGAAGGGCCGGCGGCGACATATTGCTCGACGTCGGGCGCGCGATGGTCGATGCGCACGTCCTGCCCCTCGGCGTGCACACCGGCTTCGGCATGCTCGCCAGATTCGCCATTGCCGCCCATGCGCCTGCCCAGGTATTCCGAGGCCAGCACGCCGGCGGCCGACAGGGCCGTCAGGGCCAGCGAGCCGCCCCGGGCATGGCTGCCCTGGCGGCGCAGCACCAGGTTGGCCGCGCCCACCAGCAGGGCCGCGCCGGTGAGGGCCGCATGCAACTGGCCTTCGCGCTTAGTTTCGTCTTGCACCTTTGCGCCCTGCGACTTGTCGGCCACGTAGTCGGCCACGCCGGCGGCGCCGGCCGCCAGGCCGCCCACGATGCCGGCCCCCATGCTCAGGTAGGAGGCCTTGGCGTAGTCTTCGTCGCCGGTGGCGCTGTGCATGGCGTCGAGGATGAAACCGAAGGGAATGAGGATGGCCGGCGCTGCGCCCAGGATCGAGTGCAGAGGTTGGCCGGCAATGGTGATCTTGTTCATGGCGTGCTCCTGGCGTTGGTTACTGTCCCGTCAAGTGTGGCATAGCGGCGGGGAGCGGCACGCACGGTTGGGGATGGCCGGATGTTCGAGTAAGATCGATCATTCCGGTCCCTGCGCCGCTTATCATCGGAGAACCCGTGCACTACCTGCTCATGTATGACCTCGCCCCCGACTATCTCGAGCGCCGCGCCGAATTCCGCGACGAACACCTGAAGCTGGCCTGGGAAGCGCAGCGGCGTGGCGAGCTGGTGCTTGCCGGCGCACTGGACAATCCCGCCGACCGCGCGGTGCTGATGTTCAGCTGCGACAGCCCGCAAACGGCCCAGCTGTTCGCCGCCCGGGACCCCTACGTGACTCACGGCCTGGTGCGCGCCTTCCACGTGCGCCAGTGGAACACCGTGATCGGCGACGACGCCTTCACCCCCGTCCACCCTGGCTAAAAAATTAGTGCTGGCAACGGCATTGAACAGGTAACATTGCCCGGCTTTCAACTGAGCCGGAGAGTTCATGCACACTGCCGTCAACCTGTGGCCGCTGCTCGGCGTCGCGGTCATCGTCGCCGGGTTTCTGCTGCGCGCGCATCCCGTGCTGGTGGTGGTGGCCGCCTGCGGCGTCACCGGGTTTGCCGCCGCCATGCCGGTCGAGACCATCCTCGCCTCGCTCGGCAGCGCCTTCGTCAAGACGCGCAACCTGCCGCTGATCCTGCTGCTGCCGCTGGCCGCCATCGGCCTGCTGGAGCGCGCCGGCTTGCGCGAGCGCGCCCAGGCGGCGATCGCCAAGGTACGCTCGGCCACCGCGGGACGCCTCCTGATCGTCTACCTGTTCGCGCGCGAAACCTCGGCGGCGGCCGGCCTGACCAGCCTGGGCGGCCAGGCCTCGATGGTGCGCCCGCTGGTGGCGCCGATGGCCGAAGCCGCCGCCGAAACGCGCTATGGCAACCTGCCCGAACCGCTGCGCCACCGCATCCGCGCCATGTCCGCCGCCACCGACAACGTCGGCCTGTTCTTCGGCGAAGACATTTTTGTCGCCTTCGGCGCCATCGTCCTGATGCAGACCATCCTGAACGCCGAGGGCATCGCGGTCGATCCGCTGCACATGGCGCTGTGGGGCATCCCGACCGCCATCACCGCCTTCATCATCCACGCCTGGAACCTGCGCCGGCTCGATGCGCACATTCGCCGCACGATGGGCGAGGCAGGGGTGAAGGCATGATCACGCTCGAGCTGTTCTACATCGTGGCCGGCCTGCTGTTCCTGGCCGTGGCCGTGATGAACCTGCGTGACCGCAGCAATCCGCGCCGCCATACGACCGCGCTGTTCTGGGGGCTGTATGCCTTGCTCTACCTGGCGGGCGAACGGCTGCCCCCCAGCTTTGTCGGCGCCCTGATGATCCTGATGGCGCTGCTGGCGGGCTTCGAGGGCGTCATCGGCGGCGAGCCCGCCGTGGTGCCGGAGGAGCAGCGCCGCGCTTCCCGCGCCCGGCTCGGCAACCGCCTGTTCATCCCGGCGCTGATCCTGCCGCTGGTGACCATGCTGGGCGCCACCGTGTTTTCAAGCGTGCAGGTGGGCGGCGTGCCGCTGCTCGATCCCAAGCACCTGACCCTGGCCGCCCTGGGCGTCGCGGCGCTGCTGGCGCTGGGCGCGGCCTGCTGGCTGACGCGCGCCACGCCGCTGCAGGGCGTGCGCGAGGCGCGCCGCCTGGTCGATGCGATCAGCTGGGCCTTCGTGCTGCCGCACATGCTGGCCGTGCTCGGCCTGCTGTTCACCGAGGCCGGCGTGGGCAAGGCGGTGGCGCACGTGACGACTTCCTACATCGACATGGATTCGCGCTTCGTCGCGGTGGCGGTGTTTTGCATCGGCATGGCCCTGTTCACGATCGTGATGGGCAACGGCTTCGCCGCCTTCCCGGTGATGGCGGGCGGCGTCGGCATTCCGGTGCTGGTCGGCGTATACGGCGCCAACCCGGCCGTGATGGCGGCAATCGGCATGTTCAGCGCGTATTGCGGTACATTGATGACGCCGATGGCGGCGAACTTCAACATCGTGCCGGCCGCGCTGCTCGACCTGCCCGACAAGAACGCCGTCATCCGGGCCCAGATTCCAACGGCGCTGCCGCTGCTGGTGGCGAACATCTTCCTCTTGTACTTCCTGATGAACCGATGATCAAGACCGTACTGCTTACCGGCTTCGAGCCGTTCAACAAGGCGAACGTCAACCCGGCCTGGGAGGCCGTGCGTGCACTGGATGGGTGGAGCGGCGAGGGCTTTCGCGTCGAAGTGCGCCAGCTGCCCTGCGTTTTCGTCGATGCCAAGGATGCCCTGGTGGCGATGGTGGACGAGCTGCATCCGGACATCGTGATCGCCGTCGGCCAGGCCGGCGGGCGCGCGGAGATGTCGGTGGAGCGGGTGGCGATCAATGTCGACGACGCGTCCATCCTCGACAACGCCGGCCGCCAGCCGGTAGACCGTCCCATCGTCGAGGGCGGGCCGGCCGCCTATTTCAGCACGCTGCCGATCAAGGCGATGGTGGCGGCGATGCGCGACAAGGGCTTGACGGCGGGCGTGTCGCAGACCGCGGGCACCTTCGTGTGCAACCACGTGTTCTACGGGCTGATGCACCACACGGCCGGCAAGCCGACCCGGGCGGGGTTCATCCACGTGCCCTTCCTGCCCGAACAGGCGGAGGAGCGGCCGGACGATCCGCCCTCGATGGCCCTGGACGACATCATCCTGGGCATCATGACGGCGGTCGACACGGCCGTGCACGTGGAACGCGACGTGGCGCAGGCCGGCGGGGCGACTCACTGAGCCGCCCACCGGGCTGCGCCACGCGCTGGGTCAAGCAATCAAGCGATTAGCGCTTTTCCTGCAGCTTCTCGCCCGCACGTTCCAGGGCCGCGCCGGTCTTGTCGCCCACCTTGTCCGAGGCTTCACGGACTTCGGCAGCGGCTTCCTTGGTTTCCTGCTTGACTTCGGCACCAGCCTGTTCAATGTTCTCGCCAGCGCGTTCGGCGGCGGCGTCCACGCGTGCTGCTGCGTTTTCGGTCGCGTTCTCGACCTTCTGCGCGGCTTCGCGGGTTTCCTGTGCGGCGTTGGCGGCAGCGTTGTCGACGGCTGCGCCGGCTTCCTGTGCCGGGCCCATGTTCGGGTTGTCATCGGTTTTCTTGCAGCCGGTGGCCATCACGGCGACAGCCAGCATCAGGGCGGTAATGGTAGCGGTGGTTTTCATGGTGTGCTCCTTGTGAAGAGGTTTAAGTTATTCATCTTTTGACAAGAGTTTGCACGAGAGACTTGATGAGAACGGTGCGCGAAGTAACGCAGAATAAAGAAAAACTTGCTTCTCAAACAAAATTTATGAAAACCGCTGTTGTAATAAGTTTTGTTGAAAGGCGATTGCCTTGGAGTGTGTGCTTGCGGGATGTTAGGATCGATCAATGGACCGACGAACTGACTACAAGACCGCATTGCTCATCGATTCCGCCATCCACGAGGCGGCCAGCGAAGGGCGCCCGCGTGCGGCCACCGAACTCGCCAAGCTCGGCGTGCCGATGGAAATCACGATGCGCGTGCTGACCCGCCCCCTTGACCGCCGTCACCAGATCGCCTCGCTCAGCACGGTGGCTGTCGAGCTTAAGCGCCAGTAGGCTGTTCCGGGAACAGGATGTTCAGGAAGGCGCGCACCACCGGCGCATCGCCTTCCACCGGGTAGGCAATGTAGAGGTTCGCCGAGGGCGGATCGGTCCGGATCGGCAGGAAGCGCACGCCCGGCCAGCCGATGCGGCTGGTGGTCTGGGGCAGCAGCGCCACGCCCAGGCCCGCGCCCACCATGGCCAGCAGGGTCTGCGGCTCGGCCGCTTCCTGGAAGATGGTCGGCTGGAAGCCGGCATTCACGCAGCATTGGATCAGGTAGCGCGGCTCGGCCGACTGGTCCAGGTGCAGGGTCAGCATGGGTTCGTGGGCGATGTCGATCAGTTCGATCGCCTCGTTCTGCGCCAGCGGGTGCTTCTCGTTGATCGCCACGCACACGTTCTCTTGAAAGCACAGGTCCTGGCGCAGGTTGGCCTGCTTCAGCACGTCCCCCTCGATGCGCGGCTCGCGCCAGAAGCCTACGTCGATCTGCCTGGCGCGCAGCGCTTCCCACTGGTCGTTCGGGCCCAGCTCGTGGATGGTCCAGGTCACGCGCGGATATTGACTCTGAAAGCGTTCGAGCAGCGACGGAATCGGCCCCCACATCGCCGAGCCGACGATGCCCACGCGCAGGCGGCCCACTTCACCGCGGTCGATCTGGCGGATGGTGTCGATCGTCATGCGCATCTTGGCCAGCAGCTCGGCCGCTTCCACCATCAGCGCCTTGCCCGCCACCGTCAGCTCGAAACTGCGCGTGGTGCGCGTGAACAGGCGCACCCCGAGTTCGCTCTCCAACTTCATGATCTGCTGGCTCAAGGGCGGCTGCGAGATGTGCAGGCGTTCGGCCGCGCGCGAAAAGCTTTTCTCTTCGGCCACGGCCAGGAAGTAGCGCAGCTGTTTCAGGTCGATCGACATGGCGCGTCGTGGATCAGGCGTTCAAGGCCACGGCCAGGCGTGCGCCGACCAGGGCGTTGTGCTTGACCAGGGCGATGTTGGTCGCCAGGCTGCGGCCTTCGGTCAGTTCCTTGATGCGGGCCAGCAGGAAAGGCGTGACGGCCTTGCCCTTCACGCCTTGCGTCTCCGCTTCGCCCAGCGCCTGCCGGATGATGGCGTCGATCTCCTCGCTAGGCATCGCCGATTCGCTTGGGACCGGATTGCTGACCACCACGCCGCCCGCCAGGCCGAGCTGCCACTTGGTGCGGATGAAGGCTGCCTGTTCTTGCGGGGTGTCGAGCTGGAAGTCGGCCTTGAAGCCGCTCTCGCGCGTGAAGAAGGCCGGGAAGCCCGGCTGGCCGACGCTCAGCACCGGCACGCCGTGGGTTTCCAGGTATTCCAGGGTCAGGCCGATGTCGAGGATCGACTTCACGCCGGCGCAGACCACGGCCACGCTGGTGTGGGCGAGTTCCTGCAGGTCGGCCGAGATGTCGAAGCTGGTCTCGGCGCCGCGGTGCACGCCGCCGATGCCGCCGGTGACGAACACCTCGATGCCGGCCAGCTGGGCGCAGATCATGGTGGCGGCGACGGTGGTGGCGCCGAGCTTGCCGGTAGAGAGCACGTAGGGCAGGTCGCGGCGGCTGACTTTCAGCGCGTCGGGCGAGGCGCCCAGCAGCTCCAGCTGCTCGTCATTCAGGCCGACGCAGATCCGGCCGCCGATGATGGCGATGGTGGCCGGCACTGCGCCGGCGTCGCGGATGATCTGCTCGACTTCGCGTGCGGTCTGCACGTTCTGCGGGTAGGGCATGCCGTGCGAGATGATGGTCGATTCGAGCGCGACGACGGGCTTGCCGGCGGCGCGCGCGCTTGCCACTTCGGGCGAGAACAGGAGGAAGGATTGCATGGTCAGTCCAATTCAGATTCGTTGAGAGTATCCAGGTGGCCCGGTTCGAGCGCGGGGCAGACGGTCTGCTCGCATTCGATGGTCATGGCGGAGAGTTGCAGGCCGCGGCGGCAGGCCAGGCCGAGGTCGGCCTCGCCGCTGTGCAGCGACCAGCAGACGGCGGCGGCGAAGGCGTCGCCCGCGCCGGTGACGTCGACGACCTCGACCTGCGGGGCATCGAGGCGCATCACGCCGCCATCCGAGGTATACATGACGCCGCGTGCGCCGCGCGTGACCACCACGTCCTGCACGCCCTGGGCCTGCAGCTCGCGGCAGGCGGCGCCGATGGCGGCGTCGCTGTCCAGCGTACGCTTGAGGCGGGTCGCCAGCTCGCCTTCGTTCAGGATCAGGAGGCGCAGGCCGCGCAGCTGCTCCGGCAGGCGCGCCATCTTCGGTTCCGACACCGCCACCAGCACCAGCGACACGCCGTCGCGCGCCGCACCGTCGAGCAGGGCGGCAATCGTGTCGTGGGGGAGGTTGAGGTCGGCCACCAGCAACGCGGCGCTGGCGCATTGTTGCTGGCGAGTGGCGAGGAACTCCGGGCTCAGGCGCTCGTTCAGGGCCATGTCGGCCAGCGCCACCACCATCTCGCCATCCTGGTCCAGCACCGCGGTATAGGTGCCGCTGCTGACGCCGTCGAGACGCAGGGCGCCGCGGGTGTCGATGCCGGCATCCTCGGCGTGGGCGAGCAGGGCGCGCCCGGACGCGTCGTTGCCGACCGCAGTGATCAGGGCCACCGGCGCGCCCAGGCGCGCCAGGTTCTCGGCGATGTTGCGGGCGACGCCGCCGAAGGATTCGTCCTGGCTGGCCGGGTTCGAGGTGCCGAGCACCAGCTTGCCGTTGCTGCGCAGCTTGCGGTCGAGGTTGGAAGCGCCGATGCACAGGATCGGACGCTGGTCCGGCAGCACGTAGGCACGCCCCAGGATGCGGCGCTCGCGCACCAGGGTGGCGATGTAGTTGGCCACGGCCGAGCGCGACAGCCCGAGCTGGGCCGCCAGGTCCTGCTGCGAGATGAAGGGATTCGCGCGGATCAGCTCGTACAACTGTTCTTTCTTGGGCAGCTCGGTCACGGTACGGTGCGGGTAGGATTAAACAAATGTTTGTCTATACTAGACAAATGTTTGGCTGGCGTCAAAGAAAATCGGTTTCTATGTCTGTACGTCAACAATACACGGAATTATTTATTTTTTAAACCAATAAATCGGCAAGAAAAATGGTATTTGCCATACATATCGCCCCTCATGCATAGTTATAATATTCCGGCTGGTATGTAGCAAACCCTGTTCCAGCCCCTCCTCACGTCTCCCGAATCCGCACACAAGGACTACCATGTTCAGCAATACCCCATTTGAAGCAGCAGAAGTCATCAAGGCCCGCAAACCCGGTTTCGCACCGCGCGCCGCATTGATCCTGGGTTCGGGACTGGGCGTGCTGGCCGAGCAGATGACGGACGCGGTGTCGATCAGCTATGCCGACCTGCCGGGCTTCCCGATCAGCACCGTGCACGGCCACGCGGGCGAGCTGGTGCTCGGTACCCTGGCCGGCGTGCCGGTCGTGTGCATGAAGGGCCGCGGCCACTTCTACGAAGGCTACGGCGCCAACGTCATGACCTCCGCCGTGCGCACCTTCAAGCTGATCGGCTGCGAGATGCTCCTGGTGACGAATGCCGCCGGCTCGCTGCGTCCCGAAGTGGACGCGGGCAGCGTCGTGGTCCTGAACGACCACATCAACCTGCTGCCGGGCAGCCCGATGGCTGGCCCGAACGACGAGCGCTTCGGCCCGCGCTTCTTCAGCATGGCCAATGCCTACGACGCCGACCTGCGCGCCATGATCAAGGAAACCGCGGCCGCCAAGGGCATCACCCTGCACGAAGGCGTGTACCTGGCCTGCCCGGGCCCGAACTTCGAGACCGCCGCCGAAATCCGCGCGTTCAAGACGATGGGCGCCGACGTGGTCGGCATGTCGGTGGTGCCGGAAGTGATCTCGGCGCGCCACTGCGGCCTGAAGGTCGCCGGCATCTCGGCGATCACCAACCTGGCCGAGGGATTGACCCCGTTCCCGCTGTCGCACGAGCAGACCCTGAAGTACGCCGCGATCGCGGCCAAGGACCTGGTCACCCTGATCCATTCCTTCATCGAGCGCCTGGGCGCGAGCCCGCGCGCGGAAGCCTAATTTTCGAAAGAGCGAGCGATCCATGTCACGCGCATTCATCCTCCTGCTTGACTCGTTCGGCCTGGGCGCCTTGCCCGACGCCGACAAGTACGGCGACGCAGGCGCCAACACCTTCGGCCACATCGCAGCATGGGCAGCGAAAGAGGGCAAGCCGATGTCGCTGCCCAACCTCGAGCGCCTGGGACTGGCCGCTGCCGCCCACAAGGCCAGCGGCGAATGGGCCGCCGGCTTCAGCCAGCGCGAGGGCTTTACCGGCGCGTGGGGCGTCGCGCGCGAGCAGTCGACCGGCAAGGACACGCAGAGCGGCCACTGGGAGATCGCCGGCGTGCCGGTGCTGTTCGACTGGGGCTACTTCCCGAAGACGGTGCCGTCCTTCCCGAAAGAGCTGACCGACAAGCTGCAGGAGCTGACCGGCGTTCCTGGCTGGCTGGGCAACTGCCACGCCTCCGGCACCACCATCATCGACGAGCTGGGCGACGAGCACGTCGCCAGCGGCAAGCCGATCCTGTACACCTCGGCCGACTCGGTGCTGCAGATCGCCGCGCACGAAGAGCACTTCGGCCTGGAGCGTCTGTACGAGGTTTGCGAGGCCGCGTATGAACTGGTCAAGCCCTACAACATCGGCCGCGTGATCGCGCGTCCTTTCCTGGGCGAGAACGGCAAGTACAAGCGCACCAGCAACCGCCACGACTACGCCGTGCCGCCCACAAGCCCGACGCTGCTGGACCACGTGAAGGATGCAGGCGGCGAGGTCATCGCCCTCGGCAAGATCAGCGACATCTTCGCGGCCCAGGGCGTGACCCAGCTGATCAAGGGCGCCGACAACATGGCCCTGTTCGACCGGCTGGTCGAGGTGGCCGACACCGCGCCGTCCAAGTCGCTCACCTTTGTCAACTTCGTCGACTTCGACATGCACTTCGGCCACCGCCGCGACGTCGCCGGCTATTCGAACGCGCTGCACGAGCTGGATGCGCGCCTGCCGGAATTCATGGCCAAGCTGAAGGACGGCGATCTGGTCGTCATCACCGCCGACCACGGCTGCGACCCGACCGCGCCGGGCTCGGACCACACCCGCGAACACATCCCGATGATCTTCTTCGGCCCGAACGTCGACCCGCAGGAACTGCCGATCGCGAATACTTTCTCGGATATCGGCGCAACGCTCGCCAAGCACCTTGGCGTCAAACCACTTTCGAACGGAACCGCACTGCTATGACCCAGCCCCTGGATTTCAAACGTAACACCGCCGTCGGCCTCGACCTCGGGCTGGTCAAGCACGTCAAGGTGAACCGCAACGCTGCCGACCGCCGCGCCGCCAGCCTGGCGAACCGCCGCACCGTCAAGAAGGAATACCAGGCCGCCTGGCTGGTGCGCGCCATCGAGTGCATGGACCTGACCACCCTGGGCGGCGACGACACCCCGGGCCGCGTGGAGCGCCTGTGCATGAAGGCGATGCGCCCGCTGCGTTCGGACCTGATGCAGGCCCTGGGCCTGGAATCGCTCACCACCGGCGCCGTCTGCGTGTACCACGAGATGATTCAGCCGGCAGTGAAAGTGCTGCAGGGCCGCCTGCCGATCGCCGCCGTGTCGACCGCTTTCCCGGCCGGCCTGTCGAGCCTGGAAACCAAGCTGCGCGAGATCGAACTCTCCGTGGCCGCCGGCGCCACCGAGATCGATATCGTGATCACCCGCCAGCATGTCCTGACCGGTAACTGGCAAGCCCTGTACGACGAGATGGTCGCTTACCGCCAGGCCTGCGGCGAAGCGCACGTGAAGGCGATCCTCGCCACCGGCGACATCGTCACCCTGGACAACGTGGCCAAGGCCTCGATGGTCTGCATGATGGCCGGCGCCGATTTCATCAAGACCTCGACCGGTAAAGAGGGCGTGAACGCGACCATCCCGGTGTCGCTGGTGATGGTCCGCGCGATTCGCGACTACTACGAGCAGACCGGCTTCCAGGTCGGCTACAAGCCGGCCGGCGGCGTCTCCACCGCCAAGGCCGCGCTGCAGTACCTGACCGTCATGAAGGAAGAGCTCGGCAACGACTGGTTGCAGCCGCACCTGTTCCGCATCGGCGCCTCGAGCCTGATGACCGACATCGAACGCCAGCTCGAACACTACGTGACCGGCAACTACTCGGCCGCCCATCGCCACGCGCAACCATAAAACAGCATCGGATTCGTCATGCCAACTATTAAAGAGATTCTTCAGACTATGGATTACGGCCCCGCACCAGAAAGCACCAAGGAAGCGAATGCGTGGCTGGACCAGCATGGACGCCGTTTTGGCCTGTTCATCGACGGCGCGTGGACCGAAGCGGCGACCACCTTCGCCACCAACAACCCGGCCGACGCCAGCGAACTGGCGCAGGTGACGCAAGCCACGAGCGACGACGTGGAGCGCGCCGTGCAGGCCGCGCGCCGCGCCCAGCCGGGCTGGGTGGCGCTGGGCGGCCATGGCCGTGCCAAGATCATGTATTCGCTGGCGCGCCTGCTGCAGAAGCACTCGCGCCTGTTCGCGGTGCTCGAGACCCTGGACAACGGCAAGACCATCCGCGAGACCCGCGACGCCGACCTGCCGCTGGCTGCACGCCACTTCTACCACCACGCGGGCTGGGCCCAGCTGCAGTCGGAAGAATTCGCGGATTACCGCGCGGTGGGCGTGGTCGGCCAGATCGTGCCGTGGAACTTCCCGCTGCTCATGCTGGCATGGAAGATCGCCCCGGCCCTGGCCGCCGGTAACACCATCGTGTTCAAGCCGGCCGAGTTCACGCCGCTGACCGCACTGCTGTTCGCCGAGATCTGCCAGCAGGCCGGCGTGCCTGCCGGCGTGGTCAACATCGTCACCGGCGACGGCGCCGTCGGCGAAGCCATCGTCAACCACCCGGGCATCGACAAGCTGGCCTTCACCGGCTCGACCGAAGTCGGCCGCATCATCAGGAAGAGCACAGCGGGGTCCGGCAAGAAGCTGTCGCTGGAACTGGGCGGCAAGTCGCCCTTCATCGTCTTCGACGACGCCGACCTCGACGCAGCCGTGGAAGGCCTGGTCGATTCGATCTGGTTCAACCAGGGCCAGGTCTGCTGCGCCGGTTCGCGCCTCCTGGTGCAGGAATCGGTCTACGAGCGCTTCATCGCGAAAGTCAAAGCGCGCATGCAGAACCTGCGCGTCGGCTCGCCGCTGGACAAGTCGAACGACATCGGCGCGCTGGTCGACCCGATCCAGCAGCAGCGCATCCACGGCCTGGTGGAATCGGCACGTGCGGAAGGCTGCGACATCTGGCAACCAAACTGCGAAGCCCCGACCTCGGGTTCGTGGTACCTGCCGACCCTGATCACCGGCGCTTCGACCTCGGCCGCCGTGGCGCAAGCCGAGATCTTCGGCCCGGTGCTGGTGGCGATGAGCTTCCGTACGCCGTCGGAGGCGGTGCAGCTGGCCAACAACACCGTCTACGGCCTGGCCGCATGCGTGTGGTCGGAATCGATCTCGCTGGCGCTGGACGTGGCGCCGCAGATCAAGGCCGGCGTGGTGTGGATCAACACCGCCAACCAGTTCGACGCAGCCTGCGGCTTCGGCGGCTACAAGGAATCGGGCTTCGGCCGCGAAGGCGGTAAAGAGGGCATGTACGAGTACCTGACCCCGTTGTCGGAAGACGCACGCCCGGCAGCACCTAGCGTGCCTGAGAAGGGCCGCGTCAAGGCATCGGAAGAGGGCAGCCCGTTCGCCGTCGACCGCACCGCCAAGCTCTACATCGGCGGCAAGCAGGCGCGCCCGGACGGCGCCTACAGCCGCGCGATCCTGGGTGCGAATGGTTCGTTCCTGGCCGATGTCGGCGAAGGCAACCGCAAGGACATCCGCAATGCCGTGGAAGCGGCGCACAAGGCGTCCGGCTGGTCCAAGGCCACCGCGCACAACCGCGCCCAAGTGCTGTACTACATCGCCGAGAACCTGGCGATCCGTGCCGACGAATTCGCCCAGCGCATCGCCGCGCAGACCGGCGCCAAGGATGCGGCGCGCGAAGTGCAGGCCTCGATCGAGCGCCTGTTCTACTGGGCCGCATGGTGCGACAAGTACGACGGCCAGGCCCACCAGCCGCCGATGCACGGCATCACCGTGGCATTGAACGAGCCGGTCGGCGTGATCGGCATCATCTGCCCGAACGAGAACCCGCTGCTGGGCTTCATCTCGCTGGTGGCGCCGGCCCTGGCGCTGGGCAACCGCGTGGTGGCGGTGCCGTCGGAAACGGCGCCGCTCTCGGCGACCGACCTGTACCAGGTGCTGGACACCTCGGACCTGCCGGGTGGCGCGCTGAACATCGTCACGGGGTCAAGCTCGGAACTGGCGCGTACGCTGGCCTCGCACTCGGACGTGGACGCCGTGTGGCGCCATGACGGTTCGGCAGAGGGCTGCGCGGAAGTCGAGCGCTTGTCCAGCGAGTCGCTCAAGCGCACCTGGGTCGGCGGCGCCAAGGGCCGTGACTGGTTCGATGCGAAGCAGGCGTGCGGTCGTACCGTGCTGCAGCATGCTTCCCAGGTTAAAAACGTTTGGATTCCTTACGGCGTCTGAGGCATTGTTTGCGTCGATGGACGGAGTTGTAGGGTGGGCGGGTCTCCCGCCCACGCGGTGATACGTAACGGCTCCGATCCCGTGCGAGTTCCGGCATCAGCTAACTATCACCGCGTGGGCGGGGAACCCGCCCACCCTACGTTATAGAAAAGGATTGATATGTTCCTACCCCAAGAAATCGTCCGCAAAAAGCGTGACGGCGGCATCCTGAGCGCCGAAGAGATCCAGTTCTTCGTGCGCGGCATCCCGGACGGCAGCACCACCGAAGGCCAGATCGCGGCACTCGCGATGGCCGTCTACTTCAACGACATGACGATGGACGAACGCGTCGCCTTCACGCTGGCGATGCGCGATTCCGGCCAGGTCCTCGACTGGAAATCCCTCGACCTGCCGGGCCCGGTGGTCGACAAGCACTCGACCGGCGGCGTCGGCGACGTGGTCTCGCTCATGCTGGGCCCGATGATCGCGGCCTGCGGCGGCTTCGTGCCGATGATCTCGGGCCGCGGCCTTGGCCACACCGGCGGCACCTTGGACAAGTTCGATTCGATCCCCGGCTACAGCACGGTGCCGGACCCGGAAACATTCCGCCAGGTCGTCAAGGACGTGGGCGTGGCCATCATCGGCCAGACCGCCCAGCTGGCCCCGGCCGACAAGCGCTTCTACAGCATCCGCGACACCACGGCGACCGTGGAATCGGTGGCCATGATCACCGGCTCGATCCTGTCGAAGAAGCTGGCGGCCGGCCTGGACGCGCTGGTGATGGACGTGAAGGTCGGCAGCGGCGCCTTCATGCCGACCTATGAGAAATCGGTGGAGCTGGCCGAGAGCATCGTCCACGTCGGCAACGGCGCCGGCACCCGCACCTCGGCGATCCTGACCGGCATGAACGAGTCGCTCTGCCACGCGGCCGGCAACGCCGTCGAGGTGCGCGTCGCGATCGACTACCTGAGCGGCAAATCGCGCCCCGCGCGCCTGCACGAAGTGACCATGGCGCTGTGCGCAGAGATGCTGGTCATCTCGGGCATCGCCGCCAATGACGCCGAGGCACGCGCCAAGCTGCAGGCGGCGCTGGATTCCGGCGAAGCGGCCGAGCGTTTCGCACGCATGGTCAGCGCGCTGGGCGGCCCGGCCGACCTGATGGACAAGCCGGACGCACACCTGGAAACCGCACCGGTCATCGTGCCGGCCCCCAGCCTGCAGGCCGGTTTTGCGACCTCGGTCGACACCCGCGGCCTGGGCTTGGCGGTGGTGGCGCTGGGCGGCGGCCGCGTGCGTCCGCAGGACACGATCGACTTCGCCGTCGGCCTCACCAACCTGGTGGAGCTGGGCGATGCGATCGCGGTGGGCCAGCCGCTGGCGATGGTGCATGCACGCTCCAGCGAAGCCGCCGAGCAGGCGGTGCGCCAGGTGCAGGCTGCCTACCAGATCGGCCTTGATGCAGCGGCGGCCGAGCCGATGATCTACAAGACCATCCGTCCTTGATACTCAGACCATGAAATACGCGAAACTCATCGACGAAGCCCGCGCCGCGCGCGAACTGGCCTACACGCCGTACTCGAAGTTCCAGGTCGGCGCCGCACTGGAATGCAAGGACGGCCGTATCTTCCGCGGCTGTAACGTGGAAAATGCCTCTTACGGCCTGTGCAACTGCGCCGAGCGCACCGCCTTCTTCAGCGCCATCGCCCACGGCTACAAGCCGGGCGACTTCACGGCCCTGGCCGTGATCGGCCAGACCGACGGCCCGATCGCCCCCTGCGGCGCCTGCCGCCAGGTGATCCTGGAGCTGGGCGGCAAGGCACTGCCGGTGGTGCTGACCAACCTGAACGGCGACGTGTTCGAGACCACGGCGGCCGAGCAGCTGCCGAATGCCTTTGTTGGCGGAGACCTCAACCGGTAAGCGGCACTCGTCCCGCGCACAAGCGCTGCACGCGACAAGCGCGGCAGCGCTTTTCTTTTGCTTGTCAAAAAGCAAGCAAGCTGAGCTTCCTCAAGAGCAACATGGCAATCCCGGCGTGTAATCGCTGGAATCGCCTTGTATGCGCGCATGGGAGGAAGCGATGTCCGAACACGTCCAGATTGCCAGTCTTCTCGCATCTTTCGGCAGCTTCACGCAAGATACCCGCCTGCTCAGGCTGACCACACCGCTGGGCAGCGCGCTGTTGGCGGAATGCATGCGCGGCGAGGAAGGGATCAGCCGGGGCTTCCGTTTTTCCATCGATGCCCTCTGTACCGAGGCCGATGTGCGTCTCAAGTCGCTGGTTGGCCAGCCGGCGCTGCTCCAGCTGCTCACTGCCTCCAGTCTCGATGCGCTCCGGCCCTTCCACGGTCATGTCACGGCGATGGAGATGAGCGGGGCCAATGGCGGCTTCGCCCGCTACACCCTGACGCTGCAGCCCTGGACCAGCTTTCTCTCGCTGGGCCGCGACAGCCGCATCTTCCAGGACATGTCGGTCTTCGACATCCTCGACGTGGTCTTCGGCAGCTATGGCGGCCGGGCCAGGCTGGCGCCGGCCTGGCGCCTGGAGATCGCCGACCGCAGCATCTATCCCAAGCGCAGCCTGACGACGCAGTACCAGGAAAGCGACCTCGCCTTCGTCGAGCGCCTGATGCTGGAAGAGGGCCTGTTCTACTTCTTCGAGCACAGCGGCGATCCCGACAGCCCTTCGTTGGGTGCGCACACGATGGTGATCGCCGACCACAATGGCGCCTTCCAGCCGAACCCGCAGGCGCAGGTCGACTTCACGCGTCCCGGGGCGGTCATGAAGGCCGACAGCATCGACCGCTGGCGGACCGAATCCCGCCTGCTGAGCAATGGAATCGCGCTGGGAAGCTGGGATTACCGGACCGTGCGCCAGCGCCAGGTGTGCGCTTCTAGCCATGCCGGCCCGTCTGAAGCCTTGACCAGCCGCGACACGCCCGGACTGTATGCGTGGGAGACCCGTGAGCAGGGCGAGCGGCTGGCGGAGAACCAGATCCAGGCCTGCGAGGCCGCGCGCCAGGTCCACATCGCCGCAGGCACCGTGCGGACCTTCACGCCCGGCACGCGCTTCACCCTGCACGGGCACGCCAGGTTCGACGAGGCGCCGGGCGACGACGCGCGCAGCTTCGTGATCACCGGGGCGACGCACCTGATGCATAACAACCTGACGGCCGACCTGCTCGAGACGGTCGACAAGCTGCTGGGACCGGGGCCGGTCGCCGGGATGGCCATGCACCAGTCCGAGCCCAGGATTCCACGGCAGCTCGCCGGCGATCGGCCCCTGTATCGCAACCGGATCGAAGCCATTCCAGCCAGTGTTCCTTACCGCGCAACGGGGGAGGAAGGACATGGGCGCCTGCTCCATCCGCGCCCGACCGTGCGCGGCCAGCAGACCGCCATCGTGGTAGGGCCGCCGGGTGCGGTGGTCCACACGGACAGGGATCACCGCATCAAGGTGCAGTTCCACTGGCAGCGCGGCGCGATGAGCCATAGCCGCGCCTTGCATCCGTCGCCGGACGGGCATACGGGTGCGCCCGGTGACGACACCGCCGGCACTTGGGTGAGGGTGGCGACGCCCATGGCCGGCGCCAACTGGGGCAGCAATATGCTGCCGCGGGTGGGAAAGGAGGTGCTGGTGGATTTCATCGAGGGCGACATCGACCGGCCGGTGGTGATCGGCGCGCTCTACAACGGCCGCGGGCAGCCCGATGCCCAGCACAACGGGGTTGCGCATGGTCCCGGTGCGGCGACCGGCAATGCGCCGCCATGGTTTCCGGGCGAAGGCGGTGGGCATGGACATGCGGCGGTGCTGTCGGGTTTCAAGTCGCAGGGCATGGGTGACAGCCAGTCGGGCACTGGCGCCTACAGCCAGCTGGTGTTCGACGACAGTCCGGGGCAGGCACGCACTGCCCTGCAGTGTCATATGAAGGCGCATGAAGGCACGGCGGAGCTGAACCTGGGGCATCTGGTGCACCAGACCGATAACGAGCGGCTGCAGACGGTGGGCTTCGGGGCGGAGCTGAAGACGGCGCACAGCCTGGCGATGCGGGCGGGGCAGGGGATGTTGCTGTCCACCGACGCGCGGCAGGGGGCGCGTGGCAGCCAGCTCGATTCGCGCGAGGCAGTGTCGCAGATCGAAGAGAGCCATCGCCTTCAGGTCGATGTGGCGAACCTGGCGCAGAAGCACAACGCCAGGCTGGAGGGAGAGCCGGCGCCGGACGAACTCGCGGCGGTGAAGGAGATGGCGCATAGCGCCGAGGTCATCGGTGCTACCGATGGTGATGTCATCGCGTACAGCGAGCCCCAGCTGCAGCTGTCGAGCCCTGCGGGCATCGTCGTTACCACGCCGGCCGATGCGGTGATTTTCGCAGGGACCACGAGCAGCATCGTTGCGGGGCAGGACATCAATGTTGTCGCGCAGGGCAACTCGTCCACCCTGGTTGCGAAGGGAATCAGCCTGTTCACCTACGGCAAAGCCACCAACAAGGAAAAACCGAACCAGGAGGTGGGCATCAAGCTGCACACAGCCAGTGGGAAGCTGAGCAGCCAGAGTCAGTCAGGTCCGACGAGGCTGACGGCGGACAAGAAAATTACCGTGGCGAGCGTGACGAAATCGGTGGCGATTTCGGCGCCGAAGAAGCATGTGTTGCTGACGGCGCAGGGGGCGTATATCAAGCTGGCAGGGGGGAATATCGAGGTGCATGCGCCGGGGAATGTGGAGTTCAAGGCGAGCAAGAAGGAGTTGGCGGGGCCGGTCAGTGTTCCCGGGGCAGATGTTGCGATGAAGATTTCGGAATTAAATTCAAAACGTAATCTGGAGGTCGAATACATAGATGCAGACGGGAATGCTCTTGCTGATGAGCCCGTTATTCTGAAGTTCGCAAAAGGAACTCCAAAGCAAGTCTCGCTAGATAGTACTGGCAAGGCAGTCCTTGAAAATGCACCGTTAGGCCCTTTCGGGGCTATTCAACCAAGGCGAAAGTAAAGCACGCCGACACTTCTGAGGCCTAATTTTATGAAGCATACAACACCGTCCGTAAGGTGAAGCGCTATGGTAACAGCCTCTAAGACATCTTCTATGGTTAAGCCGCAAACCATTTGCATTGACTTGCCAGGTGAAAGTGTTCAATGCTGGCGTTCGACTGATAAAGTCCAAGTGATTTTGAAAAAGCATCGCGATGTAATATTTGATTTACGGCTCGCCGCTAACAGAACTTATACGGTTGAGTCTACAGGATCCGACTTTTATAACGCCAATAGTAAAAAGCTCGTTGCCGGCGGTGGTAAGCAGCGCATATTGTTCAACGATGGCGAACGATTACATCTTTGGATAGCCCGTGACTTCAAAGGGGAGCTGGTACTCAAGTCAGCCGGCCAGGTCATGATGAAGTTGGAGCCATCCAAGCTTGACGCGCAACGGTATTCCAACGATCCGAAAACTAAACCAGTTCCAATTGTCGTAGCAATCGGCGTACCATCGCAGACCTCTCCTTTGCAACATGGCGAGCTTACAAGCTCTGACGAATCTCGTTCGATTGCTCTTCCACGGCAGCCTGCATCGGCTCCACTTGATGAAGAATGTACCGTTGTATGCGTAGTCGATGGAGATGTGAAAGGAATGCCAGCGGATATATGGGCAAAATTGAAGAATGGTGGAGGCAACTCGGGCCTTGTTGATTTGGATCCCAATGATGTTGCCACAAGAAATTGGTTGCTTGGGCAAATTGCCGGTGCTACGGCATATGTTGGCGACAACTGGAACTGGTTAAGGGCAAGTATAGATAGTAAAACTCATGCAGGCTTCAAGTTGGTAAAAGCAAAGATACATTATGTGCGAGGTAAGGCACGATACTATTTCTCCGGATATAGTAAATCTAACAAGGTATTCGGACCTGGAGGCTTTGGTGCCGGACACGAGCGAATTCTTCAAATTTTTTCTGGTGGTGGAAACATGAGTAGTGCTGTGAAATCGGTGGCTAACGGAGTCGCTGGCAGTTTGAAAAGTAATGCACTCGTTGCGTTCATTTTTGGAAGCGCGATGAGTTTTGCGGAATGGAAAAACGATTTATCGAAAGACGGTTATGACCTCTCGGCCGCGCTATTGATGAACTTAATTAAATCCGTCGTCATCGCTGCTTTAACTGCTGTAATTGTCGCAATATTAGTTGTGGTCGTCATGTTCTTGCTGGGGATGAGTGTATCGACCCTGGCGGTTGGAGCAGCTACCCTGACAGTCGGAGTCGGAATTGGTTACATCGTCGACGCTGCTGATAAAAAGCTGGGTCGTATTGCCGGAGGTGATGGCAACGATGATGGTTTGTCTGGAATTATTGCCAAGCAGATGAGAAAGAACGTTGAGGAAAATTGGAATTTTTAACGTGACAAAAAATTCTGGGATTATAAGGAGCAATGGCTTGAAAGATCTCGATTCAATTAACCCCGCTTTCATGCGTCCATCCAGTTTTTCCAGGATTGGGGCTCTTGGAGCGCTTCTCCTCACACTTGTCAGTATTCCATTTGCGAGCGGTCCGGTTCCAGATCTCCCTTTGGAAAGAAATCCGATTGTATTGGTACTTCTCGTAATGCTGATTGGTTCGCTAGGCCTGCTGATAGGACCATCTTTTTCGAGATGGGATTGGCGAACAAAATACTTCGGAAGTTCTGCGCTGTGTATGGCGAGCTTTGTAATATTCACGCTTATCCCGTGCACCGTACTTCTCTTGTATGGCAATGCGCCGCTTATCGTTGATGTGACTGTACTCGGCGTGTATGCTACTTGTCATGTGTCCTGGTGCAGGCGGTTTTTCGCTATCTATCGTCAGGTTTACGAGAATGATCAGCTGCGGAATATAGTTTATCAAGAAGAATTAGATGCGATCTATTATTCCCAGCGTGGTGATAAATACTTACTTGAAAAGTTCTACAGGTTCTCCCAAGCGCCGCGAGATCGATATTTCGTAAGTTCTGTCGCTCTTGCTTGTTTGCTGATCCCTATAATGGATCAGGTAAAAGAGTTTATGGGGATTCCTTTCCCGCATATATTTCTGATTGTTGGCGCATTGCCCGTAAGCTTGATGTTCGCGGGATTGGCTGTGCGCAGTTACTTGATATTTTATAAATATCCCGCAAAGCTCAAGAAGGCCACTGGCAAAGAAGTATATGTTGATTTAGTAAGCAACTGCCAGACATTGGACGGGAACTCGACCAAGGATCTGAGGAAGAAATTGGGGAGAATTTAATGACGTTCTTGAAGTCCGCACAGTGATTGAGACGCTTTAATGCATGTAGAGCTATTGGCTTGAAATCTCGGATTAGGACACAACATGCAGCTTTGACCACGTTTTCGATGAGGAGCACCACCATGAGCCCATCCGACACCCAAATGCTGCATGACTTCCTCGGCCAGCTCGTCCAGGCCCGAGGCATCAAGAAAGACCCCGAGGCCGACGCGCTCATCCAGCGCGCGGTCGCACAACAGCCCGATGCCGCCTACCTGCTGGTGCAGCGTGTGCTGCTGATGGAACAGGCCCTCGACAGCGCCAAATCCCAGATCGCCGCACTGGAAAGCCAGCTGCAACAACAGCAGCAACAGACCAGCCGCGGCGGCTTCCTCGACCCGTATTCCTGGGGCAGTCGCAGGCACGCCAGCCACCCGCAATCCCACCACATGCATTACCAGCACGCCATGCCGGGCTCGATGGGCCGCGGCATGGGCGGTTTCTTGCGTGGAGGTGGAGGTGGCGGCCTGCTCGGCTCGATCGCTGCGACCGCGGCCGGCGTGGCAGCCGGCAGCTTCCTGTTCCACGGCCTGGACAACCTGTTCCATGACCATGACGGAAACAGCGGCGCTCACCTGCTGGGAGGAGAAAACCTGTCAGGCGCCGACCTGTCGGGCAGCGCGCTGGCCGACCAGGCCGGCCTGAACGACATCGGCACGGGCGGCAGCCTGCTCGACGGCGGTGACTTCGGTTCGGAAGGCAGCGGCGGCTTCTTCGACGGCGACGGTTCCGACGAGGGCCTGTTCGGCTGAGCGCCAGGCCGCCAAGGGCATCACATCTGCTGGAACAAATGGCCGTGATTGCGGCTCACTTCCAGCTCGCCGGGGAAGTTGCGCAGCCGGACCATCTGGCGCCCGCGCAGGTCGCGGAACACCTCGGCGATCGCATCCACCCGTACCAGGGTCGAGCGGTGGATGCGCCAGAACTCGTCCGGGTCCAGCTCGTCCGCCAGTTCCTTGAGCGTCTTGCGGATGAGGAGCTGGGCGGTCGCGGTCTGCACGCAGGTGTACTTGTCGTCGGCCTGGAAGAACAGGACCTCGCGCGTGCTGACCATGCGCAGGCTGCCGCCCACCTGGGCCTGGATCCACTTCAGGTAGTTTGGCTTGGCCGCGCCGCCCTGCTTGAGCAGGGTGCCCAGCTCGGCTAGCTGCGCGCCGATGTCCTGCGGCGCCCTGGTGAGCCGCGCGCGAAGGCGCTCGCAGGTGGTCTGCAGCCTTGAAGGCGTCACCGGCTTGAGCAGGTAGTCGATCGCACCCTGTTCGAAGGCGTCGAGCGCGTATTGGTCGTAAGCGGTGGCGAACACGATGTGGCAGCGGTTGTACAGCTGGCGGGCGGCGTCGATGCCGCCCATGCCCGGCATGCGGATGTCGAGGAAGGCGATGTCGGGCTTGTGCTGCTCGGCCAGCTCCAGCGCTTCGGCGCCGTTGGCGGCTTCGGCCACGATGCGCAGTTCCGGCCAAGTTTCCGCCAGGCGCATGCGCAACTGGTCGCGCATCGGCGCTTCATCGTCGGCGATCAGTGCGGTGGGGCTGCTCTGGCTCATCAGTCGAACTCCGTCATGCGGTAGGGCAGGCGGATCGAGGCGCAGGCGCCGCCGCCAGGTGGCATTTCGATCACCAGCTCGGCATCCTTCCCGTACAGCAGGGCGAGGCGCTCGCGGATGTTGGCCAGGCCCACGCCTTCGTCGGCGTGCACGTTGATGCCGACACCATCGTCGCACACGTCCACGTGCAGCGTGGCCACTTCGACATGGGCGCGGACCGTGATGGTTCCGCCGGCCACCTTCGGCTCCAGGCCATGCTTGATCGAATTTTCGATCAGGGTCTGCAGCATCATCGGCGGGAACGGCGAGCTGCCCAGGAAATCGGGCACTTCGAAGCGCACCTGCAGGCGCTCCTTCATGCGCGCCTGCATGATCGCCAGGTAGGCACGCGACAGCTCGACCTGCTTGCCGAGCGTGCCGCCGCCACCCGAGCGCATTTGCGGCAGCGAGGAGCGCAGGTATTCGATCAGGTGCGCGTGCACGCGCGCCGCTTCCTTCGGATCGGTCTCGATCAGCTGGCCGATCAGGGCCAGGGTATTGAACAGGAAATGCGGTTCGACCTGGGCCTGCAGGGTGGCCATCTGGGCTTCCATCAGGCGGCGCTCGAGGGTGGCCACGTTGGCCTTGTCGGAGGCTTCCCGCGCCGTCAGTTCGGCGCGGCGCTTGCCGCCGGCCAGCACCTTGACGCCGAGCGAGAGCAGGATGAACCACACCGCCGGTTCGGTCAGGTTGAACGAGATGCCGAAGACGAAAGCCAGGAACCAGGTCACGTACAGCTTGCGCCACTCGACCAGGGCCAGCCAGTCGAAGAAGCCCCACCACAGGGTGCTCGCTTCGCTGACGGCTTCGCGCACGAAGTCGAGTGCGCGGTTGATCGGAGCAGCAGTCATGGCTTACTCCACGATCTGGGCCGGACGGCGGCCGAACAGGGCGGTCGCGACGACTTTCAGCAGCAGGAAAGCGATGAACAGCGTGAGCGCCAGCGGCACGATGCTCAGGATCAACGCCAGCCCGATCGACACCGCCAGCAGCGACGGCCAGGACAGCGACGCCAGGGTGCGGGCGCCCGAACGCAGGGCACGGTTGGCCTTGCGGGCGATGTCTTTCATGTCGGTCATGAACGTATCAAAGCGAGTGGGTTTCATGCGTGCTCCTTCGGTTGAGTTGATGGCGCCACTGTAGGCCCTGGGGCCAGGCAGCGCCATGGTCATCCGACGAACGGTCGAAATCCCGGGTTTGTCGGTAGCGTGGGCGGATAAGCGGAACCGTAATTATCACTTTCGGGAGAGCGCTGCGCGGCTGCGCGCGTCCCAGTAGCTGCGCAGCAGCCCGTAGTTGACGGTGTCGGCCATCTGGCCATGCACGAACCAGCGTTCCGGCATGTAGCCTTCCTTGCGAAAGCCCAGGCGTTCGAGCACGGCGGCCGAGGCGCCGTTGCGCGGGTCGATGTCGGCTTCCACGCGGTTCAGGCGCAGTTCGTGGAAACCGTAGTCGAGCGCCACCTCTAGCGCCTCGGTGGCATACCCCTTGCCCCAATGCGGGCTGCCCAGCGCGTAGCCCAGTTCGCAGCGGCGGTTCTGCGGGAAGAAATGGTGCAGGTTGACGGTGCCGATGAGAAGGCCGGTGTCGGCCAGCTCGATGCCGAAGCGCACTTCCGACTGCTCGCGGTAGGCTTCGAGGGCCCGCGCGATCGCGCTTTCGGCAAAGGCAACCGAGACCCACGACTCGGCGCTCCAGTAGCGCACCACGGCGGGATCGGAGAACACGGCGAACAGGTCGGCAGCGTCACGCATCGTCATGGGACGCAGGGTGAGGCGCTCGGTGGTAAGGATGGGCGTGGGGTAACTGGACATGGCGAAATGATAACACTGCGGCCGGGGCAGCGGCCTACCTCAGCCGGTAGAGGCGACCGCCCGCACCACCAGGTCGCCGATCAGGCGCTCGGCATCCTCGAAGTCCGTGCCGGTGAGTTCGGGCTTGTCCAGCGCCAGCGCCATCTGGGCCGAGAAGTCGGCGTAGGACTGGGTCATGGCCCACAGCGCGAACAGCAGGTGAGTGGCGTCCACGCGGGCGATGCGGCCGTCCGCCATCCAGCGCTCGAAGACCTCGATGTCGCGGCGCAGCAGCGGCACCACGCGGGCGCGGATCTGCTCGCCGTAGAACTTGGCGCCGCCGATGACCTCCATCGCATACACGCGCGAGGCCCAGGGCTGCTCGCGCGAGAAGCGCAGCTTGGCGGCGACGTAGGCACGCAGCACGTCGGCCGGCTCGCCGCCGGCATCGGCAAGCTTGGCCATGCGCTCGAGCCAGTCGTCGAGCACGTCGTCGAGCACGCGCTGGTACAGGCCGTTCTTGGTCGGGAAGTAGTAGAGCAGATTCTGCTTCGAGATGCCGGTCCGTTCGGCGACCGCGGCGATGCTGGCGCCGTCGAAGCCGCATTCGGCGAACAGGCGGGTGGCGGCGGCGAGGATGGCGCTTTCCAGCTTGTCGCGCCGCCTGGCGCTGTCGGTGACGTGGGTGTCCATGGTGTCCTCAGCGCTGTGCGCGCAGGAAGTCGAGCAGTTGCGGGTCGGCCGCGTAGGCGGCATTGAAGCGGAACCAGATGCCCTGGGGTTCGCGCTGCGTGAAGAATTCGCCCGGCGCCAGCAGGATGCCGGCCCTTAACGCGGCGTCGGCGATACTGCGGCCGTTTCTCGCCGCGCTCGGCGCTTCCGCCCAGCCGGCGCTGACGAACATGCCGCCGCGCGGCCGCGCCAGCGGGCGCAATCCCACATGGAGCAGGGCCTCCAGGGCGCGTTCGCGCGCGTCCTCCAGCTGGCTGGTCAAACGCTCGACCATGCGGCGGTAGCCGCGCGTGCCGGTGGCGTGGAAGACCGCGCGCTCGTTGATCTCGGACGTGGTCAGGCCCGCCACCATCTTCACGCGCAGCAGTTCCGGTATCAGGGAATGCGAGGCGCACAGCGAACCCACCCGCAGCACCGGCGACAGGGTCTTGGAAAAGCTGCCGACCCGGATCACGCGGCGCAACCCGTCCATGGCCGCAAGCGACGCCTCGCCGGGGGCAGCCAGCTCGCGGTAGATGTCGTCTTCCACCAGCCAGAAATCGAACTGCTCGGCCAGCGCCAGCAGGCGGTGCGCCTGGGCCTGCGAGAGCGAGGTGCCGAGCGGGTTCTGGAGCACCGTGTTGACGAACATGAGCTTGGGATGCAGCAGGGCGGCCTGGCGCGCCAGTTCCTCCATGTCCAGCCCGGCCTCGCTGCGCGGGATGCCGACCGGGATGCAGCCGTGGTGGCGCACCAGCGACAGCAGGTTGCTGTAGCCCGGGTCTTCCACCAGCACCACGTCGCCGGGCCGCGTGAGGGTGCGCAGCACCAGGTCGAAGGCGTGGGTGGCGCCGTTGGTCAGCAGGATCTGCTCGGGCTCGACGGCGAACAGCTCGCCCGACAAGCTGGTGGCGAGGTACTGGCGCAGCGCGGGAAAGCCGAGCGGATGGCCGTAGCCGCGCAGGCGGCTGGCCGGGATCTTCATCGCATGGCGCACGGCGTCGAGGATGGTATTTTCGCCATACCACTCGGGCGGCAGCCAGCCGGCGCCCACGGGCAGCGCCTCGGCCTGCCCACTGTACAGGTCGGGGGCGAGGGCATCGATTTCGGATTGCAGGCTGGGCTGGGAAGCGCTCGGGGTGCAGGGCACCTGCGGCAGGCTGCGCGCAACGAAGAATCCGGAACCGCGGCGCGAGGACAGCAGCCCCAGCTGGTGCAGCCGCTCGTAGGCTTCGACCACCGTGAATGTGCTGACGCCATTGCACTTTGCGAATTGTCTAACCGATGGCATTTTCGTACCAGCACCGAGCTGGCGCTCGTTTACCATCGTCGAGATAGTCCCGACGATCTGGTCGACCAGGCTGCCGCGCCCCTTCCGGTCGATGGCGAGCAGCGGCCATGCGGCGCCACCAGCCATACTGGCGGTGCTGCGCGCGGATGCGGATCGCAAGGTTTCAGAAGGAATGCCCTCTGCTAGAACAACTTCTTCCATCGCACCACTCCACTCGAACTGTACAGGTCGCGTTACCTGTACGGTTGGTCGGTTTTACCCTTGGTGTATCTGTGCCGGTGTTGCCTTGCTGACTATTATTGATCAATATTTTGCCAACTGGTAAAAATTTTTCGCCGTCATGGCGGGGGAGAGACGCATGAACGAGTCCAGGCCCACCTCGATGTCCGCATTCTGGATGCCTTTTACGAATAACCGCGACTTCAAGGCCAATCCGCGCCTGTTGGTGTCGGCCGAGGGGATGTACTACAAGGATGTGGACGGCAACAGCGTGCTCGACGGCACCGCCGGCCTCTGGTGCGTGCCCTGCGGCCATGCCCAGCCGAGAATCACCCAGGCCGTGAGCGAGATGGTCGGCCAGCTCGACTTCGCGCCCACCTTCCAGATGGGCCACCCGGCCGCCTTCGACCTGGCCGAGCAGCTGATGGAGTACACCGGCCACAAGTTCGGCCACGTGTTCTATACCAACTCCGGTTCCGAGGCGGTGGACACCGCCCTCAAGATGGCGCTGGCCTACCACAAGGCGCGCGGCGAGGGTGGGCGCACCCGCCTGATCGGCCGCGAGCGCGGCTACCATGGCGTGGGCTTCGGCGGCCTGTCGGTGGGCGGCATCGGCAACAACCGCAAGAGCTTCGGCCCGCTGCTGCCGGGCGTGGACCACCTGCCGCACACGCACAACCTGTCGAAAAACGCCTTCTCGCGCGGCGAGCCGGATTTCGGCGCCGAGCTGGCCGACGAGCTGGAACGCCTGGTCACGCTGCACGACGCGTCGACCATCGCCGCCGTCATCATCGAGCCGGTGTCCGGCTCCACCGGCGTGCTGGTGCCGCCCAAGGGTTACCTGAAGCGCCTGCGCGAGATCTGCGACAAGCACGGCATCCTCCTGATCTTCGACGAAGTCATCACCGGTTTCGGCCGCCTGTGCACGCCTTTCGCCAGCGATTATTTCGGCGTCGAGCCGGACATGATGACCACCGCCAAGGGCTTGACCAACGGCGTGGTGCCGATGGGCGCCGTGTTCTCCAAGCGCTTCATCCACGACGCCTTCATGGAAGCGCCGGCCGGTATCGAGCTGTTCCACGGCTATACCTATTCGGGCCACCCGCTGGCCTGCGCGGCCTCGCTCGCCACGCTCGAGGTATTCCGCGAGCAGGGCATCATCGAGAACGCGAAATCGCTACAGCCTTACTTCGAGGATGCGCTGCATTCGCTGCGCGGCCTGCCGCACGTGATCGACCTGCGCTCGATCGGCCTGGTGGCCGGCATCGAGCTCGAACCGATCGCCGGCAAGCCGGGTGCGCGCGCCTACAGCGCCTTCAAGAAGGCCTTCGCGGACGGCATCCTGATCCGCGTGACGGGCGATATCATCGCGCTGTCGCCGCCGCTCATCCTGAACAAGCAGCACATCGACGAGCTGTTCGGCAAGCTGGCCAACATACTGAAAAACCTGGACTAGACACATGAATCTCATTTCGCACTTCATCAACGGCCAACCGGCGCACGCCGAGGGCACGCGCCAGATCGATGTCTACAACCCGGCGCGCGGCGAGCCCTGCGCCCGGGTGGCGCTGGCCGAGCCGCGCGACGTCGATGCCGCGGTGTGCGCCGCGCTTGCCGCCTTCCCGGCCTGGGCCGCCACGCCGCCGTTGGCGCGGGCGCGCATCCTGTTCAAGTACCTGCAGCTGTGCCAGCAGCACACCGACGATTTCGCCGCCATGGTGGTGCGCGAACACGGCAAGACCTTCGCCGACGCCCAGGGAGAGGTCGCGCGCGGCATCGAGGTGGTGGAATTCGCGGTCGGCATCCCGCAGATGCTCAAGGGCGAATTCACCGACCAGATCGCGCGCGGCATCGACGCCTGGTCGATGCGCCAGCCGCTCGGCGTGGTCGCCGGTATCACGCCCTTCAACTTCCCGGTGATGGTGCCGATGTGGATGTTCCCGGTCGCGCTCGCGTGCGGCAACACCTTCGTCCTGAAACCCTCGGAACGCGACCCTTCGCCTTCGCTGCTGCATGCGCAGCTGCTCAAGGAAGCCGGCCTGCCGGACGGCGTGTTCAACGTGGTGCAGGGCGACAAGGTGGCGGTCGATGCGCTGCTCGATCATCCCGACATCCAGGCCATCAGTTTTGTGGGCTCGACGCCGATCGCCGAATACATCTATTCGCGTGGTTCGGCCAAGGGCAAGCGCGTGCAGGCCCTGGGCGGCGCCAAGAACCACATGGTGGTGATGCCGGACGCCGACATGGACATGGTGGTCGACGCGCTCATCGGCGCGGCCTACGGCTCGGCCGGCGAGCGCTGCATGGCGATCTCGGTGGCGGTGGCAATCGGCGACGCCGGCGACAAACTGGTCGTCGCGCTGGCCGAGCGCACCGCCAGGCTCAAGGTCGACGACGGCATGGCGCCGGGCGCCGAGATGGGCCCGGTCGTCACCAGCGCCGCGAGGGAGCGCATCGAACGCCTGATCGGCCAGGGCGTGGAGCAGGGCGCAAGGCTCGTCGTCGACGGCCGCGGCTACCGCGTGGACGGCTGTCCGAACGGCTTCTTCGTGGGCGGCACCCTGTTCGACCACGTCACGCCCGACATGACGATCTATAAGGAAGAAATCTTCGGCCCGGTGCTGTGCGTGGTGCGCCTGCCGGACGTGGGACGCGCGGTGGAACTCATCAACGCCAACGAATACGGCAACGGCGTCGCCATCTTCACCCGCGACGGCGGCGTGGCGCGCGAGTTCGTGCGCCAGATCGAGGTCGGCATGGTCGGCGTGAACGTGCCGCTGCCGGTGCCGATGGCCTTCAACAGCTTCGGCGGCTGGAAGCGCAGCCTGTTCGGCGACCACCATGCCTACGGACCGGAGGGAGTGCGCTTCTACACGCGCCACAAGGCGGTCATGGAGCGCTGGCCCAGCACTGCCAGCAGCGGACCGGAGTTCGCCTTCCCCCAGATGAAGTAGAGGTGGTGAATGCCCGGCAGGGCCGGGCTGCAGCATGTCGTCGACCTACAACAAGAAGGGATGCACATGATCGAATCACTCCAGCACCTGCCACCCGCGGGAGGCTCGAACGGCGAGCTGGCCGCGCAGTTCACCGACCTGGCGCCGCCCTTCAGCGCGCGCCAGGCCGCTGTCGAGGCAGCGCGCTGCCTGTACTGCTACGACGCCCCCTGCATGAACGCCTGCCCGACCGGCATCGACGTCGCCGGCTTCATCAAGAACATCCATGACGGGAACGTCACCGGTGCCGCAGCGGGCATCCTGAAGGCGAACATCTTCGGCGGCAGCTGCGCCCGGGTGTGTCCCACCGAGATCCTGTGCGAACACGCCTGCGTGCGCAACAACCCGGCCGAGCGCGAGCCGGTGCGCATCGGCCTGCTGCAGCGCTACGCGATCGACAACGCCCGTTTCGAGGGTCATCCCTTCCAGCGCGCGCCTGCCACCGGCAAGGTGATCGCCGTGGTCGGCGCCGGTCCGGCCGGCTTGTCCTGCGCGCACCGCCTTGCGATGCTGGGCAACGACGTCGTCGTGTACGAGGCGCGTCCGAAAGCGGGCGGCCTGAACGAATTCGGCATCGCCAAGTACAAGCTGCCCGGCGATTTTGCCCAGCAGGAGGTGGACTTCCTGCTGTCGATCGGCGGCATCCACATCGAATACGGCCGCCGGCTCGGCGACAACCTGAGCCTGGCCGAACTGCACACCCGCTACGACGCCGTTTTCCTGGGCATCGGTTTGCAGACCAGCCGCGCGCTCGGCCTGCTAGGGGAAAATGCGCCCGGCCTGATGGCGGCCATCGACTATATCGCCGCGCTGCGCCAGGCCAGCGACCTGTCGATGCTGCCGGTGCCGCGCCGTGCGGTCGTCATCGGCGCCGGCAATACCGCGATCGACATGGCGGTGCAAATAAAACGCCTGGGCGCCGAGGACGTGACCCTGGTCTACCGCCGCGGCCTGGAATCGATGAGCGCGACCGGCCACGAGATCGAGATCGCCAAGGCGAATTTTGTCCGTATTCGCACCTGGGCAGCCCCGCTCGAGGTGCTGCTGGACGCAAGCGGCCGGGTATCCGGCATGCGCTTCGAACAGACCCGCATGGAAGAGGGCCGCCTGGTGCGCACCGGCGGCCTGGTCGAGATCGCAGCCGACGCCGTGTTCAAGGCCATCGGCCAGGCCATGAGCGAAGAAGGCTTCCAGGAGCCGCTCGCGCGCGAACTGTCGCGCGAGGGCGAGCGCATCTGGATCGACAATCGCTTCCGCACCGCGCTGCCGGGCATCTATGCCGGCGGCGACTGCGTCGCGCCGGGACAGGACCTGACCGTGCAGGCGGTCCAGCACGGCAAGCTGGCTGCAATGGCCATCCACGAAGACATCCAAGCGAAAACGGAGGCAGCATGGCCGACCTGAGCATCGATTTCTGCGGCATCAAGAGCCCGAACCCGTTCTGGCTGGCCTCCGCGCCGCCGACCGACAAGGCCTACAATGTCGTGCGCGCCTTCGAAGCGGGGTGGGGCGGCGTGGTGTGGAAGACCCTGGGCGAAGATCCGCCGGCGGTCAACGTCTCCTCGCGCTACTCGGCCCACTACGGCAAGAACCGCGAGGTCATCGGTTTTAACAATATCGAACTGATCACCGACCGCAGCCTGGAAATCAACCTGCGGGAGATCACCCAGGTCAAGAAGGACTGGCCGGACCGCGCCCTGATCGTCTCGCTGATGCTGCCCTGCGAGGAGGCGCCCTGGGCGGCGATCCTGCCGCTGGTCGAAGCCACCGGCGCCGACGGCATCGAACTGAACTTCGGCTGCCCGCACGGCATGCCCGAGCGCGGCATGGGCGCCGCGGTGGGGCAGGTGCCGGACTACGTGCAAATGGTCACGGCCTGGTGCAAGAAGCACACGCGCCTGCCGGTGATCGTCAAGCTGACCCCGAACATCACCGACGTGCGCCATCCGGCACGCGCCGCGCTGGCCGGCGGAGCGGACGCGGTTTCCCTGATTAACACGGTCAACTCGATCACCCACCTCGACCTCGACCGCATGGTGGCATTCCCCATCGTCGGCGGGGCCAGCACCCACGGCGGCTACTGCGGCTCGGCGGTCAAGCCGATCGCCCTGAACATGGTGGCCGAGATCGCGCGCGACCCAGCCACGCGCAACTTGCCGATCTCGGGCATCGGCGGCATCGGCAACTGGCGCGACGCGGCCGAGTTCATCGCGCTGGGCGCCGGCAGCGTGCAGGTGTGCACGGCCGCGATGCTGCACGGTTTCCGCATCGTCGAAGAGATGAAGGACGGCCTGTCGCGCTGGATGGACAGCAAGGGCTATCCCGACATCGCGGCCTTCTCGCGCAAGGCGGTGCAGAACACGACGGACTGGAAGTACCTGGACATGAACTACCAGGTGATTGCCCGGATCGACCAGGACAAGTGCATCAAGTGCGGCAAGTGCTACGTCGCCTGCGAGGACACCTCGCACCAGGCGATCGCGCGCAGCGTGGATGATGCAGGCACGCGCCGCTACGAGGTGAAGGATGCCGAATGCGTGGGCTGCAACCTGTGCGAGATCACCTGCCCGGTGGAGGCCTGCATCACCATGGTGCCGCAGGAGACCGGCAAGCCCTACATGAACTGGACGCAGGACCCGCGCAACCCGAGGGCCGAACCGGTTGCCGTTTGAGCCGACGAAACCCCGCACCGCCGTAAGTACGATTGCGCTACACTCGGTCGCACATTTTCGCAACCGACGAGGAGAGTCCCCCCGTGACCACGCACCATGACGCGCCGACCGGCGCCAGCACCGAACTCTGGAACCACGACCTGGCCCCGACCACGGCCGCGCAGCGCACCTGGCGCTGGTATCACTTCGCGGCGCTGTGGGTCGGCATGGTGATCAGCATCCCCGCCTACATGCTGGCGGCCAGCCTGATCGAAAGCGGGATGTCGGCCTGGCAGGCGGTGCTTACGGTGTTCCTGGCGAACGTGATCGTGCTGCTGCCGATGCTCCTGATCGGCCACGCCGGCACCAAGTACGGCATTCCGTACGCGGTACTGGCGCGCGCCTCCTTCGGCACCCGCGGCGCCCGGCTTCCGGCCCTGATGCGGGCGATCGTCGCCTGCGGCTGGTATGGCATCCAGACCTGGTTCGGCGGCAGCATGATCTACACGCTGCTGGGCGTGCTGCTCGGCGCCCCGATCGGCGGCGAGAACTTGCCGGGCCTGGGCATCAACCTCGGCCAGCTGGCCTGCTTCCTGGGCTTCTGGGCAATCCAGATGTACTTCATCGTGCACGGCATGGAGTCGATCAGGAAGCTCGAAACCTATACCGCGCCGCTGAAGATCGCGATCTGCTTCCTGCTGCTGTGGTGGGTGTACGACAAGGTGGGCGGCTTCGGCCCGCTGCTCGGCCAGCCCTCCGCGTTCGTCGAGGGCGGACCGAAGGCCGGCCTGTTCTGGGCGGTGTTCTGGCCATCGCTGACGGCGATGATCGGCTACTGGGCCACGCTGGCGCTGAACATCCCCGACTTCACCCGCTTCGCCAAGACCCAGCGCGACCAGGTGGTCGGCCAGACGCTCGGCCTGCCATTGCCGATGGGCCTGCTCGCGGCACTGGCCGTGACCGTCACCTCGGCCACCATCGTCCTGTACGGCAAGGCCTTGTGGGATCCGGTCGACGTGGCCAGCCGCATGACCGGCATCGCCGTGCTGGTGGCGCTCATCATCCTGCTGATCGACACCGCCAGCGTCAACCTGGCCGCCAACCTGGTGGGCCCGGCCTACGATTTCTCGGCGCTGTCGCCCAAGCGCATCTCCTACCGCATCGGCGGCTACATCACGGCCGGCATCGCGCTCGCCATGATGCCCTGGAAGATACTCGAGACCACCCAGAACTACATCTTCATCTGGCTGACCGGCTACTCGGCCCTGCTCGGGCCGATCGCCGGGATCATGATCGTCGACTACTACTTCGTGCGCAAAACAAAACTCGACGTCGACCAGTTCTACAACGAGGGCGGAAGCTACTCGTATAAAGGCGGCTGGAACGTGGCCGCCATCGTGGCCTTCGCGGCCGGCGTGTTGCCCAACCTTCCCGGCTTCCTGAACGCGGCGCTGCCGGACGCCTTCCCGAACGTGGGCGAGGCCTTCAAGACCATCTATACCTACGCCTGGTTCGTCGGCGTGGTGATCGCGGCCATCGTGTACGGACTGATGATGAAGGGCCGCACCGCGCCGGCGCCCAGAAGCGTGAATCACACAGCGAACAACTATCCAACCTGAAGGGAGAGTCATGACTACCTTGATCCGTGGCGGTACCGTCGTGAACGCCGACCGTGCGTTCCGCGCCGACGTGCTGTGTGTGGGGGACAGGATTGCGGCGGTGGGCGAGAACCTCGACGCGCCCGCGGGCGCGACGATCGTCGATGCCGGCGGCCAGTTCGTGATGCCGGGAGGGATCGACACCCATACCCACATGCAGCTGCCCTTCATGGGCACCGTCACGGCCGACGATTTCTTCAGCGGCACCGCGGCCGGCCTGGCCGGCGGCACCACCACCATCATGGATTTCGTGATTCCCGACCCGAAGCAGTCGCTGCTGGAGGCCTTCCACACCTGGCGCGGCTGGGCCGAGAAGTCGGCCGGCGACTACACCTTCCACGTCGCCGTCACCTGGTGGGACCCCTCGGTGCACGAGGAGATGGGCGTGCTGGTGCGCGAGCACGGCGTCAACAGCTTCAAGCACTTCATGGCCTACAAGAACGCGATCATGGCCGACGACGAGACCCTGGTCAGAAGCTTCCGCCGCGCGCTGGAACTGGGCGCGATCCCGACCGTGCACGCCGAGAACGGCGAACTGGTCTACCAGCTGCAGCAAGAGCTTCTAATGAAGGGCATCCGCGGCGCCGAGGCCCATCCGCTCTCGCGCCCGCCGGAAGTGGAAGCCGAAGCCGCCAACCGCGCCATCGCGATCGCGGGCGTGCTCGGCACCCCGGTCTACATCGTCCACGTGTCCTGCGCCGAATCGCTGGAGGCGATCACGCGGGCGCGCGCCAAGGGGCAGCGCGTGTACGGCGAAGCGCTGGCCGGCCACCTCGTCATCGACGACAGCGTGTACCGCCATCCCGACCCCGAGTTCGCCCGCGCCCACGTCATGAGCCCGCCGTTTCGCAGCCGGCACCACCAGCAGGCGCTGTGGCAGGGCCTGCAGGGCGGGAACCTGCACACCACCGCCACCGACCACTGCACCTTCTGCGCCGAGCAGAAGGCGGCCGGCAAGGACGACTTCACCAGGATCCCGAACGGCTGCGGCGGCGTCGAGGAACGCATGGCGGTGGTCTGGGACGCCGGCGTGAACACGGGCCTGCTCACGCCCTCGGAATTCGTGCGCGTGACCTCCACCAACGCGGCCCAGATCTTCAACATGTACCCGCGCAAAGGCCTGGTCGCTGTCGGCGCCGACGCAGACATCGTGGTCTGGGACCCGAGCGGCACCCGCACCATCTCCGCACAGACCCAGCATTCGAAAGGCGGCTTCAACGTCTTCGAAGGCCGCACGGTGCGCGGCGTCCCTACGCATACGGTTGCCAGGGGCAAGCTGGTGTTCGAGCGCGGCACATTGCGCGCCGAAGCCGGGGCAGGGCGCTACGTCGAGCGTCCCGCTTTTTCCGCCACCGTGGCTTGAATCGAGGAGAGCAGCATGGACGAACTGCGTATCAATGGCGAGCGCCTGTGGCAATCGCTGATGGACCTGGCCGCGATCGGCGCCACCGAAAAGGGCGGCGTCAAGCGCCTGGCGCTGACGGACCTGGACCGTCAGGGCCGCGACCTGGTCGTGCGCTGGGGCCGCGAGGCCGGGCTGGAAGTCACGGTCGACCAGATCGGCAACGTCTTCATGCGCCGTGAAGGACGCAACCCGTCCGCGCTGCCGATCGTCACCGGCAGCCATGTCGACACCCAGCCGACCGGCGGCAAGTTCGACGGCAACTACGGGGTACTGGCCGGGCTGGAGGTGGTACGGACCCTGAACGAGCGCAACATCCAGACCGAGGCGCCGATCGAGGTCGCCTTCTGGACCAACGAGGAAGGATCGCGCTTCGTGCCGGTGATGATGGGGTCGGGCGTGTTCTGCGGCGCCTTCAGCCTGGAGACGGCCTATGCGGCGGTCGATACCGAAGGCAAGAGCGTGCGCGAGGAACTGGAACGCATCGGCTACCTGGGCGACGAAGTGCCGGGCAAGCACCCGATCGGCGCCTATTTCGAGACCCACATCGAGCAGGGGCCGGTGCTGGAAGACGCGGACAAGGTGATCGGCGTGGTGCCGGCCGTGATGGGCCTGTCGTGGTACGACTGCACCGTGACGGGCATGGAAGCGCATGCCGGCCCCACCCCGATGGGACTGCGGCGCGATGCGCTGCAGGTGGCGACGTCCATCATGCAGGAAGTGGTCGCCATCGCGAACCGCTACCCGCCCTATGGACGCGGGACGGTGGGCATGGTGCAGGTGTTCCCGAACAGCCGCAACGTGATCCCGGGCCAGGTCAAGTTCAGCATCGACCTGCGCAACGTGAACGACGCGCTGCTCAATACCATGCACGAGGAGATGCTGGCCTTCGTGGCCAGAACCCGCAAGGACAGTGGCCTGGCCATCGAGGTCGAGCGCGTGTCCTATTACCCGCCTTGCCCCTTCCACCCGGATTGCGTGAACGCGGTGCGCGCCGCCACCGAGAAGCTGGGCTATTCGAGCATGGACGTGGTCTCGGGCGCCGGCCACGACGCCATCTACGCCGCGCGCGTGGCGCCGTCCGGCATGATCTTCGTGCCCTGCAAGGACGGCATCAGCCACAACGAGATCGAGGACGCCCAGCCGGCCCACCTGGAGGCGGGATGCAACGTGCTCTTGCACGCCATGCTCGAACGAGCCGAAGTCATCCATGCGCCATAAATATTGATTAGATGGCATCATTCCCGGGTGACCTCGGGAGGAGCAGCATGGACTGGCTGGATCGAAGTTGGTTGACAATACAGCAGGAATTTTCGGACCTCGGCAACGTGGAGGACATCACGCGCATCGTGGTGCGGCTGCTGGTGGCGGTCGTGCTGGGCGGGATGCTCGGTTACGAGCGCGAATCGGTGGGCGCATCGGCGGGCTTGCGCACCCACATGCTGGTGTCGCTGGGCGCGGCCCTGTTCGTGCTGATCCCGCTGCAGGCGGGCATGGAGATCGGCGACCTGTCGCGCGTGCTGCAGGGCGTCACCGCCGGCATCGGCTTCATCGGCGCCGGAGCTATCCTGAAGCAGACCGACAAGGAAGACGTCAAAGGCGTTACGACGGCCGCCAGCGTGTGGCTGAGCGCCGCCATCGGCATTGCCGCCGGCATGGGACGGGAAGCGACCGCCGTTCTGAGCGCTTTGTTCGCACTGGTGATCCTGGCGATCCTGAAGATGTCGCCGAAAGACGAATCGACACGCGCGACGAAGAAGTAAAGCTTATTGCCTGCTCATGCTTTCCAGGAAGTGCAGCAGCACCTCGCCCGCCACCTCGGCGTCGTCCGCCGTCATGGTCTCGAGCGGATTGTGGCTGATGCCGCCGTTTCCGCAGCGCGTGAACAGCATCGCCACCTCGGTGATGTTCGCCATCTCCATGGCATCGTGCCCGGCGCCGGACAAGAGTTCGAAGCGCGGCAGGCCGGCGGCCTCGATGGCCGCGCCCAGCCGGTCCATCAGGCGCGGCGCACAGGGCGCGGCGTCGGCCTCCACCAGCTTCCACAGCTTTTCCTCGATGCCGCGGCGCGCGCAGATCGCACTGGTGCCTGCGAGGATGTCGTCCACCGCCGCCAGGCGCTCTTCATCGCTTGCTGCGCGGATGTCGAGCGACAGCCGGCACTGGCCCGGGATGACGTTCACGGAACCGGATGGCACCTCGAGCTGGCCGACCGTGCCGACCAGCGAGCCGCGCCCGCTGCAGCGTTCCTCGACCAGCAGCACGATCTCGGCGGCCGCGGCGGCGGCGTCGCGGCGCATGCCCATCGGGGTAGTGCCCGCATGGCTGGCCACGCCCGTCAGTTCGACCAGGTAGCGCGAGCTGCCGGCAATCGCCGTCACCACGCCGACCGGCAGGCCGCGTTCCAGCAGCACCGGCCCTTGCTCGATATGGACTTCGACAAAGCCCAGCAGCGATGCCGGATCGCGTGCGATGGCGGGGATGGCCGCAGGATCGTGGCCGGCTGCCGCCAGGGCCGCGCGCATGCTCGTGCCCTCGCTGTCCTGCTGCTCGAGCAGGCTCGGGGTGAAGCGGCCGGTGACGGCGCTTGAACCCAGGAAGGTACTGCGAAAACGCACGCCTTCCTCTTCGGCGAAACCGATCACCTCGAGGTGGAAGGGAAGGCGTTCGCCGCGCCCGTGCAGGTGCCGCACCAGGGCGATGGGAAGCAGGATGCCGAGCCGGCCGTCGTACTTGCCGCCATTGCGCACGGTGTCGTAGTGCGAGCCGGTGACGAGGGTCTCGGCGTCCGGCTGAGCCGCCGCGTAGCGCCCGACCACGTTGCCGACCGCGTCGATGTGCGCGTCCATGCCGGCCGCGATCATCCAGTCGCGCAGCTGGCTGGCGCTGCGCTGGTGTGACGGGGTCATGTAGGCGCAGGTAAGCCCATCGGGGCTATCGCTGATCGCGCCCAGCGTCTCGGCCCAGTCCATCACCTGCGGCCCGAAGAGCAGCTGCACCTTCAGCAGCTCGTTCAGGCGGATCTCGGCGATGCGGTGCACCTGGCGCAGGCACTCGCGCATTTCGTCGGCGCGCGTGTTCTTCAGGCGCCGTGCGAAGGTCTCGATGATGGCGGCGCGGGTCAGGCCGCGTCCCGTCGGGCCCTTCACCGCCAGGATGAAGGGGAAACCGAACTTCTCCTTGTATTGCGCGTTGAGCGCATGCAGCACGGCGTACTTCTCCGGGCTGCAGCGGTTCAGGCCGGACGCCGCCTGCTCGCCCGTGGATTCCGCCGTCAGCTCGCCGGCGATCGCCGCCTTGCCGGCCAGTTCCGGGTGGGCGCGCAGCAGCGCCAGCTGCTCGTCTTCGCTTGCCTGCGTGACGGTCGCCTGCAAGGCCTGCTTGAGGGCGGCGACGCTGGCGAAGGGCCGCAGGCCGCTTGCACGCTCCGCTATCCACGGAGAGTGTTCGTAGATGCCGCGCAGCGCCTCGACGAAGGCGGCGGGTGGGCAGGTGTTCAGGTCCGACAGGGTAGTCATGGTTCGCATCGCCTCAATGGAATCATTGATGATAAATCGTGCAAGCTCCTCCGTTTATACGCCTGGCGCCATAAAGGGTATTGCGCGGCTTTGGTCTATTTTGCAACCAGCGCACGCGCCGCGGCGCTGACCTGGTCGCGCAGCCACTTGTGTTCGGTCGACTGGTGCACTCGCTGGTGCCACAGCTGGTAGAAGCGCATCGGCGGGAACTTGATCGGCACCGTGAAGCTCTTGAGCGGCAGCGTGCGTTCGTAGAAGCGGATGAACTGGCGCCCGGTGGTCAGCACCAGGTCGCTCTGGGTCAGCATGTAGGGAATCACGCCGAAGTAGGGCGACTCAACCGCCACCTTGCGCTGCAGCCCCAGGCGGTCGAGGTGGGCGTCGATCACGCCGTGGTAGCCCGGCAGCATCTGCGAGGGCGCCACGTGCGGCAGCGCCAGGTAATCCTCGACCGTCATCGCATCGATCGCGGTGCGCCTGGCATACGGGCTGTCGGCGCGCATGGTACAGATGATCGGGTCTTCGAACAGCTTGGACATATGCAGGTGCGCGGGCGGCTCGTCCCAGTTGGCGATCACCAGGTCCATCTCGCCGTCGGACAGCATGCGCAGGTAGTCCAGGCCCGGTCCCAAGCTGTGGATCACCACCTTGCTGTTGGGCGAACCGCGCCGCAGTGCGGCCACCACGTTCGGCAGGAACTGGGTGTCGAGGTAGTCGGGCGCGGCGATGTGGAAGGTGCGCGCCGCTTCCTCCGGCACGAAGGGCGACTTGCGCACGAACAGGCTCTCGGTTTCGTCGAGGATGCGCTTGGCCGGCTTGAGCAGGCTCTCGCCGTGCTGGGTCGGCACCATGCCGCGCGCGCCGCGCACCAGCAGCGGGTCGCCGGTCAGTTCGCGCAGTTTGCGCAGCGAGGCCGAGATCGAGGGCTGCGGCTGGTTCAGCTTGAGCGCCACGCGCGAGACGTTCTTCTCCTGCAGCAGCAGGTAGAGGATGCGGATCAGGTGCAGGTCGAGGTGCTGGGGCAGGCTGGCCATGGGGGCGTATATCAATACAGTTATGTCGAATATACGCTAAATTTCATGTTGCAGAAATTGAAATCACGTTATCGTCGAGGGATACTCGACAAGGACGCTTCTATGGATGGTTTCGGTTATCTCGGCCCGTATGCCCTGGAGTGGTTCAACATGCTGGTGCGCTGGCTGCACATCATCACGGGCATCGCCTGGATCGGTGCGTCCTTCTACTTCGTCTGGCTCGACAACACCATCCGTCCGCCGGCGCCGGGCTCCGAGCTGGCCAGGAAGGGCGTGGCCGGCGAGCTGTGGGCGGTGCACGGCGGCGGTTTCTACAACCCGCAGAAGTACCTGGTGGCGCCCGCCGAGCTGCCCAAGGAACTCCACTGGTTCAAGTGGGAAGCCTATTCCACCTGGATCTCCGGCTTCGCGCTGCTGGTCATCGTCTACTACCTGAACGCGCAGGCCATGATGGTCGACCGCAGCGTGGCAGATTTGACCAGCTGGCAGGCCGTTGGCATTGGACTGGCCAGCCTGGTGGTCGGCTGGATCGTCTACGACCTGCTGTGCCGTTCCCCGCTGGGCAAGCACGACCTGGCCTTCGGCCTCACCATCTTCGCCTTCCTGGTCCTGAGCAGCTATGTGCTCACCCACCTGCTGAGCGGCCGCGCCGCCTACCTGCACGTGGGGGCGATGATCGGCACCATGATGGTGGCGAACGTGGCGATGCTGATCATTCCCGGCCAGCGCAAGATGGTGAACGCCATGATGGCCGGCGAGAAGCCGGACCCCATCCACGGCATCAAGGCCAAGCAGCGCAGCGTCCACAACAACTACTTCACGCTGCCGGTGCTGTTCATCATGATCAGCAACCACTACGCGATGACCTACCGCCATGAATACTCCTGGGCGGTGCTGGGCGTGATCATGGCGGCGGGCGTCCTGATCCGCCACTTCTTCAACCTGCGCCACAAGGGCCGGGTCGAATGGAAGTACCCGGCGGCGGGCGTGGCCCTGCTCGCCATCCTGGCCTTCGCCATCGCGCCCAAGGCGCCGGCACCGGTCAAGGCGCAGACCGGCGCGGACGACGCGGCGCGCTTCGCCCAGGTGCGCACCATCATCGACCAGCGCTGCGTGTCCTGCCACGCGCAGCACCCGACCCAGCCGGGCTTCGCGACGGCCCCAAGCGGCGTGATGCTGCATACCCCCGAACTCGTGAGCCAGAACGCGCAGCGCATCTACCAGCAGACCGTGCAGATGAAGGCGATGCCGCTGGCGAACCTCACCAACATGACCGATGCCGAACGGGCGCAGGTCGGCGCCTGGTTCGAAGCGGGCGCAAAAACCGGACAACACCGATGAACGATCAAGCACAGCAACGACTCCTGCAATGGATCGACGAGCACTTCGACGAGCAGGTCGGCTTCCTGCAGCAGGTCGTCCGCATTCCCACCGATACGCCGCCGGGGAACAATGCGCCGCATGCCGAAGCGGTGGCGGCGATGCTCGCGCAATACGGCTGGAACGCCGAGCAGCATGCGGTGCCGCAGCAGCAGGTGCGCGACTACGGCATGGAAAGCATCACCAACCTGATCGTGCGCCGTCCCTATGGCGCGGGCGGCCCGACGCTGGCGCTGAACGCGCATGGCGACGTGGTGCCGCCGGGCGAGGGCTGGAGCAAATCGCCCTACGGCGCCGAGATCGTTGACGGCGCCATCTACGGCCGCGCCGCGGCGGTCTCGAAGAGCGACTTCGCCACCTATGTCTTCGCCGTGCGCGCGCTGGAAGCGCTGGGCTTGCCCCTCAAGGGCGCGCTCGAGCTGCACTTCACCTACGACGAGGAATTCGGCGGCCTGCTCGGCCCGGGCTGGCTGCTGGAACAGAACCTGACCCGCCCCAACTACGTGATCGCGGCCGGCTTCAGCTACAACATCGTCACCGCCCACAACGCCTGCCTGCAGCTGGAGATTACGGTGCACGGCAAGGCCGGCCACGGGGCCATGCCGGAGACGGCAGTGGACGCGCTGCAGGCCGCCACCCGCATCCTGAACGCGATCTACGGCCAGCTGCCGGAACTCAAGAAGATCAAGTCGCAAGTACCCGGCATCGATTCGCCCACCATGCTGGTCGGCCGCATCGATGGCGGCACCAATACCAATGTGGTGCCGGGCAAGGTGGTCATGAAGATGGACCGCCGCATGATCCCGGAAGAAGACCCGGTGGCGGTGGAAGCGCAGGTGCGCGCCCTGGTCGAAGGCGCGGTGGCCGGCATGCCCGGCATCCGGCTGGAGATCCGGCGCCTGCTGCTCTCGCATGCGCTGCGCCCGCTGCCCGGCTCCGACAAGCTGGTGGACAGCCTGCAGCGCCACGGCCGCGCCATCCTCGGCGAGGAAGTCACGGCCCAGGGCACGCCGCTGTACGCGGATGCGCGCCTGTACGGCGAACGCGGCATCCCGGCGGTGATGTACGGCGCCGGGCCGCGCACGGTGCAGGAATCGAACGCCAAGAAGGCCGACGAGCATGTGCAGCTGGAGGATCTGCGCAAGGCCACCAAGGTGGTGGCGCTCACGCTGCTGGACTTCCTCTCGGACCAATGAAAAGTAGGGTGGGCGGCTTGTCCGCCCACGCGGTGATCGCTGCCGGCTCCGTTATCGCGCCGAATGATCTCGGCGCAAACTATCACCGCGTGGGCGGGAGACCCGCCCACCCTACAAAAAAAGGCGCCCGCAGGCGCCTTGGTTTTGCTTACTGCTTGAGCGTGCGCTCGAACAGCTGGTAGATCCGGCGGTACTGGTCATACCAGGCTTCCGGCTGGACGTAGGCGTGGCGCTCCAGCGGATAGCTGGCCAGCTCCCAGTTGTCCTTCTTCAGTTCGATCAGGCGCTGGGCCATGCGCACCGAGTCCTGGTAAAACACGTTGTCGTCGACCATGCCGTGGGCGATCAGGAGGTGGCCCTGCAGCTTGTCGGCGTACTCGATCGGCGACGAGATGCGGTAGGCTTCCGGGTCGATGTCCGGCGTGTTCAGGATGTTAGCGGTGTAGCCGTGGTTGTAGGTCACCCAGTCCGTCACCGGACGCAGGGCGGCGCCCGACTTGAAGGTTTCCGGCGCGCGCATCAGGGCCATGAAGGTCATGAAGCCGCCGTAGCTGCCGCCGTACACGCCGACGTTCTTGGCATCGCCCTGGTGCTGCGCCACCATGTAGTTCACGCCGTCGATGTAGTCCACCAGTTCCGGATGGCCCATCTGGCGGTAGATCGCATTGCGCCACTTGGCGCCGTAGCCCTTCGAGGCGCGGTAGTCCATGTCGAGCACGACGTAGCCCTTCTGGACCAGCAGGTTGTGGAACATCTGCTCGCGGAAGTAGTTCGGGTAGCGCTTGCTGACGTTCTGCAGGTAGCCGGCGCCGTGCACGAACATCACGACCGGGTACTTCTTGCCCGGTTCCAGCTGGGCCGGGCGGTACAGCTTGGCCCAGACCGGATCGCCGCCGGCGCTCGAGGGCACCGCCACGTACTGGGGCTCGACCCACTGGCGCGCCTTGAACTCGGCAGTGCGGGTATCGGTCAGCTTGGTTGCCGCGCCGCCGCTCACCGGCGCCACTGCCAGCTGGACCGGGGTGTAGCTGCTCGACCAGTGCACCAGCAGTTTCTTCTCGTCGGGCGACAGGGTGAAGCGCTCGACGCCGTCCAGGCTGGTGACTTCGCGGACCGTGCCGTTCTTCGCATCGACCGCGCAGACTTCGTAGTCGCCCGGCGTTTCGCGGTTGCACATCACATAGGCCATGCGGCCGTCGTGCGACCAGCGCACGTCCGAGGCTTCCCACTTGCCCGAGGTCAGGGCGCGGGCAGGACCACCTTCGGCGGATTGGGTGTACAGGTGCGAGTAGCCGCTTTCCTCGGACAGGTACCACAGCGTGCGGTTGTCCGGCAGCCAGCCGAATTCGTTGTTGTCGTAGTTGACCCAGGCGTTGTCGGTCAGGCGGTGCAGCGGCTTGAGCTTGGCGGCCTGCAGGTCGACGGTGGCGAGCCAGCGGTCCTTGTTGTCCACCGCGCGCAGCATCACGGCGACGTTGGCGCCGTTGGCCGACCATTCGATCGCATCGGCGCCGTCGATCACGCGCAGCGCGCGGTTGCCCTTCAGCGGCTCCTTCTTGGCGGCGGCGCGCAGCTCGGCCAGCGGGTCGACGTTCACGCCCGGCAGCACGTCGAAGGACAGGTCCTGCACCTTGTTGGTGCGCAGGTCGACCAGCTTCAGTGCATGGGGCGCCGGCATGTTGCGGCCGACGCGGGTGCGCTGGTCGTCGAATTCCTCGTAGCCCGATTCGGTCACGTAGCGCGGCATCTTGCCGACGCGGCCCTTGTCGCCGTTCTTCGGCGCGGTGACGACCAGCAGCCAGCGGCCGTCGGGCGACAGCACGCTGCTCTCGATCGCGACCTTGTCGCCCAGGTAGACCGGGGCCGGGGGCAGGGTGGGGTCGACGCGGCGCTGCTCGTTCATGCGCTCGCGCAGCGCATCGCGTTCATCCTTCTGGCGCTTGAGGTGGGCCATCAGGCGCAGCTGCTGGTCGCGCAGCGCGTCTTCCTCGTTCACCGCCGGGTCCTTGGCGGCGCGCGGCAGCGCGACCGGGCCGACCACGCGGCTGGCGCGGTCCCAGCCGTACCAGTCGGTGCCGATGCGGTAGTACACCGTGCGTTCGTCGTGCGAATACTGGAGTGCGTCGAGCTTGCTGGCGCCGCGGGTGATCTGCACCAGCGCGCCGCTCTTCAGGTCGCGCTCGAACAGGTCGCCGTTACGCAGCATCAGGGCGCGGGTCTGGGCCGGGTTGTAGATGACGTCGTTGCCGTCGATCTTTGCCGCCTCGGCGTCGCTCACCAGCTTCGGCTTGCCGCCCTGGCTCACTTGCCAGGTGTCGCGGACCGGCGAGCCGGTGCGCTTCTGTTTATAGAACACCTGCTTGCTGTCCCAGCTCCACCAAGCGTTTTCCACCGGCGTGCCGATCCAGTCGGGGTGGGCCATGGCCTGGTCGAGGGTGATGGGCGTGGATGCCGCCGCCGGCAGCGCCGGCAGGGTCAGGAGCGCTGCGAAGATCGTGAGTGCTGGTGTACGCATCGTGTTGTAGGAGCTGAAGTAGAAAGGAGGTTGGCTTTCTTGCCAGAAAATGCGACTTGCATTCTAGCTCAGCATTTCACGCTGCGGGGCATATGGAGAACGGACCTGCTAAAAAAGAACGCGCAGGCGTACGTACATACGTACAACCGGCGCGTGCATATCAATACTGCTGTTGCGTCGCAGCGTTCAGGCCGCCTTGCCCGGGCGCTTTGCCGGACGCAGGAACAGGGCCAGGCGCACGACCAGGGCGGTGAGGGCGCAGACGCTCAGGACGGTGTCGAGCAGGTCCATGCTCAGCCCCGCACCGCAGGTGCCCAGCCGCCGTGCGCGGCATAGAGTTCGATCGAAAAGCTGCGCACTGCGGCGAGGGCGCTGGCGAAGAAGCGGCGGGTCGTGGTCATGATGAATTCCCCTGTAAAGATTGCGATGTTGCGTTGCAGTATAAGGAGGACAGGGCCATAAATAAACTTTAGATTGGTGATTCCTTCGATACGGATAATGAATAATTGATGAAGGAGCTCGACCAGTGATATTTACGCGGCGAATGTCTCTTTGTTGCCACTGTGAATGGCTGAGGTGTCGAGAGGGGGTTTGCGCAGCTGGATCGGTTCTTGCATGACATACCGGCATGAAATCGATAGGCTGTGTAGCACCTCATCTGCGGATCGTCGTCGTCAATCCCGCAACACCCCCCGGCGCGCAGCGCGATGCAGCGCTCGCCGGGCAGGCCCAGCGCAGCGCCGCGCTGCGGATCGGCCTGCTCGAATCGGGCTACGACCTGGTCGCCTCGCTTCCCGCCGACGTGTTCCTGCCCGAGCGCGTCGCCCAGCTGCAGCCGGACATGATCATCGTCGACAGCGCATCCGACGCGCGCGACGTCCTCGAGCACATCGTGATCGCCACCCGCGATGCGCGCCGCCCCATCGTGCTGTTTACCGAAGACGACGCGCCGGCCAGCATGGACGCGGCCCTGGACGCGGGCGTGTCGGCCTACATCGTGGCCGGCCTGCAGGCCGAGCGTGTGAAAGCGGTGCTCGACGTGGCGCTGGCGCGCTTCCGGCGCGAGCAGAAGCTGCTCGACGAGCTGGAGGGCACGCGCCAGAAGCTGGCCGAGCGCAAGACCGTCGACCGCGCCAAGGGCCTCCTGATGACGCGCTACCGGCTCACCGAAGACCAGGCCTACCAGCGCCTGCGCAGCATGGCCATGAACAAGAACCTGAAGCTGGCGGAGATCGCGCAGCGGCTCATCGATGTGGAAGACCTGCTCGGCTGATGCCGGCGGTGCGAAAGACAGGAACCCTATGACAGGCATTGGCAAGGAAAGCGGCGGTGCATGGATCGCCGGCTCGGACAAACCGGAAAGAACATTGATCCGCATCGGCTACCTGCCGCTGGCGGACTGCGCGCCGGTGGTGATGGCATCCGTGCTCGGCTTCGACGAACTGTACGGGATCAAGTTCGAACTGAGCCGCGAGCTGTCCTGGACCGGCATGCGCGACCGCCTGGTCGGCGGCGACATCGACGCCGCCCACGTCCTGTACGGCCTGCTGTATGGCCTGCAGATGGGCATCGGCACGCGGGCCCGCCAGATGGCCGTCCTGATGAACCTGAACCGCAACGGCCAGGGCATCACGCTGTCGCGCGCGCTGGCCGCCAGGGCTCCCGACGCGGCGGCGCTGGCGCGGCTGGTGCGCGCCGGCGCATTGCGCCCCACCTTCGGGCATACCTTCCCGACCGGGAACCATGCGATGTTCCTGTATTACTGGCTGGCGGCGGCGGGCATCGATCCTCTCGCGGACTGCAAGCTGGTCACCGTGCCGCCCGGCCAGATGGCGGCCAGCCTGGCGGCCGGCCACATGGACGGCTTCTGCGCCGGCGAGCCCTGGGGCCAGCGCGCGGTGCGCGAAGGCGCCGGACTGCTGTCGGTGTCGAGCGAGGAGATCTGGCCCGATCATCCGGGCAAGGTGCTGGGCACGGGCGCCGATTTCGCAGCAAGCCACCCGAATACCTGCCGCGCCCTGGTCGCCGCATTGCTGGAAACGGCGCGCTGGCTGGATGCCTCGCGCACCAACCGCGAGGCCGCCGCCGAAGTGCTGGCCAGCCCGGCCTATGTGAATGCGGACAGGGACGTGCTGCAGGTCTGCCTGGCCGGGCGTCCCGGCAAGTCGTACGCCCTGGGTGACTGGCGCGGCCACAATGGCCTGCATTTCTTCGCCGACGGCGAGGCCAGCTTTCCCTGGCTGTCGGACGGCATGTGGTTCCTCACCCAGCAGCGCCGCTGGGGCCTGCTGCGCGCCGATCCGCCCTATGCCGCGATCGCGCGGGAGGTCAACCGCATTGATCTCTACCGCGACGGCGCGGCAATGGCGGGCGTTGCTGTTCCGGAGAGCGCCATGCGCAGTTCCACCCTGCTTGACGGCCGCGTCTGGGACGGCAGCGACCCGGCCGGCCATGCCGGATCGGTGCAGCACGCTGCCTGAACCGGTGCGCAAAGCTGCATCATTAACGCGCATGTTGCACCGCAATGTAGCGCGTGATCCCGTCGGATACACGCGTTTCCCTCTGGGAGCAAGGTGGCACGCGTCTTGCTGTTAAGACGATACGGATCAATGGCGATCCTCTTCACTTTTTCGCCGGCCTAACGAGGGGCCGGCAACCAGGACAACGGCGTCCGCGGCTCGCTGCCATCACGGCAGGAGCGCGGACGCCGTTTTGTTTTTCAAAGGAAGAAACATGGCCAATACATTGGACAACAAGGCAGACAGCATCAAGCTCTTCTCGTTCGACACGGCGCCGATGCGCGCCTTCCACCTGACCTGGGTGGCCTTCTTCATCTGCTTCTTTGCCTGGTTCGCCTGCGCGCCGCTCATGCCGGTGATCAAGGGCGAATTCGGGCTGTCGATGGAGCAGATCGCCAACATCAACATCGCGGCGGTCGCCATCACGATCTTCGTGCGCTTGCTGATCGGCCCCCTGTGCGACCGCTTCGGTCCGCGCAAGGCCTACACCGGCCTGCTGCTGCTCGGTTCGATCCCGGTGCTGGGCGTGGCCATGGCGCAGAGCTACGAAAGCTTCCTGCTGTTCCGCCTCGGGATCGGTGCGGTCGGCGCCAGCTTCGTCATCACCCAGTACCACACCTCGGTGATGTTCGGCCCCAAGGTGGTCGGCACCGCCAATGCGGCCGCGGCCGGCTGGGGCAACAGCGGCGGCGGCGCAGCCCAGGCCCTGATGCCGCTGCTGCTGGTCGCCGTCACCATGCTGGGCGTCTCGCAGGCCCTGAGCTGGCGCGTGGCGCTGGTGGTGCCGGGCCTGATGATGATCGCGATGGCTTTCTTCTACTGGCGCTATACCCAGGACTGCCCGGCCGGTAACTTCGACGACATGCGTGCGCGCGGCGAAGCGCTCCCCGGCGGCAAGGGCGGCTGGGCGAGCTTTCGCGACGCCTGCCGCAACCACCGCGCCTGGCTGTTGTTCGTCACCTACGGCGCCTGCTTCGGCATCGAGATTTTCATCCACAACATCGCCGCCGTGTACTACGTCGAACACTTCGGCCTGTCGCTGGGCGCGGCCGGGCTGGCGGCGGGCAGCTTCGGCCTGCTGGCCCTGTTCGCCCGTGCGCTGGGTGGCTGGCTGTCGGACCGCAGCGCCCGTGGCGGGAACCTGAACAGCCGCGTCACCGTGCTGTTCGTGCTGATGATCGGCGAGGGCCTGGGCCTGCTGTGGTTCGCTCAGGCCGATGGCGTGGTCTATGCCGTGATCGCCATGCTGTGCTTCGGCCTGTTCACCCACATGGCCTGCGGCGCCACCTATGCGCTGGTGCCCTTCGTGGCGCCCAAGGCGCTGGGCGGCGTGGCCGGCATCGTCGGCGCCGGCGGCAACGTCGGCGCGGTGGCGGCCGGCTTCCTCATGAAAGGCACGGGCGACATCGCCCAGACCCTGACCATCCTGAGCGTGCTGGTGCTGGCTTCGAGCCTGTGCGCCATCGCCGCCCGTTTCACCATGACCGCCAGCGAGGCCAGCCCGGCCGCGCCGGCAGTCACCGCAGCATAAGGAGTAGCGCAATGCATATCGTCGTCGTCGGCCACGGCATGGTGGGCCATAAATTCGTCGAAACCCTGGTTGCCAGCGGGGATCCGGACCTGCGCGTGACCATCCTCGGGGAAGAAGCGCGTCCCGCCTACGACCGGGTCCACCTGTCCGAATTCTTTGCCGGGAAAAGCGCAGAAGACCTGTCGCTGGTGGCGCCCGGTTTCTTCGACAACGCGCAGCTCACGCTGCGCCTCGGCGCCCGCGTGACCGGCATCGACCGCGACGCGCGCCAGGTGATGCTGGCCGAAGGCGAGCCGGTGGCCTACGACAAGCTGGTGCTGGCCACCGGTTCCACGCCCTTCGTGCCGCCGGTACCGGGAGCAAGCCGCAAGGACTGCTTCGTCTACCGCACCATCGACGACCTGGAAGCGATGAGCGAGTGCGGCGCACGCTCGCGCACCGGCGTGGTGGTGGGCGGCGGCCTGCTTGGCCTGGAATGCGCCAAGGCGCTGCGCGACCTCGGCCTGCAGACCCACGTGGTCGAGTTCGCGCCGCGCCTGATGGCGGTGCAGGTCGACGAGCCCGGTGCGCGCGTGCTGCGTAACAAGATCGAGGAACTGGGCGTGCAGGTGCACACCCAGAAGAACACCCTCGCCATCGTCGACGGCGAGGAGGGCACCCACCGCATGCAGTTCGCCGACGGCAGTCACCTGGATGCCGACATGATCGTGTTCTCGGCCGGTATCCGCCCGCGCGACGAACTGGCGCGATCGAGCGGCCTGGCGCTCGGCCAGCGCGGCGGCATCGTGATCGACGAGCGCTGCCTGACGTCCGATCCGCATGTCTATGCGATCGGCGAATGCGCTTGTTGGCGCGGCCAGCTGTTCGGCCTGGTGGCCCCGGGCTACGACATGGCGCGCACCGCGGCCAGGCAGATCCTCGGCCTGGAGTCCGGTTTCACGGGCGCCGACATGAGCACCAAGCTGAAACTGATGGGCGTCGACGTGGCCAGCATCGGCGACGCCCACGGCGCCACTGCCGGCAGCCGCAGCTATCAGTTCCTGGACGAGCGCAAGCAGGTGTACCGCAAGATCGTCACCTCCGAGTGCGGCAAGGTCCTGCTGGGCGCCGTGCTGGTCGGCGACGCCGCTTCTTACGGCGAACTGCTGCAGATGACGTTGAACGGGATCGCGCTGCCGGAATCACCCGAAGTCCTGATCCTGCCGGCGCTGGAAGGCGCGGCGCGCCCGGCCCTCGGTGTGGACGCGCTGCCGGCCGGTGCCCAGATCTGCTCCTGCAACGACGTCTCCAAGGGCACGCTGTGCGAGGCGGTGGCGGGCGGCGCCGGCACCATCGGCGCGCTCAAGAGCTGTACCAAAGCCGGCACCGCCTGCGGCGGCTGCGTGCCCCTGATGACCCAGGTGATGAATGCCGAGCTGTCGCGCCTGGGCGTGGAAGTGAAGGATCACCTGTGCGAGCACTTCGCCTGCTCGCGCCAGGAGCTCTACCACCTGGTGCGCGTGGAAGGTATCCGCAGCTTCGGCGAGCTGATTGCGCGCCACGGCAAGGGCCTCGGTTGCGACGTCTGCAAGCCGGTGGTGGCCAACATCCTGGCGTCCAGCTGGAACGACTTCGTGCTCAAGCCGGAGCACGCCAGCCTGCAGGATTCGAACGACTACTTCCTCGGCAACATCCAGAAGGACGGGACCTACTCGGTTGTGCCGCGCATGCCGGGCGGCGAGGTGACGGCCGATGGCCTGATCGCGGTGGGGCAGGTGGCCAAGAAGTATGGCCTGTACACCAAGATCACGGGCGGCCAGCGCGTCGACCTGTTCGGGGCGCGCGTGGAGCAGCTGCCGAACATCTGGGAAGAACTCATCGCCGCCGGCTTCGAGTCGGGCCACGCCTACGGCAAGTCGCTGCGCACCGTGAAATCCTGCGTCGGCTCGACCTGGTGCCGCTACGGCGTGGGCGACAGCCTGGCCTTCGCCATCGCGCTCGAGAACCGTTACAAGGGCCTGCGCGCGCCGCACAAGATCAAGTTCGGCGTTTCCGGCTGCACCCGCGAGTGCGCCGAAGCCCAGGGCAAGGACGTCGGCCTGATCGCCACCGAGAAGGGCTGGAACCTCTATGTCTGCGGCAACGGCGGCATGAAGCCGCGCCATGCGGAGCTGATCGCATCAGGTATCGACGACGAGACGGTGGTAAAGCTGGTCGACCGCTTCCTGATGTTCTACGTGCGCACCGCCGGCCGCCTGCAGCGCACTAGCGTGTGGCGCGAGAACCTCGAAGGCGGGCTGGATTACCTGAAAGCGGTGGTGGTCGACGACAAGCTGGGCATCGGCGCCGAGCTGGAAGCGCAGATGCAGCACGTGGTCGACACCTATGCCGACGAATGGAAGGAAGCCGTCACCAATCCGGAAGTGCGCCGCCGCTTCCGCCACTTCGTCAACAGCGAGGCGGCAGACAGCAACGTCGTGTTCGTGCCGGAGCGCGGCCAGATCCGCCCGGCCAATCCCGAGGAACGGCGCGGCCGCGTCATCCCGATTGCCGCCAGCGCGGCCTGACCCCGATTGAGGAGATAAGACATGCACCGAGACCTGCAACTTCAGAACTGGACCGCCGTCTGTGCCCTCGACGAGATCGTGCCGGACACCGGCGTCTGCGCACTGCTGGACGGCCGCCAGGTGGCCGTGTTCCGCGTCGGTGCCGAAGAGCCACGCGTGTTCGCCATCGATAACTTCGACCCGAATGCGCAGGCCGCCGTGCTGTCGCGCGGACTGGTCGGCAGCATCGGCGAACGCGTCGTGGTCGCTTCGCCCATCTACAAGCAGCATTTCGACCTCCACAGCGGCGAATGCCTGGAAGCGCCCGAGCACTCGGTCGCCAGCTACCCGGCCCGCGTGGAAGGAGGCAAGGTATGGATCGCACCGTGAAACCGAAGCTGGTCGTGGTCGGCAACGGCATGGCCGGCATGCGCACCGTCGAGGAATTGCTCAAGCTCGACGCGGATATGTACGACATCACCGTGTTCGGCGCCGAGCCGCGCGTGAACTACAACCGCATCATGCTCTCGCCGGTGCTGGCGGGCGAGAAGAAGCTTGATGACATCATCCTGCATAGCCGCGCGTGGTATGCCGAGAACGGCATCGTGCTGCATGCGGGCGACCCGGTGGTGGCGATCGACCGTGCGCGCCGCATCGTGCGCGCCCGCTCCGGCCTGGAAACGGCCTACGACCGCCTGCTGCTGGCCACCGGCTCCAGCCCCTTCATCGTGCCGGTGCCGGGCGCCCAGCTCGGCGGCGTGGTGGGTTTCCGCGATCTCGACGATGTCGACCTGATGCTGGCCGCGGCACGGCGCGGCGGCAGTGCCGTAGTGATCGGCGGCGGTCTGCTCGGCCTGGAGGCGGCCAACGGGCTGCTGCGCCAGGGGATGAACGTGACCGTCGTGCACTTGACGAGCAGCCTGATGAACCAGCAGCTCGATCCGGCCGCGGCCCTGCTCCTGAAAAGCGCGCTGGAACGGCGCGGCCTGCGTATCCTGCTCGGCGCGCAGACCGCGGCGATCCTGGGTGATGGCAAGGTGGAAGCGGTGCGCTTCGCCGATGGTAGCGAGGTGCCCGCCGACCTGGTGGTGATGGCCGCCGGCGTGCGCCCCAACGTGGCGCTGGCAGTTGATGCCGGCCTGCACGTCGAGCGTGCGATCGTGGTCGACGACACCCTGCAGACCTACGACCCGCGCGTGTATGCGGTGGGCGAATGCGTCCAGCACCGCAAGGCCACCTTCGGCCTGGTGGCGCCGATCTGGGACCAGGCGCGCGTCTGCGCCGCCCACCTGGCCGGGCTCGGCCACCGCCGCTACGTGCAGCAGGCCACCGCCACCAAGCTGAAGGTCACCGGCATCGACCTGTACTCGGCCGGCGACTTCAGTGGCCTGGAGGGCAGCGAAGACCTGGTGCTGCGCGATCGCCACGCCGGCGTGTACAAGCGCCTGGTGCTGATGGGGGGGCGTGTGACCGGCGCGGTGCTGTACGGCGACGTGGCGGACGGCCCCTGGTACTTCGACCTGATCCAGCGCGGCACCGACGTTTCAGGCATCCGCGACCGGCTGTTGTTCGGCCCGACTCTATGCGAGGCTGCCTGATGGGTGTTCCGATGATCCCGATCGCGGCGGCAGTCCGCACCACCTGTCCCTACTGCGGCGTCGGCTGCGGCATCAAGGCGACGCCGATGGCGGACGGCGCCCTGATCGAGGGCGACCCGGAGCACATTGCGAACCGCGGCCGCCTGTGCGTCAAGGGTGCGGCGCTGGGCGAGACGCTCGGCCTGGACGGGCGCCTGCTGGCGCCAGCCATCCGCGAGGACGGCAAGCTGCGCCAGGCCGGCTGGAACGAGGCAATCGACAAGGTCGCCTCCACGTTCGGATCGATCATCGCCGAGCACGGCCCTGACGCGGTGGCGATGTACATCTCCGGCCAGCTGCTGACCGAGGACTACTACGTCGCCAACAAGTTCATGAAGGGCTTCGTGGGCAGCGCCAACATCGACACCAATTCGCGCCTGTGCATGTCGTCCAGCGTGGCCGGGCACAAGCGCGCCTTCGGCGAAGACCTGGTGCCCGGCTGCTACGAGGACTTCGAACTGGCCGACCTGCTCGTGCTGGTCGGCTCCAACACGGCCTGGTGCCACCCGACGCTGTTCCAGCGCATCGCCAAGGCCAAGGAAGCGCGTCCCGGCTTGCGCATCGCCGCGATCGATCCGCGCCGCACCGCGACCTGCGAGCTGGCCGACCTGCACCTGCCGGTCAAGGCGGGCACCGACGTCTGGCTGTTCAACGGCCTGCTCAGCTACCTGGCGCGGACCGGCGCGGCCGACGAGGCCTTCGTGGCCGCGCATACGGCCGGCCTCGAGGCCGCCCTTGGCCTAGCCGATGCCTGCGCCGACATCGACCTGGTAGCACGCACCTGCGGCATCGATCCGCGCCAACTGGTCGAGTTCTACGAGCTGTTTGCCGCAACCGACAAGGTCGTCACCGCCTTCTCGCAGGGCGTCAACCAGTCCTCCAGCGGCACGGACAAGGTCAACAGCATCATCAACTGCCACCTGCTCACCGGCCGGATCGGCAAGCCGGGCATGGGGCCGTTCTCGCTGACCGGCCAGCCGAACGCCATGGGCGGTCGCGAAGTGGGCGGCCTGGCCAACATGCTGGCCAGCCACCTGGAGCTCGAGCAGCCGGCCCACCGCGAGGCGGTGCGCAGCTTCTGGGATGCCCCGCGCATCGCCGACAAGCCGGGCCTGAAGGCGGTGGACCTGTTCCGCGCCATCGAAGCGGGCAAGGTGAAGGCCGTGTGGATCATGGCGACCAACCCGGTGGTCAGCCTGCCGGACGCCGACCAGGTCCGGCGCGCCCTGGAGCGCTGCGAGCTGGTGGTGGTCTCGGACATGAGTCCGGATACCGATACCGCCGCGCTGGGACATGTGCTGCTGCCCGCGCTGGGCTGGGGCGAGAAGGATGGCACCGTCACCAATTCCGAACGCTGCATCTCGCGCCAGCGCGGCTTCCTCCCGAGGCCGGGAGAAGCGCGCAGCGACTGGCAGGCGATCTGCCAGGTGGCCCGGCGCATGGGTTTCCGCGGCTTCGATTACGCGCACGTGCACGAGATCTTCGACGAGCATGCCCGGCTCTCTGGCTGGCGCAACGGGGCAGGGGAGCTGCCGCGCGCCTTCCGCATCGACGGCCTGGCCGGCATGGACCGCGCCGCCTACGACGCGCTGGAGCCCTTGCAATGGCCCGTCCTGCGCAGCGGCGAGGGAACGACGCGCCTGTTCGCCGACGGCCGCTTTGCCCATCCTGACGGCAGGGCGCGGTTCGTGGCGAGCGCGCCGCGCCTGCCGGCCAATGCGCCGGGCGGCGAGTTCCCGCTGGCCCTGAACACCGGCCGCCTGCGCGACCAGTGGCACACCATGACCCGGACCGGCAAGTCGCCGCGCCTGGCCGCTCACGCACCCGAACCTTTCGTGGACCTGCATCCGCACGACGCCCTGCTAAGTGGCGTGCGCGAAGGCGAGCTGGCGCGCGTCACCAGCCGCTGGGGCGCGATGGTGGCGCGGGTGGCGCACAGCGGCGGCATCGCGCGCGGCGCCGCCTTCATCCCGATCCACTGGAACGGCCAGACCGCCTCGGATGCGCGGGTCGGCGCCGTGGTCAATCCGGACGTCGACCCGGTGTCGGGCGAGCCCGAATTCAAGCATACGCCGGTCCGGGTCGAGCCTTTCGGGGTGGCCTGGCATGGCTTCATCCTGTGCCGCGAGGAGTTGGACCTGGGGCGCGTCGCCAACTGGACGCGCGTGCGCGGCGCCGGCTTCGTGCGCTACGAACTGGGCGGCCGCGAAGCGGTCTCCCCACGCTGGGCACGCGCGCTGCTCGGGGCGGGCGAGGACGCGGACTGGATCGAATACGAGGACAAGGCCGAGGGCATGCTGCGCTGCGCCTTGCTGGTCGACGGGCGCTTGCAAGCCTGCCTGTTCGTGTCGCGCCGCCCGGACCTGCCGGCCCGCACCTGGCTGGGCGGCCTGTTCGCCCAGGACTTGCTGTCGGCAAAGGAACGGGCCACGCTGCTCGCGGGCCGTCTGCCTGCGCAGGGCGCCGATCCGGGCCCGACCGTCTGTTCGTGCTTCGGCGTGGGCCGCAACACGATCTGCAAGGCGATCGAGGAACACGGCTTGCGCGATGCCGCGGGCGTGACCGCCTGCCTGCGCGCCGGCGGCAATTGCGGTTCCTGCCTGCCGGAGATTCGGCAACTGCTCGGCTTTACTTCGCCGCCACCTGGGCGCCGCTCGTCAGGTAGTTGAGCGCCATCATGGACATGGCCCGTACCCCGACGACCAGGGCCTTTTCGTCGACGAAGAACTTGGGATTGTGGTTCGGCGCCGCCTTGGCCGGATCTTGCCCATCGGGCGTAATGCCCAGGAAGACATACAGTCCCGGCACCTGTTCGGAGAAGAAGGAAAAGTCTTCGGAAGCGCCTGACAGCAGCGCCTGCGAGACCTTGCCGTCGGCGGCGCGCTCCAGCACCGGCCGCATGCTGTCGGCCAGGGCTTTTTGGTTCTCCACCGCATCGTACATCGGGACGATCGTGACCTTCGCTTCCGCGCCGGTACTCGCGGCGATGTTCTGTGCGCTGGTCTTGATGTGCATGGTGAGCCCCTGTGGACGTAGCCGGAACACTCCTGCGCATGTCGCCGAGGCGCGATGCATCTTGTCCCTGGCATGCGATAGCACGAATATAAACGATGTCGTATGCAGGGCGCATGGATTTCGAGCGGTGCGCGCCCATGAAAAAAGCCAGATCCGCTGACGCTGGATCTGGCTTTTTCGAATTCGGTGGTCGGGGTGAGAGGATTCGAACCTCCGGCCTCTACGTCCCGAACGTAGCGCTCTACCGGGCTAAGCTACACCCCGACTGTTTGAGACTTCGTTACCGAAATCTCGGGAAGGCATTACTATATTCGGCTCAATGGTTCCTGTCAACAGCGAAACTGCAGAGCTGCTGCAGACTCGCCTTGTAGACGCTTTCCGGGAGGCCGGAAATCGCCTCGGCCGCGCGGCGCGCAGCCTGTTCCGCCTGCTGGCGGGTGTAGTTCAGTGCGCCGCTCGAGGTCACCGCCGCCAGCACCGCTTCGAACTGTTCTTCGTCGCCATGCTCGATGCAGCTGCGCACCAGCTGGCGCTGTTCCGGCGTACCGTTTTCCATCAGCCAGATCAGCGGCAGGGTGGGCTTGCCTTCGCGCAGGTCGTCGCCCAGGTTCTTGCCGATCTCGGCGGCGTCGCCGGCGTAGTCCAGCACGTCGTCGATCAGCTGGAAGGCCGTGCCCAGCGAACGGCCGTATTCGCCGGCCGCGGCGATCTGCTCGTCATCGGCGCCGCCGACCAGGGCGCCCAGCTCGGCGGCCGCCTCGAACAGCTTGGCGGTCTTGGAGCGGATCACCTTCAGGTAGCTTTCATGCGTCACGTCCGGATCGTGCATGTTCAGCAGCTGCAGCACTTCGCCTTCGGCGATCACGGTGGTGGCGCGCGACAGGATGCTCATCACGCGCATGTTGTCGAGGCTGGTCATCATCTCGAAGGAGCGCGAGTACAGGTAGTCGCCCACCAGCACCGAGGCGGCGTTGCCGAACAGGGCGTTGGCCGTCTGGCGCCCGCGGCGCATCGAGGATTCGTCGACCACGTCGTCGTGCAGCAGGGTCGCGGTGTGGATGAATTCGACCACCGCCGCCAGCTCGTGGTGGGCCGTGCCCTTGTAGCCGTAGGCATTGGCCAGCAGCAGTACCAGTACCGGCCGGATTCGCTTGCCGCCCGCGCTGATGATGTACTCGGCGATCTGGTTCACCAGGCTCACTTCCGACTGCAGTCGCTGTCGGATCACCGCGTTCACGGCCTCCATGTCGGTGGCGATCGATTGGGCGATGGTGTTCTGGGCGTGTTGGGTAGCAGCTGACAAGGCGAACCTGCAATAAACGGTGAGTATTTGGTTAAGTGCCGAGATTATACGTCATGCAAGGGAAGGGCGTCCCACGGATGGCTTATCACTCTCAAGCACGAGCGAAAGTCCGGCTGAAACTTGGCATTGTGCTACGACAGCAACACCATCCGGAGCGAATCGTCAAGGCCTTTTGACGCGCTGCAGCGATTTATGTATAATCCCCTGTTCCCCGGCTTCCGAACAGTCCAGCGTCTCGACGCCGGTGGGATTCTTTTAAACATTTGATGAGGTTTCAATCATGTACGCGGTCATAAAAACCGGTGGCAAGCAATACAAAGTTGTCGCTGGCGAAAAACTCAAAGTAGAACAGATACCTGCTGACATTGGTTCCGAACTCACCATCGATCAAGTTCTCGCGCTCGGCGCGGGCGACAGCATCAAGTTTGGTGCTCCGCTGGTCGAAGGTGCCTCGGTCCTGGTGAAAGTTGTTTCCCACGGTCGCCACGACAAGGTCCGCATCTTCAAGATGCGCCGTCGTAAGCACTACCAGAAGCGTCAGGGCCATCGCCAGAACTTCACCGAAATCCAGGTGGTGTCGATCAACGGCTAATCCCGTTCGATCCACCAAGTTCATTCATCAAGGAGCAAATAAATGGCACACAAAAAAGGTGGCGGTACTACCCGCAACGGCCGTGACTCAGAAAGCAAACGCCTTGGCGTGAAAGTCTACGGCGGCCAGGCGATCAACGCCGGCGGCATCATCATCCGTCAACGCGGCACCCCGGTGCGCGCTGGCGCCAACGTCGGCACCGGCAAGGATCACACCCTGTTCGCGCTGGTCGACGGTACCGTCAAGTTCGTCAAGCAAGGCGTGGGCTCGAAGCAGTTCGTGACCGTCGTTGCCAACGAAGCAGTTGCTGCTTAAGTAGTTACTCGCGCCGCTCGACGCGGCGCTTCTTTGCAAGGCGCAAGCCTTCCATCGAAAGGCTCTGCCCACGGTAGGGCCTTTTTAGTTTTTATCGGTCATCATCATGAAGTTTATCGACGAAGCAAGAATTGAAGTCATCGCCGGCGACGGCGGCAACGGGTGCGCCTCGTTCCGCCGCGAGAAGTTCCGCCCATTCGGCGGCCCGGACGGCGGCGACGGCGGCAAGGGCGGCTCGATCTACGTGGTGGCCGACCGTAACATCAACACCCTGGTGGACTTCCGCTATTCGAAGACCCATCACGCCCGCAACGGCGAACCGGGCCGCGGCTCGGACTGCTACGGCAAGGGCGCCGAAGACGTCTACATGCGCATGCCGGTCGGCACCCTGATCGTGGACGACGTCAACGGCGAGATCGTTGCCGACCTGACCGAGCACGGCCAGACCGAACTGCTGGCCAAGGGCGGCGAGGGCGGCTGGGGCAACATCCACTTCAAGACCTCGACCAACCGCGCCCCGCGCCAGAAGACCGAAGGCAAGGCCGGCGAGCGCCGCACCGTGCGCCTGGAGCTGAAGGTGCTGGCCGACGTGGGCCTGCTGGGCATGCCGAACGCCGGCAAGTCTACTTTTATTACCGCCGTGTCGAACGCCAAGCCGAAGATCGCCGACTACCCGTTCACCACCCTGCACCCGAACCTGGGCGTGGTACGCGTGTCGCACGAGAAGAGCTTCGTCATCGCCGACATCCCCGGCCTGATCGAAGGCGCGGCCGAAGGCGCGGGCCTGGGCCACCAGTTCCTGCGCCACCTGGCGCGTACCGGCCTGCTGCTGCACATCGTCGACCTGTCGGGCTTCGACGAGAAAGTCGATCCGGTCAAGGAAGCCAAGGCCCTGGTCAAGGAGCTGGAAAAGTACGACGAAGAGCTGCTGAACAAGCCGCGCTGGCTGGTTCTGAACAAGCTCGACGTGGTCGATGAAGCCGAGCGCAAGAAGCGCGTCAAGGACTTCGTCAAGCGCATGGCCTGGAAAGGGCCGGTGTTCGAGATCTCGGCACTGAATCGCGAAGGCTGCCAGGAACTGGTCAATGCGATCTACCTGCACCTGGAAGAAAAGCGCACCAGCGATCAACGCGCCGAAGAAACCACCATGACCGAGGAAGCGCGCGGCATCAACTCGATCGACCCGGACGATCCGCGTTTCAAGATTCTCGAGGATTAAGAGACGCTAAGTTGGCCGCGTCGTCCGTCACTCGCAGCCAGCTGCTGCAGCTCGTCGCCACCGCCAGTTCGCTGGCGGCGCTGGCGGCCATGCTCGATCCCGACCGTATCGCGTCGGCGATGGGCATCTTTCTCGTCGGCGTGAACGGCTACAGCCAGTTCTACGCCATCTACGTGGGCATGCGCCTCGCTACCGCGATGCTGGCGCTGCTGGCATCGAGGCAGGGCGACCAGCCCCTCCTCGTCGACCTCACCGCATTGTTCCTCCTGGCCCAGCCGGCCGGGCGTCTCGTCGCCGCTTTCGCGATCGGGCTGCCGAAGGGGGTATTATTAGCAGTCTGCGCGGTCGAGTTGTTGGCAGGACTTTCCCTGCTGGCCTTACGGCCGCGAGGAAAATTCCTGTCACCATGACCTCAGCTTACCACTCAGCCCTCCAGCAAGCCTCCCGCATCATCGTCAAGGTCGGTTCCTCGCTCGTCACGGACGAGGGCAGGGGCCTCGACCACACCGCCATCGCCCGCTGGGCGGCCCAGATCGCCGCGCTGCGTGCCCTCGGCAAGGAAGTCGTGCTCGTGTCCTCGGGCGCGATCGCCGAAGGCATGCTGCGCCTCGGTTTTACCTCACGCCCGACCGATATCCACGAACTGCAGGCCTGCGCCGCCGTGGGCCAGATGGGCCTGGCGCAGATCTACGAAACCAGCTTCCACACCCACGGCGTCAAGACCGCCCAGGTGCTGCTCACCCACGCCGACCTGGCCGACCGCGAACGCTACCTGAACGCGCGCTCGACGCTCACCACCCTGCTGCGCCTGGGCGTGGTCCCGATCATCAACGAGAACGATACGGTCGTCACCGACGAAATCAAGTTCGGCGACAACGACACCCTGGGCGCGCTGGTGGCCAACCTGATCGAGGCCGACGCGCTGGTGATCCTGACCGACCAGCGCGGCCTGTTCTCCGCCGATCCGCGCAAGGACCCGGACGCGCGCCTGATCGGCGAAGCGCAGGCGGGCGACCCGCAACTGGAAGCCATGGCCGGCGGGGCCGGCTCGAGCATCGGGCGCGGCGGCATGCTGACCAAGGTGCTGGCCGCCAGGCGGGCGGCGCGCTCGGGCGCCCACACCATCATCGCCTGGGGTCGCGAGGAAGACGTGCTGGTGCGCCTGGCCGGCGGCGAGATGATCGGCACCCAGCTCACCGCGCCGACCGGCCGCCTGACCGCACGGCGCCAGTGGATGATCGACCACCTGCACACCACCGGCGAAGTCGTGATCGATGCCGGCGCCGCGCAGAAGCTGACCCGGGAAGGCAAGTCGCTGCTGCCGATCGGCGTGGTCGCGGTGCGCGGCGAATTCGGGCGCGGCCAGGTGATCACCTGCATCGACGAAGCGGGCAAGCCCCTGGCGCGCGGGTTGACCAACTACACCAGCAGCGAAGTGCGGCGCATCATGCGCCATTCGTCGGCCGAGATTGAACGCATCCTGGGCTATGTCGAGGGGCCTGAATTGGTGCATCGGGACAATCTCGTCCTGCTTTGATGCAAGCTTGCACCGCGCTGGTGCGCGCGTTGCTGTCAAACTACACATCAGGCGGGTCAAAGAACGGACAGTCGATCGCGGTTTTGCCTGGTAGTTACAAACTACGTAAACTACCGGGCATTCGCAGGTTGTCACCCTGCTCACCCGAGAGCTGTCCATGAAACTCAGTCGTAAACTCCCCCTCGGCTTTGCCGCCGTCACCATGGTCGTCGCCTGCGCCGGCTTCTTCGGCATGAGCCAGCTGAATCATGCGCTGGATACCTATCGGGCCGCGGTGCTGCAATCTACCCAGGCGGAGCGCGTGGAGAGCCTGCTCTCGCATTTCCGCCTGCAGACCCAGGAATGGAAGAACACCTTATTACGCGGCAAGGACGAAGAACAGCGCGCCAGGTACTGGAAGGCCTTCCAGAAGAGTGAAGCCGAGCTCGCCAAGGCAGTGCAAGCGCTGAGCGCCGCCATGCCGGACGGGGAAGTGCGCGCGCTGCTGGGGCAGTTCGGCCAGGCGCATGCAAAGATGGGCGAGGGCTACCGCCGCGGCTTCGCCGACTTCAGCGCTGCCGATTTCGACGCGGCAGCGGGCGACAAGGCCGTCAAGGGCATGGACCGGGCGCCGGCCGAACTCCTGGTCAAGGCGCAGGAAGCGATGAGCAAACTTACCGTCGCCACCGCACTGGAGGCAGAAGCGGTCGGCACGCGCGCGACGCTGGTCGGCTATTCCCTGATGCTGCTGGGCGCGGTCGCCGCGGTCGTGGCCGGCGTCTTCATTTCGCGTTCGATCACGCGTCCGCTCGGCGCAGCGGTCGAGGCGGCGCAGAGCGTCGCCTCGGGCGACCTGCGCACCACGATCGCGGTACGCACCGACGACGAAACCGGCCAGCTGCTACAGGCCCTGAACCACATGACCGGCAGCCTGCAGGCCATCGTGGCGCAGGTGCGCAGTGGCACCGAGACCATCGCCGTCGCTTCCGACCAGATCGCACGCGGCAATCTCGACCTGTCGAGCCGCACCGAGCAGCAGGCCGGCGCGATCGAGGAAACCGCCTCGTCGATGGAAGAAATCACCTCGACCGTCCAGCAGAACGCCGACAACGCGCGTCAGGCCAACCAACTCGCCGTCTCGGCCTGCGAAGTCGCCGCGAGGGGCGGCCAGATGGTGGAGCAGGTGGTCGGCACCATGGCCACGATCAGCGAGTCCTCACGCAAGATCGTCGAGATCATCAGCGTCATCGACGGCATCGCTTTCCAGACCAATATCCTGGCGCTGAACGCGGCGGTGGAAGCGGCGCGCGCCGGCGAGCAGGGCCGCGGTTTCGCGGTGGTCGCGGGCGAGGTGCGCAACCTGGCACAGCGCTCGGCGATGGCGGCCAAGGAAATCAAGGAACTGATCAACGATTCGGTGGCGCGCGTCGATGCCGGCAACCGCCTCGCGGGCGAGACCGGCGCCACCATGATTGATGTCGTCACCAGCGTGCGCCGCGTGATGGACATCATCGCCGAGATCAGCACCGCCAGCGCGGAGCAGGGCGCCGGCATCGCCCAGGTCAACGTCGCCATCGGCGAGATGGATACGGTGACGCAGCAGAACGCGGCGCTGGTGGAAGAGGCCGCGGCGGCTGCGCAGGAGCTGCACGACCAGTCGCAGGCGCTGAACGAGCTGGTTGCGGTGTTCAAGGTAGAGGATACGCGGCAGGTACGCAAGGCGCTCCCTGGCCGCTCGCCTGCAAGGCTGATCGCTTGAAGCCAAGATAACAGACCACGAACTGGGGAAAAACGGCTCGGCTAGCCAAGTTCGGCGGCCTGGCTGGCCAGGTCGGCCGCCGGATCCATCACCCCGGCGGGCGCCGGCGTCTTGTCCTTGAACTCGCACAGGTCATTGATCAGGCAGTTCCAGCACTTGGGCTTACGCGCCACGCAGGTGTAGCGGCCGTGCAGGATCAGCCAGTGGTGGGCGTCAATCAGGAAGTCCTTGGGCACGAACTTGAGCAGCTTCTGTTCGACGATGTCGACGTTCTTGCCCGGTGCGATCCTGGTACGGTTCGACACCCGGAAGATGTGGGTGTCGACCGCCATGGTCGGCTCGCCGAAGGCGGTATTGAGCACCACGTTGGCGGTCTTGCGGCCCACGCCGGGCAGGGCTTCCAGCGCCTCGCGCGCGCGCGGCACCTCGCCGCCATGCTGCTCCACCAGGATCCGGCAGGTCGCCATGACATTCGCGGCCTTGGTGTTGTACAGGCCGATGGTGGAGATATACGACTTGAGTTCGTCCAGGCCCAGGTCGAGGATGGCCTGCGGGGTGTTGGCCACCGGGTAGAGGCGGCGCGTGGCCTTGTTGACGCCGACGTCGGTCGACTGCGCCGACAGCAGTACCGCGATCAGGAGCTCGAAGGGGGTAGTGAATTCGAGCTCGGTGGTCGGCTTGGGGTTGGCTGCGCGGAAGCGCGTGAATATTTCTAATCTTTTCGCGGGATTCATCGGTTTTGCTTACTTTTGTTCCGGTGGCGCATCGGGCACATTCGCGGCTGCCTTCTGGCGCGCGCGTTCCATCGCGGCCGCGATGATGGCGCGCTTGCGTTCCTTTTCCGCCAGTTCTTCCGGCGTATTGGTCACCTCCGCCGTCAGCGCGCGCATTTTTTCCAGGGCCTTGGCGGCCAGGCGCGCATCGTTTTCTTCCTTCTCGCGGCGCAGGCGCTCGCTGCGGAAGTCGTGGCGGGCGCGGGCCGCATCGGCGGCTTCCTGCGACCAGGCGTCCCAGCCGGTGCGCTCCCCGGTCACCGGGACCATCGAAATGCAGTCGACCGGGCAGGGCGCCACGCACAGGTCGCAGCCGGTGCACAGGCTCGGCAGGATGGTGTGCATCTGCTTGGCCGCACCCATGATGGCGTCGACCGGGCAGGCCTGGATGCACAAGGTGCAGCCGATGCAGAGCGATTCGTCGATGAAGGCAACCGGGCGCGGGCGCTCGATGCCGTTGGCGGGATTGATCGGGATGACCGGGCGGCCCGTGACGCTGGAGAGGCGCCGGACGCCCTCGATGCCGCCGGGCGGGCACTGGTTGATCTCGGCTTCGCCGCGCGCGATCGCTTCCGCATACGGACGGCATGCGGGATAGCCGCACTTGGTGCATTGCGTCTGCGGCAAAGCGTCTTCGATCAGGTCGGCGAGGGTCTTGGTCACGGCGCGAAGGTGAGGCGTTCAAAGCCGACATTATCCGCCAAAATCGGAGGGGGTGCTCCGTGCTGGAGCGAACAGACTGCCGGGTTCGTGCATGATGTACTGGAGCCTCGACGCTGAAGAGGAGCTCACATGAACAAACTCATCGTACCGGCGCTCGTCGCCGCGGTGCTGGCCGGTGGCGCCGCGGCCCAGGCGCACCAGCGCGGCGAACAGGAAGCGCGCGCGCAAGCGAAGCAGGCCGCCAGGCCGGGGCCTTGGCGCAGCGTGGAGGCCAGCGGCCAGCTCAAGCGCGGCGAGCAGCTGCCGCCACGCTACCGGACGCATCATTTCGTGGTGGAGAACTGGAAGGCGCACCGCCTCACCGAGCCGCCGCCGGGGCACCAGTGGGTGCAGGCGGGGAATGATTATGCGCTGGTGGCGATCGCCACCGGGGTGGTGCAGGAGGTGCTGGTAGGGCGGTGAACGCAGGCGCTATCGCTATTATCCGAAAATTGGGTTCCCGCCTTCGCGGGAACGACGGGTTAAGGGATGCGGCCAAGAGTCATCGCTATTAATACCCCGAACTTTGAAACCGTCATTCCCGCGCAGGCGGGAATCCAAGTTCGCACTGTAGTCGATAGCCAAAACAACATGCCGGAGCAAGCTCCGGCATTTTCACATCAGGCATGCGCCCGAATGAATTCCCCGATCTTCGGGCAGATGATCTCGCGCCAGCGGCGGCCCGAGAAGATGCCGTAGTGGCCGCACTTGGGCGCCACGAACTCCTGGTGCATGTCCTTCGGGATGCCGGTGCACAGGTCGTGCGCCGCGCGGGTCTGGCCCAGGCCCGAGATGTCGTCCAGCTCGCCCTCGACGGTGAACAGGGCCACCGTCTTGATGTCCTGCGGGCGCACCAGCTGGCCGCCGACTTCCCAGGTGCCCTTCGGCAGGCGGTGTTCCTGGAACACGGTCTTGATGGTCTCGAGGTAGTACTCGGCCGGCATGTCGAGCACGGCATTGTACTCGTCGTAGAACTGGCGGTGCGCCTCGGCCGAGTCGTCGTCGCCGCGCACCAGGTGCTGGTAGAACTCGCGGTGGCTCTGGGCGTGGCGGCCCGGGTTCATCGCGATGAAGCCGGCGTGCTGCAGGAAGCCCGGATAGACCTTGCGGCCGAAGCCCGGGTAGTTGCCCGGCACCGAGTAGATCACGGTGTTCTCGAACCAGGAGAAGGGCTTCTCCACCGCCAGGTCGTTGACCGCGGTCGGCGACTTGCGCGGGTCGATCGGGCCGCCCATCATGGTCATGGTCTTGGGCAGCTTCGGGTCCTTGTTGGTGGCCATCAGCGAGATCGCGGCCAGCACCGGCACGGTCGGCTGGCACACCGAGATCACGTGCACGTTCGGGCCGAGGTGGCGGATGAAGTCCTGGACGTAGTAGATGTAGTCGTCGAGGTGGAAGGGACCGCTCGACAAGGGCACCATGCGCGCGTCGATCCAGTCGGTGATGTAGACGTCATGCTCGACCAGCAGGGCGCGCACGGTGTCGCGCAGCAGGGTGGCGTGGTGACCCGACAGGGGCGCGACGACCAGCACGGTGGGCTGCTCCAGCGCGGCGAATTCCTTGTCGCTCAGGTCTTTCTTGAAATGGATGAGCTTGCAGAACGGCTTCTCGACCACGGTGCGCTCGATGATGCCGACGTCGGCACCCTTGATGGGTACGGTCTTGATGCCGAATGCCGGCTTTTCGTAATCCTTCCCGAGGCGGTACATCAGCTCGTAGCCGGCGGCGATACGCTGCGAGAACGGGGTGTGCGCGAAGGGGGAAACGGGGTTCGAGAACAGTTTGGAGGACGCATCTGCCCACTGCATCAGCGGGGTCAGGAAGGAGCGTTGCATCTCGTGCAGTTGGTAAAGCATAAATAATTCCTTCGGATGGACTAGGCGTCGCAATCGTTTGCGCATGCTCTCGGTCAATTATAGGGGATAGTGATTTACTTGTGGAAACAGTCGTTTTCACATCCCTTGTGCATAGTCCAGTTGTAGCATATTTGCGCAATACTACTCGGTGAAGCGCCCCACATAAGCAGGTAGGCCCTGTCCGACAAGGCCCTTCCGTTGTTTGACCCTAACTGAACGCAGCCTCGAGCGGCAATGAAAAATGCCGCCGGGCTTGCGCCGGGCGGCATTTTTTTACCAGAAGGTAAAGCTTAGTCGAACACTGGGGTCTCGACGCCGAGAATCTTGTGCAGCTTCGGCGAGGTCGTCGTGTACTGCATGTGGATCTTCTTGTCCGGGAAGATGTAGGGCGCGGCGCCGAAGGCGGCCAGCGCGGCTTCGTGGAAGCCCGACAGGATCAGCTTCTTCTTGCCCGGATAGGTGTTGATGTCGCCCACGGCGAAGATGCCCGGCACGTTGGTCTCGAACTTCTCGGTGTCCATGACCTTGAGCTGCTTGCGCTCGATGTCCAGGCCCCATTCGGCGATCGGGCCCAGCTTCGGCGACAGGCCGAAGAACACCAGCAGCATGTCCAGCGGGACGCGGCGGGTGACGCCGTCGGCACCGGTGACCTTCACTTCGCTCAGCTTGCCGTCCGTTTCATCGAAGCCGGTGACCTGGCCGATGATCAGCTGCATTTCGTATTCGTCGCACAGGGCCTTCATCTTGGCCACCGATGCCGGAGCGGCGCGGAAGTCTTCGCGGCGGTGCAGCAGCACGACCGACTCGGCCTTGCCGACGAAGTTCAGGGCCCAGTCCAGCGCGGAGTCGCCGCCGCCGCAGATGACCAGGTTCTTGCCTTCGAACAGAGCCGGATCCTTGACGCGGTAGAACAGCTGGCTGTTCTCGAACTTCTCGATGCCGTCGACCTTCATGGTGCGCGCCTGGAACGAGCCGACGCCGGCAGCGATGAAGATGGTCTTGGTGATGAAGCGGGTGCCGGTCGAGGTCTCGACGTTGAAGCGGCTGTCTTCGCGGCGCTGGACGGTGGTGACTTCCTGGCCCAGGTGGAAGGTCGGCTCGAACGGCTCGATCTGCTTGAGCAGGTTGTCGGTCAGTTCCTGGCCGGTGCACACCGGCACGGCCGGGATGTCGTAGATCGGCTTGTCCGGGTACAGTTCCACGCACTGGCCGCCGACGGCCGGCAGCGAATCGATGACGTGGGCCTTGATTTCGAGGAGGCCGAGTTCGAAGACCTGGAACAGGCCGACCGGACCGGCGCCGATGATCACGGCATCGGCTTCGATCGCGCCGGCGAACGAGCTGTTGGGAGCGATGGCGCCCGCTTCGTGGGAGGCACTGATAGTCATGCTGGAACTTTCTGTGAATTTAGCTGAAATGCGTGGGTGTGGACAGGACGTGGCCGCTAGTGTGCCATGATTGACGAACCGGTGCAGACGGCGGCCCCGGGCGGGGCCGCGTCGGTCATGGTCAGCGGGCCAGCTGGTCCAGCTTGTCCTTGACGTCTTTCCACTCTTCCGCGTCTGGCAGGGCCGGCTTGGTCTTGGTGATCGACGGCCAGAAACGCGCCAGGTCCGCGTTCAGCTTGATGAATTGCTGCTGGTCCGACGGCACGTCTTCTTCCGCGTAGATCGCGTTCACCGGGCACTCGGCCACGCAGACGGCGCAGTCGATGCATTCGTCAGGATCGATGGCGAGGAAATTCGGGCCTTCCCGGAAACAATCTACCGGGCATACATCGACGCAGTCGGTATAGCGACAACGGATGCACGATTCGGTGACAACGTGGGTCATAACAGTCCTATTAGTTGGTCTAGTGTCGCGGCGCCGGGCGCTGAATCGGCCGGCGGGACTTGCAAAGCACTGTATTTTAGGGCAATTCGGGTTTTCCTACAAATTAGGCTTATACACAATATATATAAGCAAATGTAGCCGGTGATGGCGCACCCGAGGACGCCACCACCGGCCGTTCACGCGTCAGGCGCTGGTGCGCAGGCGGTCGAGCAGGGCCTGCCAGTCGCCGCCGCTGCCGTCCTCGCGCAGGAACACGGTATGGCAGCGCGGGCCGTCCTCGACCGTGATCTCCCAGCGCGGCAGGTCGGCCCCGAGCGGGCAGCTCGGCGACGCCGAGAAGAAGTCGAGCCGCTGCAGGAGGTCTTCGAACTCGCCGCCGACCGGGTGGGCAGCGGTGTCGAGGTCGTAGGCTTCGGCCAGCCCGGCGAAGCCGCCGCAGGCGCGCGCGCTGATCTTCATGCCTGGTACGGCATACCGGACACCGGCACTACCGCCGCGTTCGGAACGACGCATTCGCCGAGCCGGCCGTTGGAGGCGCACCAGCGCGCCAGCGCCTGGGCTTCGCTGTCGAGCACCCGGTCCACCCGGTAGTATTCCGGCAGGTTCATGGTGCCGCAGCAGGAACGGCGGTCCTGGCGCGCGCCCGGCTTGTCGCAGACCTTGGGCGCCAGCGGCGTGCACATCGGCTGGACCATGGCGGCTTCGTCGGGCTGCTCGACCACGTCGCGGCGCGCGAACTGGTTGCGGATGAAGCCCGCGTAGGCGGCCGGCTTGCCGTCCTCGTCCACCAGGCGCAGCATCTGGTTGACCACGTCGACATAGGTGGCGGCGCTGTCGGGGGCGGCGATCAGGGCGCGCAGCAGCAGCCCGCGCAGGTAGGCCGCGACCCGGTGCAGCACGGCGGCGCAGTCGTCGTGCGTGGGGTTGCGCTCGTAGGCGAACATGTCGGCCAGTACGTCGTACATGGCGCCGGTGAAGACCTGCGAGATCGCGTGCACCTGGGTGCCGGCCTGCCCCAGCGTCAGGTCGTTGTCGGCATTGCGCAGGCCGGTGCTGCCGCCCAGCGCCATCCCGAACTGTTCGGCGATGTCGGACAGATAGGTCTTGTCGTGCAGGTGGGCCTTGGTCTGGGCCACCACCGCCTCGCACTGGTCGAGCTGGGACAGGGCAAGGAAGATCGCGGTGAGGTCGCCGAAGGCTTCGTGCAGGCCGCCGGTCTGGGGCGGGGCGTCGGCCTGCAGCCATTGCGGCTTGAGGCCGTCGAGCACCGCGTGCGCCGTTTCGTGGGCCACGATGTCGAAGGAGCGGCAGGTGTACACGCGCGCCGCTTCACCGCCTTCGACGCCGTTGGGAATGAAGTCGCCGAACTTCAGGCAGCCCTGGGTGCGGCTGTAGAAGGCGTTCATCACGTTCGGCAGGCCATAGGGATAAACCGTCAGCGGACGCGTGTCCATGCTGGTGTTCCACTGCCAGGGCAGGGGCATGTCGAGGCCGGCGGCGAGCATCGAGCGCTGGTACATGGTCAGGGTCTGGCGCACCACGGCAAAGGTGTGCACGGCGTCGAACTGCGGGGTGTCGGGCTGGGTGACGAAGTCGCCGAAGGCGTTCGGCTCGACCGGGTCGATGCCGGGCGCGCCGGGAGCGATGCGGGCGTCGCGCGGGCCGGCCAGCACCGGGCCGGGCAGGTAGGCGCGGCGGGTGCCGATCTCGCCCACCGAGGGGTCCTGCTTCCACATCAGCACGCGCGCGCCGAAGGCGTGCGGCAGCGGCGGCGCCTCGAGCTCTTCTTCCTCGCGGGAGGACTCCATCTTCGGGTCGCCGGATGGCTCGGCGGGCTGCTCGAGCAGCTTGGCGAGGCGGTGCTGTTGCTGGTAGGGGGCGCTGGGCGTGGGGATGAAGCGGACCGGCGGCTGGTCACGGGGCGTGTCCAGTTCGTCCGGCAAGAGGGCACCTGGTTCCATGACGGCTCCTTGCGAAATGTCGGGCGGCATATCCATGGTCGCGCGCCGGGCGGCGCGGATATTGACAAGAGTCAATTGATTTGGATCGGGGCCCGAAACGCTCGCCAGACTGGCCGACTCGGCCGTCTGCTGGCATCATGGCGGACTTTTCTTGCAACGAATTCAGTAGAAGGATGAACCAGCATGTCGGAAATTAGCATCGTCCAGGAACACAACCTGAGCCCGCAAGAGGCGCGCGAGGCCGCCCAGCAGGTGGCGCAGCGGATCGCCACCGAGTATGGCCTGGCGTGCAAATGGGATGGCGACGTGCTGCGCTTCGAGCGCAGCGGCGTGGAAGGCGCGCTCAGCCTGGAAGGCCAGCGGGCGGCGATGCGGATCCGCCTGGGATTCTTCATGGGCGCATTCGCCCCGGCCATCGAGGCCAAGGTGACGGAAAAGATGCGCAAGGTGTTCGTCCCTGCCTGACCCACGGGGCAGGCAGCGGCCGCCGTCCGGGCGGCCGTGGGGGCTGGTCAGCCCTTCAGTTCTTCGATCAGGTCGATGTACTGCTGCATCGCGTCGTCCTGCGAGGTGCCTTTCAGGGCGGCCCAGGCGTCGTACTTGGCGCGGTTGACGAAATCGGTCATGCCCGGGCGCTCGCCGCTGACGTCGCCGTTCGCGCCCTGCTTGTACAGCGCGTAAATCTTCAGCAAGGTCATGTTGTCCGGGCGTTCCGGCAGATTCTTGGATTCGGCCTGGGCCTGGGCGAACTGTTCCTGCAAGCTCATGAGTACTCCTGTGTTGGTTGCGTTGGCAATGTGGTAAGACAGGAGGGAATCTTAGCGCAGGAGGGGCGCGTTCACCGCGAATCGGGGCGAACTTTAGAGGAGATGCTCGGGGGAACGTAGGGTGGGCGGGTCTTCCCGCCCACGCGGTGATAGCTACAGCGTGCTTCGCGAAAACGCTCCGGCTGGTTGAACGCGTGGGCGGAGTACTTCAGGCCAGTGGCCTGAAGTACAAACCGCCCACCCTACAACAGCTTAGACCGCCAGCAGTTCGACGTCGAAAATCAGCGTCGCATTCGGCGGAATCACGCCGCCGGCGCCGCGCGCGCCGTAGCCCAGGCTGGCCGGGATGGTCAAGCGGCGCTGGCCGCCGACCTTCATGCCCTGCACGCCTTCGTCCCAGCCGCGGATCACGTGGCCGGCGCCCAGCGCGAACTGGAACGGGTCGTTGCGGTCCTTGCTCGAATCGAACTTGGCGCCCTGGCTGCCGTCGTCGTTGCGCAGCCAGCCGGTGTAGTGGACGGTGACGTACTGGCCGGCTTTCGCCTCGTCGCCGCTGCCGACGACGGTGTCTTCGTATTGCAGGCCGGAATCAGTGGTATTGGTGGACATGGTTTTCCCTGTTGTTCAAGTTGAACGGCGATTGTAGTGCATCGTCCCTGGCCGCGCCAAACGCCAGCCCACCGGTCTCCTGCCCGCATTTGCGTAGAATGGCGATATTGAACTCAGAACAAGGAGCCACGATGCCGCTTCGCTGCCCGCCCGTTGTCCATCCAACCCGCAAGGCCCGGCCATGAAGGGCGTCGGCACCGCCTACCGGCGCGCGCTGCGCGCCCAGTTCTCGCGCCGCATGCTGATGCTGTCGGGCGCCCCGCTGGTGCTGTCGCTGCTGTTGTGGGGCGCGCTGCTGTGGACCGGCCTGCAGCCGCTGCTGGACTGGCTGCAGGGGACCTTCGCGGACTACGGCTGGTTCCAGACCAGCGGCAACATGCTGGCCATGCTCGGCCTGGGCATGCTCAAGGTGATGGTGGTGCCGCTGCTGGCGATCGCGCTGCTGCTGCCCCTGATGATCGGATCGGCGCTGCTGTTCATGGGCGTGATCGCGATGCCGGCGATCGAGCGCCACGTCGGCCAGCACCAATACCCCAAGCTGGAACGCAAGGAAGGCGGTTCCTTCGTCGGCAGCATCGCCATCAACGTCGGCAGCACCGCGGTGTTCGCGGTGCTGTGGCTGTTCACGCTGCCGCTGTACGCGGTGCCGCCGCTGGCCTGGCTGGTGCAGGCCTGCCTGTGGGCCTGGGTGACCTCGCGCGTGATGAGCTACGACGCGCTGGCCGCGCATGCCAGCCCCGAGGAACGGCAGGAACTGATGCGGCGCCACCGCGGCGCGCTGTGGGGCATCGGCTTTGCCTCCGGCCTGGCCGGCGCCTTGCCCGGCATCGCCTGGATGGGCGGGGCGCTGCTCTCGATCGTGCTGTTTCCCTTCCTGGCCATGCTGTCGCTATGGCTGTACATCATGATCTTCCTGTTTGCCGGGCTATGGTTCCAGTACTTCTGCTTGGGCGCGCTGGAAGAACTACGCGCTAATGGGCCGCAGGCCTGAACCAGAGGAGAAGCACATGGCATTCGGCCTGATCGTCATCGGTGACGAGATCCTGTCCGGCAGGCGCCAGGACAAGCATTTTTCGAAAGTGGTGGAGCTGCTCGGCGCGCGCGGCCTGCAGCTGGCCTGGGCGCAGTTCGTGGGCGACGACCCAGGCCGCCTGACGGACCTGCTGCGGCGCAGTTTTGCCGGCGGGGACATCGTGTTTTCCTGCGGCGGCATCGGCGCCACGCCCGACGACCACACGCGCCAGTGCGCGGCCGCGGCGCTCGGCCTGCCCCTGGTGCTGCATCCCGAAGGGCGCCTGAACATCGAGGAGCGCATCCGCGAGACCGCGCGCGAGGCGGGCCTGGACGCGGACCTGGGGGCCCCGGAAAACCTGCAGCGCCTGAAGATGGCCGAGTTCCCGCAGGGCGCAGACCTGATTCCGAATCCCTACAACCGCATCGCCGGGTTCAGCGTGCGTGAGCACCACTTCGTCCCCGGCTTCCCGGTCATGGCCTGGCCCATGATCGAATGGGTGCTCGACACCCAATATTCGCATTTATTTCACGCCAGTGTCCACCTGGAACGCTCGCTGATCGTTTATGAACAGGCGGAGGCCTCGCTGACCCCGCTGATGGAGGCGCTGGAACGCGATTATCCCGGGCTGCGGGTGTTCAGCCTGCCGAGCGTGGGCGACGCGCAGACGCGACGTCATATCGAGCTGGGCGTGAAGGGCGCGCCTGCGCAAGTGGAGCCCGCCTTCCTTGCCATGCAGGCCGAACTGCAGAGCCGCGGGGCCGAATTCCAGTGTTTGTAGGACTGCATGCCGTCCTGATAACTCAGCCGTTGTTTTTTTGCGAAAATACATCGCGCGCATCAAAATTGTTAAACGGCGTCTCGCGCGGGTCGTGTTGATGTGGTGGAATGATACCTATGGAGGTGCAATCCTGAGTGAGTTTGCACCGCGCATTTTTGCAGACTGACGAGGACCCAATCACTCGAACACAACAGGGCAAGGATGGCGGGCAGGTTGCAGGGATTGAGCACGAATTGATTCGAACCAGTTGAGCCATCATGGAAAGTATTCGCCGCATCGAGCGGCCCAGTAATGTCATACGCGCGCTAGGCGAGTGGTTGCGGCGAACTGCCCAGGCCATGTCCGGCGGCGCCCCCGTGCTTGCGTCCGCGGGCGGCAACGATGTTCCCCTGTACGAAGCCTATCCGCACCTGGCGGCGGGCGGCGGAGCGCCCGGCAGTGCGCCCTTGCCTCCGCCCGAAGGCCCCGAAGGCGCTCCCGAAGGATCGCCCGAGCCGGCGCCGCGCAAGCGCCGCTGGAAGCCCTGGTTCTACCTTGCCCTCCTGATCCTGCTGGTGCTGCTGGGCGGCTGGGGCGCGCTCGAAATACGCACTTCGCGCCTGCAGGCGAAGATCTTCGCCGAGATGGCCGACGACCTGAGCTTCCGCATGGAGAAGGGGGCCAGCCCCGCGATCCGCTTCCCGGCCGCCAGCCCCTACGACACCCGCCTGGGCTATGCCGGCATGCCGGCCTACCTGGAAAAGCTGCAGTCGCGCGGCTACCACATCGACGCCCAGGCCCGCATGTCGCCCAAGATGGTGGAATTCGCCGACCGCGGCCTGTACGCCACCTACCACGAGAAGACCAAGGTCGGCCTCGAGATCCTCGACTGCCGCGCGCAGCCGCTGTTCGCCTCGCGCTTCCCTGAACGCTTCTACCACAAGTTCGAGGACGCGCCTTCGCTGCTGGTGCAAAGCCTGCTGTTCATCGAGAACCGCGAGCTGCTCGACCCGGCCTACCCGCACCGCAACCCGGCGGTCGAATGGGACCGCTTCTCGAAAGCGGTGTTCGACAAGACCCTGAGCAGCGTCGGCCTGGGCGGCGGCGGGCGCGTCGCCGGCGGCTCCACGCTCGCGACCCAGATCGAGAAGTACCGCCACTCGCCGGAAGGGCGCACCGGTTCGCTGCAGGACAAGATGATCCAGATGGCCTCGGCCACGCTGCGCGCCTACCAGGACGGCGAAGACACCACCAAGGCGCGCCGCCAGATCGTGCTCGACTACCTGAACACCGTGCCGCTGTCGGCCAAGCCGGGCTACGGCGAAGTCAATGGCATCGGCGACGGCATGTGGGTCTGGTACGGACGCGACTTCGACAAGACCAGCGCCATGCTGCGCGGCCCGATGAACAGCCTTGATGCCGTCACCGCCTACAAGGAAGCGCTGTCGCTGATGATCGCGCAGCGCCGCCCGGCCTACTACCTGGGCGCCGGCGAGCATGACCTGGAAACCCTCACCAACAGCCACCTGCGCGTGCTGGCGCAGGCCGGCGTGATCTCGCCGCAGCTGCGCGACGCCGCGCTGAAAGTGGCGCTGCATCCGGCCCAGGGCTCGGGCGTGGCCCCGCCGGGCGCCGACGCCTTCGTCTCGCGCAAGGCCGCCAACGCGGTGCGCAACCACCTCGGCTACCTGGTGGGCGATTCGCGCCTGTACAACCTCGACCGCCTCGACCTGTCGGTGGTCTCCACCCTCGATGCAGGGGTGCAGCAGGCCGTCACCGACGTGCTGCGCAAGCTGTCCGATGCCGAACACGCGAAAGAAGCCGGCCTGACCGGCAAGGGCATGCTCGGCAACGGCGACCCGGCCCAGGTGGTGTACAGCTTCACCCTGATGGAACGCGGCGAGCACGTGAACTACCTGCGGGTCCAGACCGACAACTACGACCAGCCGCTCGACATCAACGAAGGTGCCAAGCTCGACCTCGGCTCCACCGCCAAGCTGCGCACCCTGGTGACCTACCTCGACATCGTCGACCAGCTGCACAAGCGTTTCGAGCCGATGGACGAGATCGGCCTGATGGGCGTGGAAGTCGATGCCAAGGACCGCATGTCGCAATGGGCGCTGGAATACTTCCGCACGCTGCCGCGCGGCGCCGACCGCGGCCTCAAGCCGATGCTGGCGGCGGCGATGGAGCGCAAGTACTCGGCCAATCCGGGCGAAGCCTTCTTCACCGGCGGCGGCCTGCACACCTTCGGCAACTTCAGCAAGCTGGACAACAGCAAGATCATGACGGTCACCGAAGCGCTGCGCAGTTCGACCAACTTGGTCTTCGTGCGCATGATGCGCGACGTGGTGCGCTACTACATGTTCCAGCTGCCGGGCTCCTCGGCCCAGCTGCTGGCCGATGCCGACGACCCGCGCCGCCAGATGTACCTGGCGCGCTTCGCCGACAACGAAGGCAAGGTATTCCTGGCCAAGTTCTGGAACAAGTACAAGGGCAAGACCCCGCAAGAGGTCGAAGCGCTGCTGTTCTCGGGCGTGCGTCCGCTGGCCTCGAAACTGGCCGCGGCCCACCGCACCGTGTTCCCGGGCGCCACGATGGCGCAGTTCGGTAACTTCATCGACAAATCGCTGCCGGATTCGCACGACATGGATCCGGACCGCATTCCGAAGATGTACGAGATGTACGACCCGAAGAACATGACGCTGGCCGACCGCGGCTACGTGGCTTCGGTGCATCCGCTCGAGCTGTGGCTGGCGGGCTACCTGATCACCCATCCTAAGGCCGGCTGGACCGAAGTGACCAACGCCAGCGTCAAGGAACGCCAGGAAGTCTATTCCTGGCTGTTCAAGACCCACCGCAAGCATGCCCAGGACAAGCGCATCGCCGGCCTGATCGAGGTCGAGGCCTTCCTGAAGATCCATGCGCAGTGGAAGAAGATGGGCTACCCGTTCGATTCGCTGGTGCCGTCCTACGCGACCACGCTGGGCGCCTCGGCCGACCGTCCGGCCGCGCTGGCCGAACTGATGGGCATCATCGTCAACGGCGGCGTGCGCAAGCCGGTCGAGCGCATCGACTCGCTGCACTTCGCCAAGGACACTCCGTACGAGACCCTGGTCAAGCGCACCAAGGGCGGCGGCAAGGAGCAGGTGCTGGCGCCGGAAGTGGCGCGCGTGGTCGCGGATGCGATCCAGGGCGTGGTCACCGACGGCACCGCCAAGCGCGTCAAGACTTCCTTCGTCCAGTCCGACGGCAGCGTGATCGCCGTGGGCGGCAAGACCGGCACCGGCGACCAGCGCTTCGAGACCTATGCCAGGGGCGGGCGCGTGATCGAGTCGCGCTTCGTGAACCGCTCGGCGACCTTTGTCTTCAACATCGGCGAGCGCTACTTCGGCAGCATGACCGCCTACGTGCACGGCCCGCAGTCCGGCAACTACGACTTCACCAGCGCGCTGCCGGTACAGCTGCTGTCGAACCTGGCGCCGAGCCTGATGCCGATGATCGAGCCGCCCGCGGGCAGCATCGCCGCGCAGCGCCAGTGCGTTCGTTGAACGGGCAGCCTGGCACATCCGGTGAGGTAAAGCGTGGCGCGCTCAAACGCGCCATGACGCGCGTGCGGCAGTTCAGCATCGTGTCCCTGCGCGACCTGCTGGTCGCCAGCGGGCCGACCCTGCTGGCGGTGATCGCGGTCGCCGTGCTGGCCTATATCTGGGTCGACCCGGCGCCGCCGCGCCAACTCTCAATGGCCACCGGCCAGTTCAACAGCGCCTACCAGGAATTCGGCCGCCAGTACGCCGCCCGGCTGGCGCGCGACGAGATCAAGCTGAGCCTCCAGCCTTCGCTGGGCTCCTACGAGAACCTGCAGCGCCTCATCGAGGGCAAGGTGGACGTGGCCTTCGTGCAGAGCGGCTCCACCGAGAACGGACAGGCCGAGCCTCAGGTGGACACGACGGGCCTGGTGTCGCTGGGCAGCCTGTTCACCGAACCGGTGTGGCTGTTCCTGCGCCAAGGCGCCAAGGTCACCCACCTGACCGACTTGAAGGGAAAACGCATCAACCTCGGGCCGGAAGGCACCGGCGTGCCGCGCCTGTTCCGCCAGGTGCTGGACGCGAACGGCATCGCACCGAGCGAGCTGCAGATCGGCGCGCTGGAGAACACGCCGGCCACGGTGGAGCTGCTGGCCGGGAAGATCGACGGCCTGGTGTTCAGCTCCGCGCCGGAAGCGCCCTTGATCCAGATGCTGCTGCAGACCCCGGGCATCCGGCTGTTCAACTTCAGCCAGGCCGACGCCTACACGCGCCGCCTGCCTTTCCTCACGCACGTGGTGCTGCCGCGCGGGATCGTCGACCTCGGGCGCGACATCCCGGCCCAGGACTACCACCTGATCGCCCCCACCGCCACCCTGGTGGCGAGGGAGGACCTGCACCCGGCCCTGGTGGGCCTGCTGGTGAAGTCGGCCGGCGAGATCCACGGCAAGGCGGGCTGGTTCCAGCAGCAGGGCCAGTTCCCCTCGCCGAAGTACACCGAGATTCCGGTGGCGCGCGAAGCGGAGCGCTACTACCGCGATGGCCCGCCTTTCCTGCAGCGCTACCTGCGCTTCTGGCTCGCCAACCTGTTCGAACGCCTGTGGGTGGTCGCGGTGGCGCTGGCGGCGCTCCTGATCCCGCTGTCGAAGATCGTCCCGCCGATCTACGTGTGGCGCGTGCGTTCGCGCGTGTACCGCTGGTACGGCGAGCTGCGCAAGGTGGAACAGGAGCTGGAAGCGATCGCGCCTGACGACCGGGAGGCCGCGCGCGAAGGCTTGCTGCTGCGCCTCGACGACATCGAGGAGCGCGTCAACCACATCTCGATCCCGCTCGCCTACGCGGAAGAGTTGTACCGCCTGCGCAGCCACATCAACTTCGTGCGCGAGCGGGTGCGCGGCACCATCGACCAGCACGGCATCGCAGTCTCCCGGAACTAGCGGAAATAGCAATTTTTCTCTCGGAAACGGATTACACTGACGCCTTTGTCCGAATTCGAAAGAAGCCATGATCCGTCGTCCCTTGTCCGCCCTCGCATTGGGCGTGATGCTGGCCTGCAGCGCAGGCGCGCAGGCCACCAGCCAGGCCGTAGCACATGCCGATGCACCGGCACAAAAGCGTAACCCGCGCGAGGCCTACACCAAGTACGAATACCGCATCCCGATGCGCGACGGCGTCAAGCTGTTCACCACCGTGTACGTGCCGAAGGACAGCTCGAAACCCTATCCCTTCCTGATGCAGCGCACGCCCTACAGCGCGGGCGTCTACGCGCAGGGCGAGCAGCGCTACGGCGTGGACTGGTTCCCCGAGGCGCTCAGCCCCTCGCGCGAGCTGGAGGACTCCGGCTACATTTTCGTGACCCAGGACGTGCGCGGCCGCTACATGTCTGAAGGCAGCTGGCAGGAGATGACGCCGCATGGCAGGCCCAAGCGCGCCAAAGGGGAGGGCCAGGAAAGCGAGGACATGCACGACACCGTCGAATGGCTGCTCAAGCACGTCCCGAACAACAACGGCCGGGTCGGCATCTGGGGCATCAGCTACCCGGGCTTCTACACGGCGGCCAGCATCATCGACTCGCACCCGGCCATCAAGGCCGCTTCGCCGCAGGCGCCGATCGCCGACCTATACATGGGCGACGACTCCTACCACGGCGGCGCCTTCATGCTGTCGGCGAACTTCGACTTTTATTCGTCCTTCCTGCCGCAGCAGAACCCGACCACGGGCAACAAGGAGCGTTCGCGCTTCGCCTACGGCCAGGCCGATGCCTACGACTTCTTCCTGAAGCGCCTGACGATGGAGAACATCCTGGCCAGCATGAGCGCGGAGCAGCGCGAGCTGCTCGAGCCGACCATCGTGCACGACACCTACGACGAATTCTGGCGCTCGCGCGCCATCACCCCGCACATGAAGAACGTCAAGGCGGCGGTGCTGACGGTGGGCGGCTGGTTCGATGCGGAAGACCCGGCCGGGCCGTTCGCGATCTACAAGGCGGTCGGCAAATACAATCCCGGCACGCCGAACGCACTGGTGATGGGACCCTGGGTGCACGGCGGCTGGGCGCGCAGCGACGGCGCGCGCCTCGGTCATGTCAGCTTCGACGCCAAGACCAGCGAATACTTCCGCCGCGAGATCCAGTTCCCCTTCTTCGAGCAGCACCTGAAGGGCGTGAAGCCGGCGCGCGCCTTGCCCGCCGTGACGGCCTTCGAGACCGGCACCAACGTCTGGCGCAGCTACGCCGCCTGGCCGCCGGCGCCCGCCAGGGCGCGCACCCTGTACTTCGGCCCGAACGGCACGCTGGGCTGGCAGCAGCCGGCCGCTTCAAGCGCCGGCTACGACGAATACGTGGCCGACCCGAAGAAGCCGGTTCCCTTCATCGGCTACCCGGCCACCGGCGTGCCGCGCGAGTACATGGTGTCGGACCAGCGCTTCGCCGCCACCCGTCCCGACGTGCTGGTGTACCAGAGCGAGGTGCTGGAAGAAGACGTGACAGTGGTCGGTTCTGTGGTGCCGAAGCTGTTCGTGTCGACCACCGGGACCGACGCCGACTGGGTGGTCAAGCTGATCGATGTCTACCCGAGCGAGTACCCGACCCCGGCCGTCGAACGCAAGGGCAACGACGTCGCGCCGCCGAGCCTGAACCTGGGTGGCTACCAGCAGCTGGTGCGCGGCAATCCGCTGCGCGGCAAGTTCCGCAACAGCTTCGAGAAGCCCGAGCCTTTCACCCCGGGCAAGCAGGAAGCGATCAGCTTCGACATCGGCGAGGTGAACCACACCTTCCGGCGCGGCCACCGCATCATGGTGCAGGTGCAGAGCTCGTGGTTCCCGCTGGTCGACCTGAACCCGCAGACCTTCACCCACATCCCGAAGGCCAAGCCGGAAGATTTCAAGAAGGCGACCCAGCGCGTGTACCGCGCACCGGGGGCGGCGTCGGGCCTGCAGTTGATGGTGATGCCGGCGCAGTGAGTTTTTCGTAGGGTGGGCAAGTTTCTTGCCCACGCGGTGATAGCTGGCAGCAAGATCATCCGGCACGAGAGCGGAGCCGTAAACGATCACCGCGTGGGCGGGAGACCCGCCCACCCTACATCTTCAAGCCCCGACCCAGGGCAGCCCGGCCTTGCACCAGCCGCCAATCGTCTTGCGGTGCCCCTCCGCATCGCGGTCGCCCTCGAAACCTTCCAGGATGTCGTAGGACTCGGCAAACCCGTGTTCGGTCGCCACGCGCGCGCTGTGGCGCGAGCGCACGCCCGAGCGGCACAGGAACAGCAGCACCTCGTCCTTGCGCGCCACCTGCTCGAGCTGCGCACCGAAGGCGGGATTCGGCGCCCCGCCCGGATAGGTGGCCCATTCCACCGCGACGTGCTGGGTGTCCGGAATCGCCACCCGGCCGACCCAGTCGCGCTCGGCGTTGGTGCGCACGTCGACCAGCTTCACGCGCGGATCGCTGCGCAGGAGCGCGAAGGCCTCTTCGGGCGTGACCGCGCCGGCATAGGGCTGGCCGCCGGCGCGCTGGCGGGCTTGGGCAAGGATGGTCTCGGTAGTCGTCATGATGTGATCCGTTTTGAACAAGAAAAGTCGATGCACCAACTTGGTTCGGTGTATCCTGCGCTGCGATGGTGCATCGCGCCACTCTCGCACCAGGATGGTGCGGAGGTGCACTGCCAGGCGATGCCCCGGTCGGACGATTTTAGGCCGGATACGAGCGATTTCCAACGAAGCATTGTGCATTTGTTCATAACGGCAGCTTGGCACGGTTCATGCTTTGAAGTACGGCAAGTTGCCCCGCTGCGAGGTTTTCCGGCGCGGCACCCCCTTTTCAATCAGGAGATACGAATGGCAAAGACGGCTGCAGACGTAATTCAACTCATCAAAGACAACGAAGTGAAGTTCGTTGACCTGCGCTTTGCAGACACCCGCGGCAAGGAGCACCACGTGACCGTGCCGGTCTCGCACTTCGACGAAGACAAGTTCGAGTCGGGCCACGCCTTCGACGGTTCGTCGATCGCCGGCTGGAAGGGCATCGAAGCGTCCGACATGCTGCTGCTGCCGGACCCGGCCACCGCCAACATCGACCCGTTCATGGAAGAGACCACCCTGTTCCTGCAGTGCGACGTGATCGAACCGTCGGACGGCAAGGGTTACGACCGTGACCCGCGCTCGATCGCCAAGCGCGCCGAAGCCTACCTGAAGTCGTCGGGTATCGGCGATACCGCCTTCTTCGGCCCGGAACCCGAATTCTTCATCTTCGATTCGATCAAATGGCGCGTCGACATGTCGGGCTGCTTCGTCAAGATCGACTCGGACGAAGCATCGTGGTCGACCGACAAGGACATCGAAGGCGGCAATAGCGGCCACCGCCCGACCGTCAAGGGCGGCTACTTCCCGGTCCCGCCGGTCGACAGCTTCCAGGACATGCGCTCGGAAATGTGCCTGATCCTGGAATCGATGGGCATCCCGGTCGAAGTGCACCACCACGAAGTGGCCGGCGCCGGCCAGAACGAAATCGGCACCAAGTTCTCGACCCTGGTTGAGCGCGCCGACTGGACCCAGAACATGAAGTACGTGATCTGGAACGTCGCCCACAGCTACGGCAAGACCGCGACCTTCATGCCGAAGCCGATCAACGGCGACAACGGCTCGGGCATGCACGTGCACCAGTCGATCTGGAAAGACGGCAAGAACCTGTTCGCCGGCGACGGCTATGCCGGCCTGTCGGAAACCGCGCTGTTCTACATCGGCGGCATCATCAAGCATGCGCGCGCCCTGAACGCGATCACCAACCCGGGCACCAACTCGTACAAGCGCCTGGTGCCGGGCTACGAAGCGCCGGTCAAGCTGGCCTACTCGGCCCGCAACCGCTCGGCCTCGATCCGCATCCCGCACGTGGCGAACCCGAAGGGCCGCCGCATCGAGACCCGTTTCCCGGATCCGCTGGCCAACGTCTACCTGTGCTTCGCCGCGCTGCTGATGGCCGGCCTGGACGGCATCCAGAACAAGATCCACCCGGGCGAAGCCGCGACCAAGGACCTGTACCACCTGCCGCCGGAAGAAGACAAGCTGATCCCGACCGTGTGCTCCTCGCTGGAAGAAGCGCTGGAAGCACTGGACAAGGACCGCGAGTTCCTGACCCGCGGCGGCGTGTTCAGCGATGCCATGATCGACGCCTACATCGAACTGAAGATGCAGGAAGTCCAGCGCATGCGCATGACCCCGCACCCGGTCGAATTCGACATGTACTACTCGGCGTAATCGATTGGTCAACAGAACCGTTGCGCTCATGCATCACCGGGCGTAAGGGTCTGTAACAAAGGCGGGGAAAGCGAGGGCTTTCCCCGCCTTTTTTCATCCTTCCTGTACACTCGCCGGGTCTACAATGCGTGCACGTTTATTGTGCAGACTGATTTCTGATGGGAAAGACAATTAGCCTCTTCCGCCTCATGGCGATGGTGCTTGCCGGCCTGGCGCTCCACAACGGGGCGCACGCGCAGGGCACCGTCTACAAGTGCGTGGACGACCAGGGACGCGTGGAATTCACCGATACCGCTCGCCGCGGCTGCAAGGCCCTCGACCTGCCGGGCTATGCGCCGCCGCCGGCGCCGCGCGCCTCCGCCCCGATCCCGGCCGTGCGCCCGATGAGCCCGGGGCCGGCCGCCGCCGTCAGCCCGGCCAGCTTCCCGCGCGTCGACACGGCCCAGCAACGGGCGCGCGACGACGACCGCCGCGAGATCCTCAACGACGAACTGCGCATCGAGCAAAAAAAGCTGGCCGACCTGCGCCGCGACTTCAACAACGGCGAGCCGGAACGCCAGGGCAACGAGCGCAACTACGCCAAGTACCAGGAGCGGGTAGCCTCGATGCGCGCCGAGATCGGCCGCACCGAGCGCAATATCGAAGCGCTGCAGCGCGAGATCAGCAATATCCGATGAGCGAGCCGGCATCCGCGTCGCGTTTCGCCGGCCTCGACCTGCTGGCATCGAGCGTCCTGCTGCTGGGCCCCGTGGGCGAGGTGCGTTACGCCAACCCGGCCGCCGAGAACCTGCTCGAACTCTCGCTGAAGTCGCTGCAGCGCGCGCCGCTGCCCGAACTCTTTACCAATGGCCAGGAGCTGGCCGCGCTGTGCGCGCAGGCGCTGGCGCACCAGTACGCCGACCTGCGCCAGGACCTGGTCTTGCAGCGGAACGGGCGCGAGCCCCTGCACGTCAACAGCATCGTCAGCGCATTGGGCGAAGACGAACTCCTGATCGAGCTGCGCGAGAATGTCCAGCAGCTCAAGCTCGACCGCGAGGAGCGCATCCTCGACCAGAGCCAGGCCAACAAGGAACTGATCCGCAACCTGGCGCACGAGATCAAGAACCCGCTGGGCGGCATCCGCGGCGCGGCCCAGCTGCTCGAGCTCGAGCTGCCGCCGCAGCACCCGGCCGACCTGACCGAGTATACCCAGGTGATCATCAAGGAAGCCGACCGCCTCCAGACCCTGGTCGACCGCCTGCTGGCGCCGCACCGCAAGCCGCACATCGTCGGCGACGTCAACATCCACGAGGTGTGCGAGCGCGTGCGCAGCCTGATCCTGGCCGAGTTCCCCACGGGCCTGAGCATCCGGCGCGACTACGACGCCTCGATCCCCGAATTCAGGGGCGACATGGAGCAGCTGATCCAGGTGGTGCTGAACATCGCCCACAACGCCGCTCAGGCCCTCAAAGGGCGCATCGCGGCGGGCGATGCCGAGATCGTGCTGCGCACCCGGGTGGCGCGCCAGGTCACCCTGGCCAAGGTCCGTTATGGGCTGGCATTAGATTTGCATATCATCGACAATGGACCGGGCATCGCGCCCGAGATCCGCGACCGCATCTTCTATCCGCTCGTCTCCGGGCGCGAAGGCGGCAGCGGCCTCGGGCTGACGCTGGCGCAGACCTTCGTGCAGCAGCACCTGGGTGTGATCGAGTGCGAAAGCCGGCCTGGACTGACGGATTTCCGGATCCTGCTGCCCCTGCCATAAGCGGGGCTGCAAGGGATGGGACAGGAGCGCCGTGCTCCAAGCCGTGAGTCCCCGAATTATCCATATTGCGGGAACCACGAACACATGAAACCAATCTGGATTGTCGACGACGACGCATCGATCCGCTGGGTGCTGGAAAAAGCCCTGGCGCGCGAAAGCCTGGAGACCCGCAGCTTCGCCAACGCGCAGGATGCGCTGGCCGCTTTCGAGACCGATACGCCGCAGGTGCTGGTGTCGGACATCCGCATGCCGGGCGAATCCGGCATCGAACTGCTCGGCGCCGTCAAGGCGCGTCATCCCGGCCTGCCGGTCATCATCATCACCGCCTTCTCCGACCTCGATTCGGCGGTCGCCTCGTTCCAGGGCGGCGCCTTCGATTATCTGGCCAAGCCTTTCGACATCGACAAGGCGGTGGCCCTGATCCGCCGCGCCCTCGAGGAAAGCCTGCGCGAAGCCAGCGTGGAAGCGGCGCCCGCCGAGACCCCCGAGATCCTTGGCCACGCGCCGGCCATGCAGGAAGTGTTCCGCGCCATCGGCCGCCTGTCGCAATCCAACGTGACGGTCCTGATCACGGGGGAGAGCGGCACCGGCAAGGAGCTGGTGGCGCGCGCCCTGCACAAGCACAGTCCGCGCGCCTCGCAGCCCTTCATCGCGCTGAACACCGCCGCGATCCCCAAGGACCTGCTGGAATCGGAACTGTTCGGCCACGAGCGCGGCGCCTTCACCGGCGCCCAGGCGATGCGGCGCGGCCGCTTCGAGCAGGCCGAGAACGGCACCCTGTTCCTGGACGAGATCGGCGACATGCCTTTCGATCTGCAGACCCGCTTGCTCAGGGTGCTGTCGGACGGACACTTCTACCGTGTCGGCGGCCACCAGCCGGTCAAGGCCAATGTGCGCGTGATCGCCGCCACCCACCAGAACCTGGAACAGCGCGTGCGCGACGGCCTGTTCCGCGAAGACCTGTATCACCGCCTCAACGTGATCCGCCTGCGCCTGCCTTCGCTGCGCGAGCGCAGCGAGGACATTCCGATCCTGGCGCGCCACTTCCTGGTGCAGAGTGCACGACAATTGGGCGTCGAGCCGAAGCGCCTGTCCGAACAGGCGATGCGTTTCCTGGCTGGCCTCGAGTTGCCCGGCAACGTGCGCCAGCTGGAAAACCTGTGCAACTGGATCACCGTGATGGCCCCGGGCCAGACCGTCGAGGTCAAGGACCTGCCGCGCGACCTGACGCAAGTGGCGCCGCTCGTGTCGCCGCTGCAGGAGCCGGGGCCGGCCGGAGTTCCGCAAGCGCCGGCGCCGGCCGCGGCGCCAGTTGCTCCGGGCGCGCCGATGTCGCCCGAGGGCTGGATCGCGCTGCTCGAACAGCAGGCCGCCGGCATGCTCAGCGCCGGCCAGACCGACGTGATGGATACGCTCGGGCGCCAGTTCGAATCGGCCCTGATCAAGACCGCCCTCAAGCACACGCACGGGCGCAAGAACGACGCTGCGATGCGGCTCGGGATCGGGCGCAATACCATCACGCGCAAGATCGTCGAGCTTGGGATAGATGGCGCACGTGACGAATGATTGCAATGGTGTAAGCTGGCACATCACCTGTAGATTTGCCGCTTACACCATTCATGCTGATTAACTGTGTCGCCTACCAGGAAGGCAAGAAACTGTCCGATATCCCGGTCGTGGATATCAGTGAACACCTGAAAGAGCCCGGCACCTTCGTCTGGGTCGCCTTGCGCGACCCGGATGCCGCGGAAATCGCCACCATGCAGGAGGAGTTCAACCTGCACGAACTGGCAGTGGAAGACGCCGCCCGTGGCCACCAGCGCCCCAAGATGGAAGAGTATGGCGACAGCCTCTTCATGACCGTGCACATCGTGGAGCTCGACGGCGACGAGATCAGCACCGGCGAGCTGGCCATCTTCGCAGGACCGAACTATGTGCTGTCGGTGCGGCGCGACGCCAACCGCGGCTTCCTGGGCGTGCGCGCCCGAGCCGAGCGCGAGCCGCACCAGCTGAAGAAGGGCGCGGGCTTCGTGCTGTATGCGCTGGTCGACGCAGTCGTGGACCGCTACTTCCCTGTGGTCGACATGCTCGAATCCGAACTCGAATCGATCGAGGACCACATCTTCGGCCAGCAGGGCGGGCAGCGCGGCAACGTCGAGCGCCTGTATGCGCTCAAGCGCAAGTCGCAGATACTGCGCCACGCCGTGGTGCCCTTGATGGATGCAATCGGACGGCTGCACGGCGGCCGGGTGCCGGGGCTGGTGGTCGAGACCCAGGACTACCTGCGCGACGTCCACGACCACCTGCTGCGCATCCTCGGACGGCTGGACGCGGTGCGCGACACCATCAATACCGCGATCCAGGTGACGCTGTCGATGGTGGCGATCGAAGAGAACGACATCAGCAAGAAGCTGGCCTCGTACGCGGCGATCTTCGCCGTGTTCACGGCCTTTGCCGGCATCTGGGGCATGAACTTCGAATTCATGCCGGAGCTGAAGTGGAAGTATGGGTATCCGGCGGCGCTGTGCGTGATGGCCGGAGTGTGCTTCTATCTGTACCGGCGCTTCAAGAAAGCCGGCTGGCTTTAAACCTTTTTGCCCGCCGTGGCCGCCGCGCCGCCGCAGGCCAGGATCACCAGCAGGATCGCCAGCCACTGCATGCCCGTGAGGCGCTCGCCCAGCACCACCCAGCCGGCCAGCGCCGCTAAGGCCGGCCCGGCGCTGACCAGGATGCCGAACACGCGCTGCGGCAGGCGCGCCAGCGCCGCCATCTCGAGGGAATAGGGCAGGGCGCTCGACAGCACCGCCACCGCCAGGCCGCCGGCCAGCACGGTGGGCAGCAGCAGGCTCCCTCCCGCATGGGCGACGCCCACCGGCACCGTGAACAGCGCCGCCGCCAGCATGCCCCAGGCCACCGCCTGTCCTCCATTGAGATGGGAAACGCGCTTGCCGAACACGATGTACATCGCCCAGCAGAAGGCCGCGCCCAGCGCATACGCCACCCCGGCGGGATCGAGCGGGGCGACGCCTTCGTGCACCGGCGCCAGCAGCCACAGGCCGAACGCGGCCAGCAGCACCCAGGCAAAATCGCGCACGCGGCGCGAGGACAGCACCACCACGCCCAGCGGGCCGACCACTTCGATGGCCACTGCGATGCCGATCGGGATGCGTGCAAAGGCGCCGTAGATCAGGAGGTTCATACAGCCCAGCATCAGGCCGTACACGAGCAGGTTGAGCGCGTCGCGGCGCGCGGGCAGGCTGCGCCAGGGGCGCACGATGGCCAGCATGATGAGGGCGGCCAGGCCGACGCGCACCGCAGTCACGCCCTGGCTGCCGACCAGCGGGAACAGGTGCTTGGCCCAGGCGGCGCCGGCGTTCACCGATACCATCGAGGCCAGGATCGCCAGGCCGGGGCCGAGCGTTCCGCCTCCTGCCTGCGCTCCCGCGAGCGGCTTCACGCGGCCATCGCCAGCGCCACGGCTTCCGCCACGCGGATGCCGTCCACCGCCGCCGACATGATGCCGCCGGCATAGCCCGCGCCTTCGCCGGCCGGGAACAGGCCGCGCGTGTTCAGGCTTTGCAGGTCATCGTCGTTGCGCTTGATGCGGATCGGCGACGAGGTGCGGGTCTCGACGCCGGTCAGCACCGCGTCTTCCTTGTAGTAGCCCTTGATCTGCTTGTCGAAGGCGACGAAGGCTTCGCGCAGGGCTTGAATCGCGTACTCCGGCAGCGAAGGCGCCAGGTCGGTCAGGTGCACCGCCGGCCTGAACGAGGGGACCACCGAACCGAATTCCTTCGACGGAACGCCGCGCACGAAGTCGCCCATCAGCTGGCCCGGCGCGTCGTAGTTGCTGCCGCCCAGCACGTAGGCGCGCGATTCCAGCTCGCGCTGGAAGGCGATGCCGGCCAGCGGGTGGCCCGGGTAGTCCTCGGGCGTGATGCCGACCACGATGGCGCTGTTGGCGTTGCGCTCGTTGCGCGAGTACTGGCTCATGCCGTTGGTGACCACGCGCCCTTCTTCGCTCGATGCCGCCACCACCGTGCCGCCCGGGCACATGCAGAAGCTGTAGACGGAACGGCCATTGGAGGCGTGGTGCACGATCTTGTAGTCGGCCGCGCCCAACAGCTTGTTGCCGGCGTTCGGGCCGAAGCGGCAGACGTCGATCAGCGATTGCGGGTGCTCGACGCGGAAACCGATCGAGAAGGGCTTGGCCTCGACGTAGACGCCGCGCTCGTAGAGCAGCTCGAAGGTGTCGCGCGCGCTGTGGCCGATCGCCATCACCAGGTGGCGGGTGGGGATCTCTTCGCCGTTCGACAGGCGCACGCCCTGCACCTGGCGCACGCCGTTCTCTTCGCCGATGTAGATGTCGTCCACGCGCGTTTCGAAGCGGATCTCGCCGCCCAGCCGGGTGATCTCGGCGCGGATCTGCTCGACCATCTTCACCAGGCGGAAGGTGCCGATGTGTGGCTTGCTGACATACATGATCTCTTCCGGCGCGCCGGCCTTGACGAACTCGGTCAGCACCTTGCGGCCGTAATGCTTCGGATCCTTGATCTGGCTGTACAGCTTGCCGTCCGAGAAGGTGCCGGCGCCGCCTTCGCCGAACTGCACGTTCGACTCGGTATTGAGCTTGCGCTTGCGCCAGAAGCCGAAGGTGTCCACGGTGCGCTCGCGCACGACTTTCCCGCGCTCGAGCACCAGCGGGTTCAGGCCCATCTGGGCCAGGATCAGGGCCACGAACATGCCGCAGGGCCCCATCCCGACCACGACCGGGCGCGGCGTGCCGGGCGCGGGCTTGGCGGCAGGGACGAACTTGTAGCCGGTGTCCGGCGAGGGAAAGACCTGCTGGTCCTTGGCGAGGCGCGCCAGCACGGCGGCCTCGTCGCGCACGTCGACGTCGATCTGGTAGATCAGTACGATCGCCGCCTTCTTGCGCGCGTCGTAGCTGCGTTTGAAGACCGTGAAATCGACCAGGTCGGCGGCCTGGATGCCGAGGCGCGCAAGGATGGCTTCGCGCAGGGCGGATTCGGGATGGTTGAGGGGAAGCTTGAGTTCGCTGATTCGGAGCATAGGAGTCGAGAACGTGGTTGCTGGCAATGCAACAATGAAAGGGAAGGGCCGGGGCCAGGCCGGCCGATCCGCTATTTTACCCAAGAGCCGCCCGCATGGAGGGGTGGAGGCACGGTGTTCGATGTTGCATAAAACAAACACTTGAGCTCCCCCAGCGGTGGGGGAAGCGTGATCGCCGGCCGTCGCTCGGGATTCGCCTGGCGAGGCCGCCTAGGCTGGACCAAGGAGCTGGGCCTGCAGCTGGCCTTCGAGCCGAAGGCACCACATCAACGACAAGGCCGTGTCCTGCAATGCAGGCACGGCCTTGTGCTTTTTATTTCCCCAAAAATGCACCATGACGGGGCCCGCTTGCAGGGCATCGAGCTGGAAGTGCTTTCATTATCGCAGTGGGCGGTTTTATTCCCTGTGAATCGAATGCACCATGGCAGAGCATAGATGAATTTTTCGTCAGTAAGCGATTGCCGGAAAAATCCATTTCGGCGTTACGAGCCATAAATCGATCAAGTTTATGAATGTTTCTCATACGCATAATTGCTGCGCTCAAAGTTTATAAAATTCGGCATGCTCGTGTTGTCATGTAGTAAATTCTGTAATGACGCCAAAAGCCGTGTTTTTATCTGGATTTCCATGATTTCGTCGCACATTCTATGCTGCATCGCCGCAAAAACGGCACTTTCATGCGACAGCCATAAGCAGAAAGCCAAGAGTGTTGTAAGTATGCATATTTCCAACAGATATTATTGACGGCACAACTTTGCCTGTGATTCTATGTGGAAGTTGAGCTGGCACAACCAGTGAAACGAGGAATGAATATTCCTCTTTTTGCCAGTCGGGAGAGAGGTTGGATCCCCGGGGCAGGCAAGCGCCGGACCGTGAATGCAATAACGCGGCCGGTGCGTCGGGGCTCTGCGCTTGCAATGCTCTGATCTTAAAAAAATTAGCTTCTAAAGGAATGGGAGAGTTATGTTGCATACGGTAAAACAAACGTCGAAGGCGACCATGCTGCGTCGTTCGGCGATTTCGGTGGCAATCGGCATGTGCTTCATGGGCGCAGCCCTGGCCGCTGAAACCGGTGGCCTGCGTATCGCCATCACCGGCGCAGGGGGCAAGCCGGTCGCTGGCGCAACGGTGCGCGTCAGCTCGCCGAGCAGCCTGGTCACCAAGACCGGCACGACCGAAGCCGACGGTACCGTCCGTATCGCCGGCCTCGACCCGGCTACCGACTACAAGGTCGAAGTGGTCGCGCCTGGCTATTCGAATTTCGCCGCCACCAACGTCGCCGTGGTCTCGAACCAGAACCCGCTGGTCGCCTACTCGATCGGCGGCGACGCCGCCGGCACGCCGGGCGCGCAGCAGGTCGTGGTGACCGGTTCGCGCCTGGTGCAGGTCGACACCACCTCGGCTACCGTGGGCACCATCCTCAACCTGGGCGTGGTGGAATCGCTGCCGACCGGCCGTAACTACCAGAGCTACCTGCAGCTGGTCCCGGGCGTCAAGCCTTCGGCCGGCGGCAACCCATCGTCGAAATCGGGCGTGAACTACTCCGACATCGGCGGCGCCACCGGCTCCTCGTCGGACAACGTCTACATCCTGGACGGCGTCGACGTCACCGACCCGAGCACCGGCACCTTCGGCTCCAACATCAACTCGGAAATCATCCAGGAACAGCAGATCCTGACCGGCGGCATCCCGGCGGAATACGCGGGCGGTTCGGGCCTGGTCTCGAAGGTGATCACCAAGTCGGGCGGTAACGAATACCACGGCTCGATCAACTACTACTTCCAGAACGACAACCTGGTCGCCGACTACAAGAACTCCGTCTCGTCGGGCTTCTCGACCTACGACGCGGCCGTGACCCTGGGCGGTCCGATCATCAAGGACAAGCTGTGGTTCTTCGGTTCCTACCAGAAGAAGGCGCGCGAGACCGACGTGGTCAATTCGGACACCAACGAATTCATGCGTACCGTCAACCGCGACGACCGCCTTGGCTTCCTGAAGGTGACCTGGCAGGCGACCGAGAACGACCGCCTGGTGGCCTCGTTCTTCAACGACCCGACCGAAACCACCGGCACCACCACCGCCACCACCCTGAACAACCGCGACACCCGTCGCAAGCAGGGCGGCAACAACTACAACGTCCAGTATTCGCGCGACATGGATAACCTGCGCGTGACGGCGTATGCGTTCCGCCATGAAGGCGAAGTGTCGGACTTCGCGGCCGACCCGTCGACGCGCAATACCATCCTGTTCCGTACCCCGCCGTCCCCGACGCTGCGCCAGGTGCAGCTGGGCGGCTTCGGTACCGACACGATCACGGAACGTAACCGTGACGAGATCGGCCTGACCGCCGAGTACTTCTGGGAGACCGCCAACTCGGGCACCCATACCATCAAGGGCGGCTTCCTGACCTCGAAGAACGAGTACTTCGAAGACTCGCGCTACACCGGCACCGAGAAGGCGCAGTACCAGTCGATGAATGCGCCGCAGGGCAACGTCTCGTTCGCCGAAGCGGCCGCCGCCAGCTCCAACTGGACCGGCCGTCCGGTCGTCGTTGGCGACATTCCGCGTATCATCGACGCGATCAACGGATCGTCGGCCACCGACCGCGCCTACTTCTACAGCCTGCTCGACGCGAACCGCGATGGCAGCATCAGCGATGCAGAAGTCCGTGCGATGCGCTTCGGCAGCACCGCCGGCAACCCGCACGGCCAGGTCAACCTGTACCGCATCCGCGAAGCGCAATCCTCGCCCTACACCGTGGAAGCGACCGGCAAGGCCGCCTACCTGCAGGACACCTGGACCAAGGGCAACCTGACCATCGGCGCCGGCGTGCGCGCCGAAGAGTGGACCCACAAGGATTCGAAGGGCAACCAGTCGGCCAAGTTCGAGTGGAAGCTGGCTCCGCGCCTGAACGTGGTGTACGACCCGACCGGCGAAGGCCGCAGCAAGATCTGGGGCTTCCTGGGCCGCTACTACGATCCGATCCGCACCAACATGTCGGACTTCGCCGGCAACCTGACCGGTCCGGTGCAGGAAGAGCAGGTCTTCGTGGGCGACCGTTGGGTGACCTTCCGTACCCGCGGCGGCGAGAAGCAGCCGGATGCCGTGTTCGCGCCGACCACCAAGACGCCGTACACCGACGAGTTCATGCTCGGTTACGCGACCAACATCGGCCGCGACTGGACCGCGTCGATCGCCTACACCAAGCGCCGCACCCGCGACATCCTGGAAGACTACGACCTGGAGCTGTACTCGGATCCGGACAACACGGTCGCCAGCCATGCCGGTCCGGGTTCGCCGTTCTACCTGCCGTACTCGTACTTCGGTTACTCCTCGAAGCCGAACTCGAACTACGTGCTGGGCACGCTGGCCGGCGGCAAGCGTGACTACCAGGGCGTCGAGGTCAGCCTGACCAAGGCCAAGCGCAACAACTGGATGGGTTCGGTGTCCTATACCTGGAACGAAGCCAAGGGCAATACCAACTCGGATAGTAACGCTGACTTCCAGGGTGACTGGGTCGCGCTGGATCCGCGTGCGCCGAACGCCTACGGTCCGCAGCCTGGCAACATCAAGCACCAGTTCAAGGGCTACGGTACCTATTACTTCGACAACGGCCTCGAGATCAGCGGCGTGTTCAACTGGAACAGCGGCCTGCTGTACACCCGTTCGCAGCTGGTGTCCGGCCGCTACCTGCCGGAGATGGACGACGAGTACACCTTCGGCGGTGTGACCGATACCTGGATCAAGGCCGGTTCGATCGGCAGCCAGACCGGCCCGTCGTACTACACCTTCGACATGCGCCTGAAGTACACCTACAAGCTGGCCGGCAGCCAGAAGGTCGAATTCTTCGTCGACCTGTTCAACGTGCTGGACAAGCAGTCGGGTACCGCGGCCCAGGCCCTGGTCAACTCGACCGGCAAGTACCAGTTCGGCCAGTCGAACGCCTTCCTCGACCCGCGCCGCCTGTACCTGGGCGCACGCTACTCGTTCTGATCCAACGAGCCTCAGCGCATGAAACCGGCCCCGCGAGGGGCCGGTTTTTTTATATCCGCGGCAAGCCTATATATAGGCAGGATTTTTTACCGGATGGTAAAAATCACATGCCGTTCCAGAGCCCGTTCAGCATCGCCACCGCCGCCAGCGCCGCGGTTTCGGTGCGCAGCACGCGCGGGCCGACCGACAGGGCGATCGCCCCCGCCTCGATGGCCGCATCTTCCTCTTCGGCCGTGAAGCCGCCTTCCGGACCGACCATCAGGCTCACGGCCTGCGGGCCTGCGGCGCGCGCCCACTCGGCCAGCGAGGTGGTCGCGCGCGGGCTGAGCAGGATGCGCGGCGCGGAGGAGGGCGTGGCGATCCAGCGCCCGAAGTCGATGACCGGGGCCAACTGCGCCAGCCGGTTGCGCCCGCATTGCTCGGAAGCGGACACGATCACGCCTTCCCAGTGCAGGTGGCGCTTTTCCGCGCGTTCGCCCGACAGGCGCACCACGCTGCGGCGCGCCGCCAGCGGTGCGATGCGCGCCACGCCCAGCTCCACCGCCTTCTCGATGATCCAGTCCATCTTCGAGCCTTCCGGCAGACCCTGCGCCAGGGTAATCGGGTAGGGCAGTTCCACGTCGAGCGGTTCATGGGCGCCCAGCAGCGCGCTGGCGCGCCGCTTGCCGATGTCGGCCAGGGTGGCGGCATACTGGCCGCCGCTGCCGTCGAACAGGGTGAGGGCGTCGCCCGGCTGCATGCGCAGCACGTGCAGGTGGTGGGCGACGGTCTCGGGCAGGTCGACGGTGGCGCCGCTCACGAGCGGGGCGGGGCAATAAAAGCGGGGCATGCGGCTCTTTATGGAGAGGGAAAACCTGCATTTTAATTCGGCAGCACCTTGGTCTGCTAAAATACCGGGTTACGGCCTAGCTGCACGCCACCGCTTTCCAATCCAGACCACCGTAAGCTCATGAAATCTACGCAAACCACCACCCTGATGGCCAACGCGATCCGCGCGCTGGCGATGGACGCTGTCCAGAAAGCCAACTCGGGCCACCCGGGCATGCCAATGGGCATGGCCGAGATCGGCGTCGCGCTGTGGGACAAGCACTACCGCCACAATCCGGCCAATCCGGGCTGGTTCAACCGCGACCGTTTCCTGCTCTCGAACGGCCACGGCTCGATGCTGCACTACGCGATGCTGCACCTGGCCGGCTACGACCTGACGATGGACGACCTGCGCGATTTCCGCCAGCTGCATTCGAAGACCGCCGGCCACCCGGAAGTGGGCATCACCCCGGGCGTGGAAACCACCACCGGTCCGCTGGGCCAGGGCATCGCCAACTCGGTCGGCATGGCGCTGGCCGAATGGCTGCTGGGCTATGAATTCAACCGCCCGGGCTACGACGTGGTCGACCACTACACCTACGCCTTCCTGGGCGACGGCTGCCTGATGGAAGGCATCTCGCACGAAGTGGCCTCGCTGGCCGGCACCCTGCGCCTGAACAAGCTGATCTGGCTGTACGACGACAACGGCATCTCGATCGACGGCCGCGTGGAAGGCTGGTTCACCGACGACACCCGCAAGCGCTTCGAAGCCTACGGCTGGAACGTGATCGGCCAGATCGACGGCCACAGCGTCGCCGACGTGTCCGCCGCCATCGAGCAGGCCAAGGGCTCGGACCGTCCGACCCTGATCATGTGCAAGACCATCATCGGCAAGGGCGCACCGAACCTGGAAGGCGGCGACAAGGTCCACGGCGCCCCGCTGGGCGACAAGGAAATCGCGGCAGTGCGCCAGCACCTGCTGTGGGATCCGATCCCGTTCGACATCCCGGGCGAGATCTACGAAGCCTGGGACGCGAAAGAGCGCGGCGCGCAGATGGAAGCCGAATGGAACGCCAAGTTCGAACAATACCGCGGCGCACACCCGGAACTGGCCGCCGAATTCGAGCGCCGCATGAAGGGCGAGCTGCCGGGCAACTTCAATGAAGTGCTGGACGCCGCCATCGCTACCTGCGTGGAAAAGAAGGAAACCATCGCCACCCGCAAGGCCTCGCAGAACGCGATCCAGGCCCTGGCGCCAAGCATGCCGGAATTCCTGGGCGGCTCGGCCGACCTGACCGGCTCGAACCTGACCAACTGGAAGGAATCGGTGGCGGTGCGCTCGGGCATCCCGGGCAACCACATCAACTACGGCGTGCGCGAATTCGGCATGGCCGCGATCCAGAACGGCGTCGCCCTGCACGGCGGCTTCATCCCGTTCGGCGCGACCTTCCTGACCTTCTCGGACTACAGCCGCAACGCCCTGCGCATGGCTGCGCTGATGAAGATCCGTTCGCTGTTCGTGTTCACCCACGACTCGATCGGCCTGGGCGAAGACGGCCCGACCCACCAGTCGATCGAGCACGTCTCGTCGCTGCGCCTGATCCCGAACCTGGACAACTGGCGTCCGTGCGACACCGTCGAATCGCAGGTGGCCTGGGGCGCGGCAGTGCAGCGCAAGGACGGCCCGTCGACCCTGATCTTCTCGCGCCAGAACCTGCCGTTCATGGAGCGTGACGCGGCCGCCATCGCCAATGTGGCCAAGGGCGGCTACGTGCTGCGCGACGCCGCCGATGCAAAAGTGGTGCTGATCGCCACCGGTTCGGAAGTCGAGCTGGCCATGAAGGCCGCCGACGCGCTGGCAGGCGAGGGCATCGCAGCGCGCGTGGTCTCGATGCCGTCGACCGACGTGTTCGAGCGCCAGGACGCCGCCTACAAGGCGCAGGTGCTCCCGCGCGGCATCCCGCGCGTGGCGATCGAAGCCGGCGTGACCGACTTCTGGTACAAGTACGTGGGCCTGGAAGGCGCGGTGGTCGGCATCGACACCTTCGGCGAATCGGCGCCGGCGCCGGTGCTGTTCAAGCACTTCGGCTTCACCGTCGAGAACGTCGTGGCCAAGGCCAAGGGCGTCATCGCGGCGTAAAGTGTTTCAGCGGGCTGCCTCAGGGCGGCCCGCTTGCTATCTGCCTTATCTGCGGTACGAAAAGTTTTTTTTTCTATAATCAGGAGCTAAGCAATGACGATCAAAGTTGCAATCAACGGTTATGGCCGCATCGGCCGCAACATCCTGCGCGCCTTCTATGAAGGCGGCAAGAAGCAAGACATCCAGATCGTGGCGATCAACGACCTCGGCAACGCCGAATCGAACGCCCACCTGACCCGCTACGACACCGCGCACGGCAAGTTCCCGGGCACCGTCACCGTCGAAGGCGACAACATGATCGTCAACGGCGACAAGATCCGCGTGTTCGCACAGCGTAACCCGGCCGAGATCCCATGGGGCGAGCTGGGCGTGGACGTGGTGCTCGAGTGCACCGGCTTCTTCACCACCAAGGAAAAGGCCTCGGCCCACCTGAAGGGCGGCGCCAAGAAGGTCATCATTTCGGCGCCGGGCGGCAAGGATGTCGACGCCACCATCGTCTTCGGTGTGAACCAGGACGTGCTGAAGTCGACCGACACCGTGATCTCGAACGCATCCTGCACCACCAACTGCCTGGCCCCGCTGGTCAAGCCGCTGCACGACGCCATCGGCCTGGAAACCGGCCTGATGACCACCGTGCACGCCTACACCAACGACCAGGTGCTGACCGACGTGATGCACGAAGACCTGCGCCGCGCCCGTTCGGCCACCCAGTCGATGATCCCGACCAAGACCGGCGCCGCCGCCGCGGTTGGCCTGGTGCTGCCGGAACTGAACGGCAAGCTGGACGGCTTCGCGATCCGCGTGCCGACCATCAACGTGTCGATCGTCGACCTGTCCTTCATCGCCAAGCGCGACACCACCGTCGATGAAGTCAACCAGATCATGAAGTCGGCGTCGGAAGGTGCCCTGAAAGGCATCCTGACCTACAACACCGACCCGCTGGTCTCGGTGGACTTCAACCACAACCCGGCATCGTCGAACTTCGACGCGACCCTGACCAAGGTGTCGGGCCGCCTGGTGAAGGTCTCGTCCTGGTACGACAACGAGTGGGGCTTCTCGAACCGTATGCTGGACACCACCGTCGCCCTGATGAACGCCAAGTAATTCCTGGCGCAGCAGTATAAAAAAACCGGCCTCGGCCGGTTTTTTTTATGGGGGTCAGGTCTGACATTCGGACACGAACTCATGCGTTACGCGATCGTACTGCTCAGCCCGTGTCCAGATGTCAGACCTGACCCCGGTCGTGGTGTTCAGGCGTCCGGCCAGGGCGTCAGGATCTCGAAGCCGTTCTTCGTGACCGCCACCATGTGTTCCCACTGGGCCGACAGCGAGCCGTCCGCCGTGACCACGGTCCAGCCGTCCTCGAGCTGGTCGACGTCGGCGCCGCCCAGGTTGATCATCGGCTCGACGGTGAAGGTCATGCCTTCCTTGAGCAAGAGGCCGGTGTTCGGGCGCCCATAGTGCAGCACCTGCGGCTCTTCGTGGTAGACGCGGCCGATGCCGTGGCCGCAGTATTCGCGTACCACCGAGAAGCCCGCGCCTTCGGCCAGCTTCTGGATCGCATGGCCGACGTCGCCCAGGCGCGCCCCCGGGGCCACCTTGCGGATGCCGGCCATCATGGCCTGGTAGGTGGTGTCGACCAGCTTCTTCGCCTGCGGGGCGGGCTCCCCCACGAAGTACATGCGGCTGGTGTCGCCGTGCCAGCCGTCCTTGATCACGGTAACGTCGATGTTGACGATGTCGCCGTCCTTCAATACTTCCTTGTCGCTCGGGATGCCGTGGCAGACCACGCCGTTCACCGAGGTGCACAGGGTCTTGGGAAAGCCGTGGTAGCCGACGTTGGCCGGGGTCGCCTTCTGCACCTTGCGGATGTACTCGTGGCAGCGGCGGTCGAGCTCCTCGGTGGAGACGCCGGGCACCACGTATTCCTTGATCATCGCCAGCACCTCGGCGGCGAGGCGGCCGGACACGCGCATCTTGGCGATGTCCTTGTCGTTCTTGAGTTTGATTGCCATTAGGGTCTTCGTTTTCTGCGCAATCCGCCATGATACTCGCGCCCAATGAAAAATGCCCGCCAGGCTAGCCTGGCGGGCATTGTCGTCACGGGAACCCTTGCGGGTTCCGCGCGCTACACCATTAGAAGTTCTGGGTGTAGCGGACGTAGATGAAGCGGTCCAGCAGCTGGTCGACGTCAACCGCGGCGCCGCTAGCCTGGGTGCTGTAGGCGATGCGCGGCTTCTTGTCGAAGATGTTGTTCGCGCCCAGCAGGATGCGGCCGTTCCACGCGGTCTTGTAGCCGACGCTCAGGTCATGGATGGTGACCGAGCCCAGCTTGTTGGCGCCGGTGCCGAACGAAGCGGTTTCGACGTTAGGCATGTTGCACTCGACGGTCGAGGTCCAGCACTGGTCCTTGACCGGGCTGAAGTAACGGAAGCCCCAGGTGGCGCTCCAGTTGCCCATGCTCCAGTCGATCGAGTTGTTCGACTTCACGCGGTTGTAGAAGTAGTCGCCGGCGTATTCGTTCCACTCGTTGGCCGAGCTGCTGCGGGTGCGGAACTTGTCGGTGTACGAGGTTTCGCTGCGCAGGCCGAACTGGCCGTAGGCGCTACGCGGGAAGCGGTAGTTGATCGCCAGGTCCAGGCCTTCGGTTTCCATCTGGCCCAGGTTGGCGTTGCCGCGCGACAGCTGGTTGATCTGGCCGGTGACCGGGTCACGCTGGATCACGCTGCAGAAGTTGGCGTCGCCCTGGATGTAGCACTGGTTGGCCACGTAGGATGCGCCGATCGCGGTGATGCGGTTGGCGATCTTGATGTTGTACCAGTCCAGGCCCACGCTGAAGCCGCTCAGGAACGACGGGCTGTACACGAAGCCGGCGGTCTTGGTGACCGCGGTTTCCGGGGTCAGGAACTGGTTGCCTGCGCCCGAAGAGAACGCCACCAGCGACTGGTCGCCAGAGGTGCTGGTGATCGGGGTGCCTGCCTGGCGCAGCTGGCGGAAGTTCGCTGGGGTGCCACGCACGCCGGCGAAGCCGCTGGCGCAACGCGCTGCCACTGCCGAGTTACGCGAAGCTTCGCCGAAGCTGGTGTCGCACGGGTCCAGGAAGGTGTCGAAGGACTGCGAACCGCCGCCCGAGATGTCGTCCAGGGTCGGTGCACGGAAGCCTTCTGCCCAGGTACCGCGGACCAGCAGGTCCTTGACCGGCTTGTACATGAAGCTGGCCTTGCTGTTGTTGGTCACGCCGAAGTTGCTGTAGTCCGAGTGGCGGGTGGCCAGGTTGAAGCTCAGCAGCTCAGCGAAAGGCTGGGCCTTGAACACCGGGATGTTCACTTCAGCATAGGCTTCGCGCACGGTGTAGCGGCCGTAGGTAGGCAGGCCCGACAGGTTGGTCGAGTAGCCCGACTGCGAGAACTGGTCAGGCACGTCCGAGCCCTTGACTTCGCGGTGCTCGACGCCGACTGCCACGCCCAGGGCGCCGGCCGGCAGCTGCCAGACTTCGCCGCCGATGTTGGCGGTGGCGCTGTTGATGGTCGAGCCGTAGGTCTTGGCGCCCGAGGTGTTGACGTAGGCCAGTGCCTGCGGGGTCGAAGCCGACGGGCCGCCCAGGATGTCCCAAGGGACGCAGTCAGCCAGCGGGACCGGCGAGGTCGGGGTGCCGCACTGGACCACGCCCGAGGCGTTCATGAACGACGGGCCGAGGGCGCGCTTCAGGGTCAGCAGGTTGATGTTGCCGCTGTCGCGCGAGATGCCCGAGACCTTGTTGTGGTTGTAGCCGATGTCCCAGTTCCAGGCGGTGTCGCGGAAGTTGAATTCGCCTTCCAGGGTCGCGTCGATGTGCAGGGTGCGGTTTTCGTTCTCGGTCAGGCGCGGCAGCTCGATCGTGCGGCGGGCGAAGAACAGGTCCTGGCCACGGCCGGCGCCTTGTACCTGGTTGCCGTACGGGTTGTAGTAGCTGTCCTTGTCGATGTAGACCGGGTACTTGGCCTGGCTGGTCGACTGCAGCGGATAGCCGGCGATCTGGCGGGTCGATTCGCGCTGCGAGTACATCGCGGTGGTCTTGAAGCGCATGTCTTTCGGCAGCGCGAGCTCGCCCTTGATGAACAGGGTGTCGAGCTTGTTCGGCGACATCAGGTCCATGTCCTGCGTCGAGTTGTACTTGTCCTCGTTGACGCCGGTGTAGGCGTGGTAGCTGTTCGGGTCGCGCGAGTTGGCGCCGACACCCTTGCCGTCCCAGTTGCCGGTATGGTTCAGGATGCGGTTGAAGCCGCCGTTGGCTGCGCTGGTGTTCGAGCCGCCCGATGCGCTGACCGGGGTGATGCGGCCCCATGGCGAAGCGCCGAAGCCGTCGCCGTAGTGGCCCGGGCCGTAGGAACTCGCGGTGATCTCGCGGGTCATCGGGCTGACGCGGCCCTGCTCGGTGTGCGACAGGCCGAACATCAGCGACGCCTTGTCGTTGCCGGCGCCGTAGGTCAGCGAGAAGTCCTTGTTGCGGCCGTCGCCTTCATCGTAGGCGCCGGTGTACAGGTTCAGCTGGCCGCCTTCCATGTTCTTCTTCAGGATGATGTTCACCACGCCTGCGATCGCGTCCGAGCCGTAGATCGACGAAGCGCCATCCTTCAGGATTTCCATGCGTTCGATCATGGCCGACGGGATGGTCGACAGGTCGGTGTAGCCGGCAACGGTCTGGGTCCAGCGCTTGCCGTCCACCAGCACCAGCAGGCGGTTCGAGCCCAGGTTGCGCAGGCTGACGTACTGGCCGCCCTGTTCCGTGTTCGAGGTCAGCGAGGCGCTGCGGCTGAAGTCAGGCGCGCCGGCCGAAGACAGGTTGTTCAGGATGTCGCCGACGGTGACGAGGCCGGTTTTCTGAATCTGTTCCTGGTTCAGGATCTGGACCGGCTGTGCCGTTTCCAGGTCAACCTGGCGGATGCGGGAACCAGTCACTTCAACGCGCTGCAGCGGCTGCGAAGCTTCCTGTGCGATTGCGGCGGTCATGCCGAGGGTCATGCCGCCCAGGCAGATCACGCGGATCGACTGGGACAAGATTTTTTCCATCATGTTGCCAAACTCCTTGGGTGAAAACGCAGCCATGCCGTTTTGCAGCAAAGCCACCGGGAAGGTCTATCGACCACCTGAAAGTAGTCAATGTTTTAACTGGAATTACTTTCAAGTCAGCAATCAAAGCATTCGGTGCGCATGACTGTCAACGGAATCAGGGTTGTTAATCACTCAATTGTTGCTAAATTGTGTACTTACGCGCACGATTGAATTAACTATTGACACTTGCATATCGCTTGTTCAAATACAAAAAAGCCCGCCCGGCTTGCGCCGGACGGGCTCGCTACGCAATTAAATTGCGCTGGTACCGCTAACTATGCGATCAGAATGCCTGGTTGTAGCGCACGTAGATGAAGCGGTCGATCGGCAGGTCGGCGTCCACGTAGGTCGAGGACGCTGCGCCGAGGACGGTGAAGCGCGGCTTCTTGTCGAAAGCGTTGTTCACGCCGACGCGCACGTTGCCGTTCCAGGCGAACTTGTAGCCAGCGCTGATGTCGTGGTACACCAGCGAACCCAGGCGGTTCGCGCCAGGTGCGGTAGCGCCCGGACGGACGGTGGTCAGCTCGTTGCACTGCCAACGGTTCGGAATGCTCAGGCAGCTGTCGGTGACATCGCTCAGGTAGCGGACACCCCAGGTGGCGCTCCAGTTGCCCAGCGACCAGTCGGTGGTGAAGTTCGACTTCCAGCGATGCAGGTCATAGTCACCCGAGAAGTCGATCCACTGCGCGGTCGCGTTGCTCTTGGTCGAGTACTCGTCCAGGTAGGTGGTTTCGCTGCGCAGGTTGACCTGGCCCCACGAGAAGCGCGGCAGGCGGTAGCGCAGTTCGACGTCCACGCCTTCGGTCTTCACCTGGCCCAGGTTGGCGTTGCCGCGGCGTACGTCGGTGACCATGCCGGTTGCGTCACGGGTGACCAGCGAGCAGAAGTCAGCCAGGCCCTGGTTGTAGCACTCGCCCAGGACGTAGTTCGACGACACCGAAACGATGCGGTTGCTGATCGTGATGCTGTACCAGTCGATCGCCGCCGAGAAGCCCGGAATGAAGGACGGGTTGAACACCGTGCCCAGGGTGCGGGTGACCGCGGTCTCCGGCTGCAGGAATGCATTGCCGGCGTTGACGTTGAACGGCACCGAGGTCTGCACGCTCGAGCTGGAAGTGATGCTGGCGCCGGTCTGGGTCTTCTGGCGGAAGGCCGCCGGGGTGCCGCGGACGCCGCCGATGCCGCTGTTGCAACGGCCCAGCACGGTGGGGTTGCGCGCCGCGTCGCCGTAGACGGTGTCGCACGGATCCAGGTAGGAGTCGAAGGATTGCTGGCCGCCGCCGAAGGAGTCGCCCACGGTCGGGGCGCGGAAGCCTTCCGCCCAGGTGCCGCGGAACATCAGGTCCTTGATCGGGCGGTAGGTGAAGCTGGCCTTGCTGTTGTTGGCCGAACCGAAGTTGCTGTAGTCCGAATAACGGGTCGCCAGGTTGGCCGACAACGATTCGACCAGGGGCAGGCCCTTCAGGATCGGGATGTTCAGCTCGGCGTAGGCTTCACGCACGGTGTAGCGGCCGGTGGTCGGGTTGCCGGCCAGGTCGGTCGAGAAGCCCGAACGGTTGAACTGGCCCGGCAGGTCCCAGCCTTCCACGGTACGGTGTTCGATACCGACTGCGGCGCCAAGGGCGCCGGCCGGCAGCTGGAACAGTTCGCCGCTGACGTCGGCGGTCGCGCTGTCGACCTTGCTGCCGTAGGTGTAGCCGCCGACTGACATGACGTAGTTCAGCGCTTCCGGGGTCGAGGCCGACGGGCCGCCCAGGATGTCCCAGGGGGTGCAGTCCGCCAGCGGGATCGGGGCGCCGGGGGTGCCGCACTGGACCACGCCGGACGCATTGCGGAAGGACGGACCCAGGGCCTTTTTCAGGTTCAGCAGGTTGAGGTTGCCGGTGGCCTGGGTGTCGCCGTCCACCTTGCTGTGGTTGTAGCCCACGCTCCAGTTGAACGGCATCGAGCGCAGTTCGAAGCTGCCTTCGAGGGTGGCGTCGATGTGCAGGGTGCGGTTGGTGTTCTCGGTCACGCGCGGCACCTCGATGGTGCGGCGGTAGAAGAACAAGTCCTGGCCCTGGCCGGCGCCGGCCACCTGGTTGCCGTAGGGGTTGTAGTAGCTGTCCTTGTCGATGTAGACCGGGTACTTGCTCTGCGAGGTCGAGCTCAGCGGATAGCCGGCGGTGGTCGACACGCCCTTGCGAGAGGCGTACATCGCGGTGGTCGTAAAGCGCATGTCGTAGGGCAGCTGCAGTTCGCCCTTGGTGAAAATGGTGTCGAGCTTGGTCGGCATCGCGAACACCATCTGGCGCGTGGTGTTGAAGTTGTCGGCCGCGATCGGGGCGCCGCCCACGACGTTGTGGTAGTTGGCCGGGTTGCGCGAATCCTGGCCGATGCCTTCGCCGAGCTGGTCGCCGGTATGGTTCAGGATGCGGTCGAAGCCGGTCGCACCGCCGGAGGCAGAGACCTGGCGGATACGGCCCCACGGACCGCCGCCCAGGCCTTCGAGCGGGAATTCGTTGGTGCGCGAGTAAGCGGTGAACTCGCGGTCGCGCGACCAGACGGCGCCCGCCTCGGTGTGCGACAGGCCGAACATCAGCGAAGCCTTGTCGTTGCCGGCGCCGTAGCTCAGCGAGAAGTCCTTGTTGCGGCCATCGGCCACGCTTTCGTTGCGGCCGGTATACAGGCTGACCTGGCCCCCTTCCATCGACTTCTTCAGGATGATGTTGACCACGCCCGCGATCGCGTCGGAACCGTAGATCGAGGAAGCGCCGTCCTTCAGGATTTCCATGCGCTCGATCATCGACGACGGGATGGTCGACATGTCGGTCAGGCCGGCCACGGTCTGGGTCCAGCGCTTGCCGTTGACCAGCACCAGCAGGCGCTGGGAACCGAGGTTGCGCAGGTTGGCGTACTGGCCGCCGTTCTCACGGTTCGAGGTCAGCGAGCCGCCCTTGCTGAAGGCCGGCGAACCGGCCGACGACATATTGGCGATGATGTCGCCGACAGTGACCAGGCCGGTCTTCTGGATCTGCTCCTGGGTCATCACCTGGATCGGCTGCGAGGTTTCCAGGTCAACCTGGCGGATGCGCGAGCCAGTGACTTCCACGCGCTGCAGGACCTCTTGAGCCTGAGCGACGGAAACCATGGACTGAAGGGCGACGGCGACTGCCAACGCGATCTTGGTTCGTTGTTGCATGTGTTCTCCATCTTTGCGTCTTGGACGGGACGCGGATTTATGTTTTAAAAATTGCAACTTGTGCGGCCTAGCATGCTGCGGGTAAACAACGATGCCGAAGTGCATACACAACTGTATAAGATCACCGTACATTGACCAGAGTCAATATACGAAGAGGTCAAAACTGTCCTAAAAACAACAGTTACTCGATGTAAATTTCTGACCCAAAAGTCAATAGAAAGACGGCGCACGATGAACGTGCGCCGCAAGGTCGATTTGCATGGAAACGAGGCGCCTGCACCAGTCCGGAGCGGGCATGCCGGATGGGTAATCAGTCGCCCAGACAGGCCTGCCACAGGCGCCGCACCGCATCCGGGTGGCCGCCCAGCAGTTGCGGATCGACACGGGCCTTTTCCTGGCCCTGCAAACGCACTTGGTGCTGCAGGCGCCGCATCGCGCGGTAGGCGCTTGCCGCCTCCGCGGCCAGGCTGGGGTCGATCAGGCCGAGCTCGCCGGAAAGCTTCAGGAGGGCGATGTTGCCGGCATTCGCCGTCAATTGCGGGTAGCTGGCCGCATGGCGCAGCACCAGGTACTGGACGATGAACTCGATGTCGATCATCCCTCCTTCGTCCTGCTTGAGGTCGAACAGGGCGCCGGAATTCACGTTGGCGTCGCGCATGCGCTTGCGCATCGCGCGCACCTCGTCCTTGAGCTGCCGTTCCTGGCTGATGCGGTCCTTGCGCAGTACCGCGTCGCGGATGCGTTCGAAGCGGGCGCCGATGGCGGCGTCGCCGGCGCAGAAGCGGGCCCGGGTCAGGGCCTGGTGTTCCCAGATCCAGGCCGATTCGTGCTGGTAGCGCTCGAAGGCGGCCACGGTGGACACCAGCATGCCGCTGGCGCCGTCCGGGCGCAGCGCGGTGTCGATGTCGAACAGGATGCCGGCCGCCGTATGGGCCGTGTTCCAGGTGATGAAGCGCTGCGCCAGCTTGGCGTAGTTGGACGGCGCCATGTCGTCCTCGTCGTCGAACAGGAAGATGACGTCGAGGTCGGATACGTAGCCGAGCTCCTTGCCGCCCAGCTTGCCGTAGGCGATGACGGCGAAGCGCGGTACCTCGCAGTGGCGGCTGGCGATCGCGCGCCAGGCGTGGCGGATGGTGGCGCCGACGATGGTGTCGGCCAGCAGGGACAGGTGGTCGGCCAGGCGCTCGACCGAGAGCTCGCCGGCCAGGTCCAGGGCCAGCAGCCGGAACAGCTGGGCATGGTGGGCTTCGCGCAGGATGTCGAGCTGGCGCTCGGTGTCGCCGGCGGCGGCGTTCAGCTGCTCGTCGAGGCTGGCCGCCAGCTGGCCCATGTCGCCAGCGCCCTCGTTGCGGTCGTCCAGCAGTTCGTCGAGCAGGATCGGGTGCTGGGTCAGGAAGGTGGCGGCCCAGCCGCTGGCATTCATCATCCGGATCACGCGCTCGAGCGTGTGCGGGTATTCGGTCAGCAGCGCCAGGTAGGCCGAACGGCGTGCGATGGCTTCGAAAAAGTCGAGCAGGCGCCCGAGCGTGGCGGCGTGGTTGCCGACCCCGGCCTCGCGCACCACGGTGGCGATCTGGCCGAGGGCGGCGTCGCCCAGCGCCAGCAGCCTGGCGCGGCTCGCCTCCGGCAGGCTGCTCAGGCGCGGCCCCTGCAGCGTGGCGACCAGGCGCGCCGCCGCACCGGGCGGGTCGTCGTAGCCGAGCTCGAGCAGGCGGGACGCGATCGCGTCGCGGTTTTCCGGGTCGTCGGCGAGAAGCGTGGTCTCGGAATCGGCGGGCTCGGCCTTGTCTGCGAAAATCGCGTCGAACTGGGCGGCCACGTACGTACGCTGTTCCTCCATCCGCGCCAGCAGGGTCGCCACGTCGGGCAGGCCCATCATCTGCGCCACCGTCAGGCGGTCTTCCTCGTTGGCCGGCAGGGTGTGGGTTTGGGCGTCGTCCAGGTACTGCAGGCGGTGCTCCAGGTTGCGCAGAAAAGCATAGGCCTCGAGCAGGCGCGCCACCGTGTCCTGGGACAGCAGCTCGCGCTCGGCCAGCAGGCGCAGGGTAGCGCGCGTGGAGCGCTCGCGCAGCGCCGGGTCGCGCCCGCCGCGGATCAGCTGGAAGACCTGGGCCAGGAACTCGATCTCGCGGATCCCGCCGCGGCCCAGCTTGACGTTGTGGCTGCGCTCGGGGTGCAGGCGCTCCTGGCGCTTGACCTCGGCGCGGATCTGGGCGTGCATGTTGCGGATCGCATCGATCACGCCGAAGTCGAGGTAGCGCCGGAACACGAAGGGACGCACGATTGCGTCCAGCGCCGCGATGTCCTCCGCGTCGCCGGTGACCGCGCGCGCCTTGACCCAGGCATAACGCTCCCATTCCCGGCCCTGCACAATGAGGTATTCCTCGACCATCGCCAGGCTGGCCGCCAGCGGGCCCGAATTGCCGTTGGGCCGCAGCGCCATGTCTACGCGGAAGGTGAAACCGTCCTCGATGATTTCCGACAGGGCGGCAATCAGGCGGCGGCCGAGGCGCACGAAGAATTCGTGGTTGGACAGCTGGCGCTGGCCGGGGCCGGCAGCGGTCTCGCCGTCCTCGGGGTACACAAAGATCAGGTCGATGTCGGAAGACACGTTCAGCTCGCCGCCGCCGCCCTTGCCCATGGACAGCACCATGAGCTGCTGGGGCCGGCCGGATTCCTCCCCTAGCGGCATGCCGTGGGCCGCGACCAGTTCCGCGCCCAAGGCCTCGGTGTGGGTGCGGATGGCGAAGTCGGCGAAGCGGGTCATGGCGGTGACCACCTCGTCCAGGTCGGCCAGGCCATCCAGGTCGCGCCGGATGAGGCCGCATACGAGCAGGTTGCGCAGGCGCCGCATGGCCCGCGGCAGGGGCAGGCCAGCGTCGAGCTCGCGCGCCAACAAGGCGCCGAAGTCGACGCTGGACAGGGATAATCAGCAGGCCCCGTCGAGCAGGGCGGGGCGGGCGGGGTCGGCGCCGAGCCAGCGCTGGAGGAAGCGGGAACGTACGGACGGCGAAGCTGGGTGCATGGTGTCGATCCGGTGTGGGTTTTTGCCGTCCGGCAGGCATTCGTGCGGTAGAATTGCCCGCCGTGCTGCTGGGAGCCTAGAGGTCAGCACGATGGTAAGGTAGACGCCGCGGCTGTTGCAACTATCTGTTATTAGAGAATTACATTTACGGCGAGCCTTTTTGAGTACCTTGATGGACAACCAGGACCCGCAGGCGACGGCCGTTCACCGGCCAGCGATCGAGGGAGCACGCGTGCGCTGGCATCGGCTGCGCGCGTGCTACCGCTATGCGAACCTGGCCTCGCACCATTTCCTCGGGTTTGCCATCAAGCTGGTGCTGCTGCTGTATTTCGGCCTGGCGCTGCTGTTCCTGGTGCTGCGCTACGCCATCCTGCCCAACATCGACCTGTATAAAGGCGACATCGAAACGGCCGCCGGGCGCGCGCTCGGCAACCGCGTCAGCATCGCGCACCTGGAAGCCGGGTGGCAGGGCATCCATCCTGTATTGACGCTTGGCGACGTGCGCCTGAGCGACCGCGGCGGACGCCAGCTGCTGGCCCTGCCGAAGGTCACGGCGGCCCTGTCCTGGTGGAGCCTGGCCGCCCTGGAACCGCGCCTGCATGCGCTCGAAGTGAACGGTCCCCAGCTGGACGTGCGGCGCGGCCGCGACGGCATCATCAGCGTGGCCGGCGTGCGGCTCGACCCCAGCAAGAAGGACGACGGGCGCGGCGCCGACTGGCTGCTGCGCCAGCGCGAGATCGTGATCCGCGGCGGCCGGGTCGACTGGACCGACGAGCTGCGCGGCAGGCCGACCCTGGCCCTCTCCGACGTGACCCTGGCGCTGCTGAACCGCTTCGGCGGCGGCCACCGCTTCGCGCTGCGCGCCACCCCGCCGCGCGCGCTCGGCCAGCCGCTCGACGTGCGGGCGCGCTTCCGCCACCGTTTCGGCGCCCGTCCCTCGGACATCGCGCGCTGGAAGGGCGAGCTGTATGCCGACCTGCGCGGCGCCGACCTGGTGGCCTGGAAGCAGCATATCGACCTGCCGTTCCAGATGGCCAGCGGACGCGGTTCGGTGCGCGCCTGGCTGAACGTCGACCAGGCCAGGGTGGCCGGCTTCACCGCCGACCTGGCCCTGGCCGACGTCAACGCGCGCCTGGGCCCGACCCTGGCGCCGCTCGAGCTGGCGCGCATCTCCGGACGCCTGGCCGCGCGCGAGGAGATGTTGCCGGGAAAGGACGAAGGCAAGCCGACCTTCGGCGCCCACGGCCACACCATCAGCCTGACAGATTTCTCCGTCACCACCCGCGACGGCCACGCGCTGCCGCCCGCCACGCTCGAACAGACCTGGCGCCCGGCCAGAGAGGGCAAGCCGGAATATGGCGAGCTGAGCGCGCGCCAGCTCGACATCGGCGCCCTGGCCGCCCTGGCCGGCTACCTGCCGCTGCCGCCCCAGCAGCGCCAGATGCTGCTCGACTACGCCCCGCGCGGCCGCCTGCTCGACGTGGCGGCCGAATGGGAAGGGCGCTATCCGGCGCTGCGCAGCTATCGCCTGCGCGGCGACGTCGCCGCCCTGGCCATCAATGCGCAGGCGGCGCGCCCGGCCCAGCCGGCACGGGACGGCCAGCCGGCCATGCCGCCGCGTCCGGCCACCCCCGGCTTCCAGAACCTGAGCGGCAGCATCGACGCCAGCCAGAACGGCGGTAGCCTGACGGTCGACTCGACCGCGCTGGTCCTGCACATGCCGGCCTGGTTCGCGCAGAGCGCGATGCCGCTCGACCGGCTCGCCCTGAAGGCGCGCTGGAATTTCGACCCGGGCAAGCAGCTGCTGGTCGAGCTCGAGAACCTGTCCTTCGCCCAGGGGGCGCTGTCCGGCTCGCTGTCCGGACGCCATAGCCTGCCCCTGCTGCCGGACGGCAGCCGGGCAGGGCCGGGCACGGCCGACATCACCGCCACGCTCGACGGCTTCGCGATCGGCTCGGTCGGGCGCTTCCTGCCGCTGGCCACCCCCGAGCACCTGGGCCACTGGCTGAGCGACGCGCTGCAGGGCGGCACCCTGCGCGATGCGCGCCTGCGCCTGCGCGGCGACCTGGCCGGCTTCCCGTTCCGCGCCAATAATGTGCTGGAGCGCGCCCGCGGCGAATTCCACGTCGCCGGCCGCCTCGAGAATGCGCGCCTCGAGTACGCCCCTGGCCACCGCCACCCCGACGGCACCCCGCAGTGGCCGGTGGCCGAGAACATCAACGGCCGCATCGAATTCGACCGCGCGCGCATGGAAATCCGCGGCGACACCCTGCGCACCATGGGCGTGGCGCTGTCCAACGTGAAAGCGGTGATCCCCGACCTGGGCGCGCACGAGAAGATGATGCTCGAAATCGACGGCAACGCCGCCGCGCCGCTGCAGGAATTCCTGCGCTACGTGGCGGCCAGCCCGGTGCCGGAATGGATCGGCCACTTTACCGACGAAACCCGCGCCGGCGGCAACGCGCGCCTGGGCCTGCGGCTGCGCATGCCGCTGGCACATCTGCCCGAGACGAAGGTGCAGGGCAGCCTGCAACTGCTGGGCAACGACATCAGCCTGTTCCCGGAACTGCCGGCATTGCAGGCCGCGGAAGGGAAGATCGAATTCTGGGAGCGCGGTGTCGCCCTGAACGGCGTGGGCGCCAGCTTCCTGGGCGGGCCGCTGGGCCTGTCCGGCGGCACCCAGAAGGACGGCAGCATCGCGATCCGCCTGCACGGCACGCTGAACGCCGAAGGCATGCGCCGCACCGCGCCGGCGCCGGCGCTGGGGCGGCTGGCGCAGCGCCTCGCGGGCAGCACGCCATATACCGGCAGCGTGGTGGTGCGCGAAGGACGACGCACCGTCACCCTCGAATCGAACCTGGCCGGCCTGGGCCTGGAACTGCCGGCGCCGCTCAACAAGCCGGAGGCCGATAGCCTGCCGCTGCGCTTCGTGCTCGCCGGCGAACCGACCGTGGGCGGCGTGGCGCGCGACGAGATCCGCGTCGCGCTGGGCGAGGGCGTGGCTGCGCGCTACCAGCGCGAGAAGACGGGACGCGCGCCCTGGACCGTGCTGCGCGGCGGCATCGGCGTCAACGTGCCGGCGCCGGCGCCGGACAGCGGCATGATGATCCACGTGAACATGCGCGCGCTGAACGCGGACGGCTGGATCGCCGCCGGCAAGGCGATCGCGGACGAGGGCGGGGAGGCCGCCGGAGAAGGAAGCAGCGGCGCCGGGTTTGCCCAGTACGTGATGCCGACCCTGATCGGCGGCCGGGTGGGCGAACTGACCATCGGCGAGCGCCGCATGGCCGACGTGGTGCTGGGCGCCACACACCTGGCCAACACCTGGCAGGCCAACCTGCATTCGCGCCATGCGAGCGGCTACGTGACCTGGGCCGAGACCGGCGGAGGGCAGGGTGTCGGCAAGGTGACCGCGCGCCTGGCCTCGCTGGTGATTCCGGAGTCAAGCGAAGCCGAGGTCAAGCACCTGCTGGAATCGAACCGCGGCGCCAGCGCCACCATTCCCTCACTCGACATCGTGGCCGAACAGTTCCAGCTCGCAAACAAGCGCCTCGGCCGCCTCGAACTGCAGGCCAGCAATGTGCAGGCGCTGGCCGGGCGCGAATGGCGCATCAACCGCCTCAGCCTCGACAACCCGGACGGCCAGCTGAAGGCCAACGGACGCTGGCTGTACAAGGATGGGCGCAGTAACACCAGCCTGAATTTCATGCTCGACATCGACGACGCCGGCAAGCTGCTCGACCGCCTTGGCTTCCCCGAAACCCTGCGCCGCGGCAAGGGCAAGATGTCGGGCGATATCTCCTGGAGCGGACTGCCTTACGACCTGGACATTCCGAGCCTGTCGGGCCAGATCGAGATGAACGTCGAATCGGGCCAGTTCCTGAAGCAGGACCCGGGCGCGGCCAAGCTGCTCGGGGTGCTCAGCCTGCAGGCCCTGCCGCGCCTGCTCAAGCTCGACTTCCACGATGTGTTCTCGGAAGGCCTGGCCTTCGACGGCATCAGCGCCAATGCCCTGATCCAGCGTGGCGTGCTGCGTACCGACAACCTCAAGATGCACGGGGTGGCGGCGACCATCCTGATGGACGGGACTGCCGACATCGCCCACGAGACCACCAACCTGCGGGTCGTCGTGATCCCCGAATTCAACCTCGGCACCGGTCCGCTGGTGTACGGCCTGGCGGTCAACCCGATCGTCGGCATCGGCAGCTACCTGGCGCAGCTGTTCCTGCGCGCGCCGGTGATGAAGGCGCTGACTTACCAGATGCAGATTTCCGGACCGTGGCGGTCCCCGACCATCACCAAGATCGACAATCCCGCGCCGGCGCCAAGCCAGGCCAAGGCCCAGGCCCAGCCTGGCGCGCGCCCCAATCCGAAGAAGGAGTGACAAGGACATGAGCAAGGTAGCCGCAGTGCAGATGGTGTCCACCCCGCGGGTGGAAGACAACCTGGCGACCGCGCGCCGGCTGGTGGCGCAGGCGGCGCTTGACGGCGCCCAGCTGGTGGCGTTGCCGGAATACTGGCCGATCATGGGCATGAGCGACAGCGACAAGGTGGCGCAGGCCGAACCGGAGGGCGCCGGCCCGATCCAGGACTGCATGGCGCAGCTGGCGCGCGAGCACGGCATCTGGCTGGTGGGCGGCACGCTGCCACTGGTATCGAAGGTGGACGGCAAGGTGCTCAACACCACCCTGGTCTACGACCCGCAGGGCAAGCCGGTCAGCCGCTACGACAAGATCCACCTGTTCGGCTTCAACAAGGGCAGCGAGTCCTACGACGAGGCGCGCACCATCGTGCCGGGGGAAAGCGTGGGCAGTTTCCAGGCGCCGTTCGGCCGGGTCGGCCTGTCGGTGTGCTATGACCTGCGCTTTCCGGAACTGTTCCGGGCGATGGGCGAGTGCGCCCTGATCATCGTGCCGGCCGCCTTCACCCACACCACGGGTCTCGCGCACTGGGAAGTGCTGCTGCGCGCGCGGGCGATCGAGAATCAGTGCTACGTGCTAGCCTCGGCGCAAGGAGGCCTGCACGCGAACGGCCGCCGCACCTTCGGGCACAGCATGCTGGTCGACCCCTGGGGCGAAGTGAAGGCGGTGCTGCGCGAGGGCGAGGGCGTGATCAGCGGCACCCTCGACGAGGATTTCCTGACCAGCGTGCGCGAGAGCCTGCCGGCGCTGAAGCACCGCAAGATGTAAACGCCGGTTCGCGTCTGGCGGCCGGCTCAGCCGAACCGTGTCTCGTGTCCGGTACGAAGTGCCCGGATATGGCAAAATGGACTTTCCAAACGAACGACCGACCGCAAAATGAAACCATTCGAACCGAACCTTTCCTCCCTGGCTGTCGCACGCGACGTGCTGCTGACGCCATTCGGCCTCGACGAGGGCAAGCTGCTCAATGCGCTGGGCTCGATGTTCACGCACAAGGTCGACTACGCCGACCTGTATTTCCAGTTCACCAAGAGCGAAGGCTGGAGCCTGGAAGAGGGCATCGTCAAGACCGGCAGCTTCTCGATAGACCAGGGCGTCGGCGTGCGCGCCGTGTCGGGTGACCGGACGGCCTTTTCGTATTCCGACGACATTTCCGAAGCGGCGCTGCTGGACGCGGCGACCGCCACCCGCACCATCGCCCGCGCAGGCGCCGGCAAGGTGAAGATCGCCACCGCGGCGCGCCCGACCGGCGGCCGCTCGCTCTACCTGCCGCACGATCCGCTCGCCTCGCTCGACGCGACGGCGAAAGTGAAACTGCTGGAGCGCGTGGAAAAGATGGCGCGCGCCAAGGATCCGCGCGTGGTGCAGGTGATGGCTGGCCTGGCCGGCGAATACGACGTGGTGCTGGTGGTGCGCAGCGACGGCGTGCTGGCGGCCGACATCCGTCCGCTGGTGCGCGTGTCCGTCACCGTCATTGCCGAGCAGAACGGGCGCCGCGAAGTCGGCTCCTCGGGCGGCGGCGGGCGTTACGACTACGGCTACTTCAGCGACGAGCTGCTCGACAAGTACGCGACCGAAGCGGTGAAGTCGGCCTGCGTCAACCTGGAAGCGCGTCCGGCGCCGGCCGGCCCGATGACCATCGTGCTCGGCCCGGGCTGGCCCGGCGTGCTGCTGCACGAGGCGGTGGGCCACGGCCTGGAAGGCGACTTCAACCGCAAGGGTTCCTCGGCCTACGCCGGCCGCATCGGCGAACGCGTCGCGGCCAAGGGCGTGACCGTGGTCGACGACGGCACCCTGCAGGACCGCCGCGGCTCGCTCAACATGGACGACGAAGGCAACCCGACCCAGTGCACGACCCTGATCGAGGACGGCATCCTGAAGGGCTATATCCAGGACACGATGAATGCGCGCCTGATGAAGATGCCGGTCACCGGCAATGCGCGCCGCGAGTCCTTCGCCCACCTGCCGATGCCGCGCATGACGAACACCTACATGCTGGCGGGCGACAAGGATCCGGAAGAAATCCTGGCCTCGGTGAAGAACGGCCTGTATGCGGTCAATTTCGGCGGCGGCCAGGTCGACATCACCAACGGCAAGTTCGTGTTCTCGGCCAGTGAAGCCTACATGATCGAGAACGGCAAGATCAGCTATCCGGTGAAGGGTGCGACCCTGATCGGCAACGGCCCGGAAGTGATGAACAATATCTCCATGATCGGCAATGACATGCGCCTGGATTCGGGCGTGGGCGTGTGCGGCAAGGAAGGCCAGAGCGTGCCGGTCGGCGTCGGCCAGCCGACCCTGCGCATCGACGGCGTGACCGTGGGCGGCACCGCCTGACGCGCACCTTCCGCAAGAGAAAGCCGACCCGCGCTTGACGCGGGCCGGCTTTTTTTTTTCGTCCCTACAGGTGCCCTCAGAAGCGGTAGGTCACGCGCGCATAGATCGTGAAGCCGAGCGGGTCGGTGTAGCGCGGATCGTAGCCCAGCTGGAAGTTGGTGACCTGGTTGGTGAAAGGCGGTTCTTCGTCGAACAGGTTCCTGATGCCCGCCGTCAGCTCGGCCTTCTTGTTGCCGGTGTAGGTGGCCGAGAGCGACCAGGTCGAGTAATGCCCGACCTTGTTGAAGAATTCCGGCGCCACCGCCGTGTTCTGGTCGGTGTAGTGCGACATGAAGCGGTTGGCCAGGTTGAAGCTCCAGTCGCCGCGGGCCAGGGTGAACAGCAGGTTGTGGCGCCAGCGGAAGACCGGGGTGGCGTCGGCATAGCGCCCGGCGTTCTCGGTAAACGGTCCGCCCGGCTCATTCTGGTAGTCGTACTTGTTGACGTAGGTGCCATCCAAGTTGACGCTGAGGTTGCCGAAGCGCGTGCGCGGCATGCGGTAGGCCACCGACAGGTCGAGGCCGCGGGTCTTCACCTCGCCGAGGTTGTCGGTGATGGCCAGCACGTACAGCAGGGTGGTGCCGGCCGCGTCGTAGACGAACAGGTTGCGGTACTTGTCGAAGTTGCTGAATGATCTTGCCCCGCTTTTCCCGGACACAGCCTGATGCTTAGTTAGCGTCAGTTTCCAGAGCCTGACGGCGTCGCTCTTTCCTAAACATGCGCGGCGATTTGTAGCCGAGCGCCGAATGCGGATGC